>JBHEMU010000102.1:0-3053 GCA_046262415.1 Gaiellaceae bacterium | reverse complement strand
CCCCCATGCTCGTCCCGCCGAGCTCGTTCGGCGGTCTGCTCGTCGACTGCGGGAACGGGTCGGCGAGCATCAGCACCGAGCCGTTGATCTCGATCTCCGCGTGGGCGATCTTGCCGTCGGGGCCGTCCATACGCACACGCTCGCGCGCGCCGAAGGCCCGCTGGTAGAACTCGATCGCCTGAGCCGCGTCGTCGACGGACAGAGACGGGATGAGGCTCTCGTATCCCTGGGGAATCGGCTGTGCGGGCATGGTCTCCTCCGGTTCGGTGGTGGTCGAGCCGGGGTCGATCCTAACCCCGATCGACCGCCCGGCGCTCGGGTCCTGGCGTGGACCCCCGAGGGCAGCCGACGGTCGGCCGTCGAGGAGGCGGCGGTCACCCCCCCACCATCGCTGCCTCCTCCCTTCCCGGTCCTCCCGAGGAGCCAAGCTCATCGACCAGGGCACGGACGACCCGCTGATCGAACTGGGTCCCGGCACACTGCTCGAGCTCGCCGAGCGCCTCCGTCCGCGTCTTGGGCCGCCCGTAGAACCGGTTCGAGGTCATCGCGTCGAAGGCATCGCACGCGAAGACGATCCGGCTCGCCAGCGGGATCTCCTCGCCGGCGAGCCCGTCCGGATATCCCCGGCCGTCCCACCTCTCGTGAGACGCGCGGACGAGCGGTCCGACATCGGCGACGGCGGGGAGCGCGCCGACGATCCGCTCGCCGACGACCGTGTGCTGACGCATTAGCTTCCACTCCTGGTCATCGAGCGCTCCCGGCTTCTCGAGGATCTCGTCGGGGAGAGCGAGCTTGCCGACGTCGTGGAGCTCAGCGGTGTCGACGACCTCTCGGAGCTCCACGGTCTCGAGGCCGAGTCGCCCGCCGACTGCGCGGGCGAGCGCCGCCACCCCCGCAGAGTGCCGATAGAGGTAGTACTGACGCTCAGCCAGCGCCCTGAGGAGCATGTTGCGGGCCCGCCGGCGCGCGGCCCGCTTCAGGCCATGGGGGCGAAGGGCTCGAGGCCCCGTAGCGGGCAACCGAGTCCCCACGGAGACACCGGGGAGGCGCGCCGCTCTCCTCCGGCGCGCTCGGCGGCGTGCCCGCCCCCGCGCCGTCGCGACGGCGCTTGGCCTCGGGGTGGCGTCACCCGCGCCGACGATCCAGAGCAGGCTGGCCAGTCGCGCCGCGGCGGAGCGCAGCGCTCTTTCGATCGGGGTGGAGGCGGGAGCAGCTCCCGCCGCGGTACTCGCTCGGACCGGCGCAGGGGCGGTCGCGCCGGGCCGCAGAGTCGTCCTCGACATCTCATTCTCCTTTATGCGTTCGATGGAGCCGGCGCGCTCCGCGCCGGCACACTGCGTGGGAGCTGGCGGCGTCTAGCCGGGCCGCTCGAGCAGTGAGACGAACGCGACCGGCCGCACGAGGGCCGGTGGGAGTCGTAGCCGTCGGAGCAGCGACGGCGCGGTGAGACAGGACGCGGCGATCATCGCCGCTGCCGCGCCCGATGTGAGGCTGATCGACACGAGACCGCCGCTGGGGACGATATCGGTCCCGTCTGAAGGTTCGGAATCCCCGAGCGGCGCGAGCCGCGCCGAGTCGGCGGGCGCACGTGTCCAGCGTGCTTGACGGGGCGCCGCCTGCTCGGAAAGGCCGTGTCCACGCGCTCGCAGGGCCGCGCCCGGGCGCCGGCGACCCGCAGGCCGAGCGCTCGCCGCGGTGGCGCGCATCGGGACGAAGCGCTCGGCCAGCCGGGTCACGAGCCGAATGGGCCCAGGCGCCTCTCGCGCCGGCAGCGACTCCCGCGGAGAGCCGACGCCCGGCCCGGCGTCGAACGCGGCGGACGCGGTAGTCGCCGCGGGCGCGGCGTCAGGAGCTGGTTCGCTCGGCGTCTCGCCCCCGTCCCGGCCGACCCCGCCGACGATCGCACGCGCCTTGTCGATGATCTGCTTCGTCGCAGCCAGCGTGGTCTCAACCCAGTCGACGGTCTCCTCGACGCTCTCGTTCGCCTGTTCGACGATCGGCTTCGCCTGCTCGCCGACGGGTTGACTGGCGCGGCGGGCGGCCGGCCTCACCGTGGTCGCCGCCTTCTCCACGACCGAGCTCGCGTGGTCACGCACGTCGCTCGTGCTTCGGTCGACCGCGCGTTCTACGCTTGGCCCGTCGTCCTCGTCGAGGCTCGCGCTTTCGTCGGAGGGGCGGCGGACGCTTGACTCGCGGTCCCCGTTGGCGGCTGAATCGGTTGCGCCTTCGGAGTCGTCGCTCCGCTCGCCACGAGCGTCGGCGCCGCGGTCCGCGGAGCTGCCCCCGACGGTGTCGGAAGCCTTGAGGGCAGTCGACCTCCGCCCGGCCGCTTCGCTCACCGCCGCGGTGACGCGAGCGGCGGCCCCGGTCGGCTCACGCGCCGCCGAAGCGTCCGCGACTGCCGCGCCGAATGTCAGCGTCTGCCCTGACTCCCCGGTCGCAGCCAGGGCGCGCGGGGCGAGCCCGGCGAACGCCAAGCCGAAGGCGACCAGAGTGACCAGCGTGCGGCGGGGGCGGTGGCGGCGTGGAGTCATGGACGCGTTAGTCGTCGAGCAAAGTAAACCCGACTCGCCTGCGAATGGTGCGTTTGCGCGAAAATTTCGACAAATGTTCTACGCAGACCCGCCCGCGACGGGCGAACCGCCTTTCTGCGCTCAGGCCGGCCCGAGGAGTCGCGCGCGGGCGCGCCCGGCCGCCAACGCCGAGCGCTGGCCGGGGGCGAGGCGCCGGCCCACGCGCCAGACCGCGCCCGAGAAGGCGCGGTTGGCCACCGTCGCGAACCCTTCCTCGTCGGTCCGCAGGGCCAGCAGCAGGTGGGCGATACGGTCAGACGGGGCAGCTCGCGCTCGCGCGTGCCCACGCAGAAGCAGTGGACGCGGCGACCGCCGGGAGGCAGGAGCAGTGCACCCGCTTCGCCGATGAGCCATACCCCCAGCCGGCCGGGCTCGAGAGCAAGCCCGCTCTGGCGCTGAAGCTCGCGCGCGTCGTGACCGAGCAGGTCGCCGAGCAGTCCCTGGGCCACGGGCTCGGCTGAGCGGTTGCGCGGACCCTTC
>JBHEMU010000101.1:0-4661 GCA_046262415.1 Gaiellaceae bacterium | reverse complement strand
GGGGTGAGCCGGCCGAGGAGCTCCCGTGCGCGCGGCCCGGCGACGTTCACCGCGGCGAGAGCGCCGGTCAGGTTGACGACCTCGACGTCGAACCCCCAGGCCGCGTTCCACCACTGAAACCACTCGAGCACGACGTCGGCTCCGGTCGAGGTGGTCGTCACGTAGAGGTCGTCCTCAGCGAGCCGCCCGATCGTGCCGTCGTCCATGATCCGGCCGGCATCGGTCGCGAGGACGCCGTAGCGAACGCGCCCGACCTGGAGGTCGGCGAAGCGGTTGGGGTAGAGACGCTCGAGGAACTGGACGGCGTCCGGCCCGCGGACGAGCAGCTTGCCCAGCGTCGAGACATCGATCACGCCGACCGTCTCGTGCACTGCCCGCACCTCGGCCGCCGGATCCCCGTAGGAGTGGACGCGCCGCCACTCGCCCGTCCACATCATCCGGGCGCCCAGCTCCTCGTGCCGGTGATGGATCGACGTTCGCCTGGCGGGCTCGTGGCCGCGGCCGGCGAGCAGGCCGAGCGACACCGGCGCCCAGGGTGGGCGCGCCGTTGTCGTCCCGAGCGCCGCCTCGTCGGTGCCGGTCTCGCGGGCGAAGAGCCGGATCAAGGGCAGGTGGCAGAGGCGTCCCTGACAGGGACCCATCGTCGCTGCCGTATAGCGCTTCGCGAGCTCGATCGAGTCGAAGCCCTCGGCGAGCGTGCGCCGGACGTCCTTTCGGGTCACGTCCTCGCAGATGCAGACGAAGCACTTCCCCTTGCCGGAGTACACCGGCGCCGAGTGCGCCGCCTGACCGCGCTCGCCGGTTACGGCGCCTGCGGCCTCGACCCCGACGGGCAGGTCGCGCGGGACGAAAATCCCGCCGCCGGCGTCGTACTCGATCTTCGCGCCGGCCTGGGCCAGGAGTGAGTAGGCGGGCTGGCGACCCCCGGACACGACGAGCAGATCGCACGCGACCGTCTCGCCGTCGACGGCGACCGAGCTGACACGGCCCTTCCCGCCGCGAGCAACGACTTCCTCCGGCGCCCGCTCGCCGAGGTCGAAGATGCGCGCGACCTCCGTTCCTGCGCGGCGCAGGTCGTCGGCGACCGCCTCGGCGCCCGCCGCGAGGACGACCGCGCGCTTGCCCGGCCGGAGCGACCACCGGTCGATCAGGCGCCTGGCGCCGCCGGACAGCATCACGCCGACGAGGTCGTTCCCGGGGAAGAGCAGCGGCTGCTCGATCGTGCCCGTCGCGACGACGATCCGCTCGGCGCGGAAACGGAGGAGAACGCTGCCCGCAGCCACCGGGACAAGGCCGCCCTCGTAAATGCCGATCGCGCGGGCCGGGGACAGGACCTCGTACGGCGCCGCCTCGGTTCCCACCGCCTCGCCGAGCCCCTCGTCGACGAGCACGACCTGCCGGCCGGCGTGCGCGGCCTCCCGCGCGGCGGCGATCCCCGACGCGCCGCCGCCGATCACGAGCACCTCCGCGCGCCGGTGCTCGGTGTCGAACCGGTGCGTGCGCCGCCCGTGCTCGTCGATCCGGCCGAGCCCGGCCGCACTCCGCAGCAAGCGCTCGTAGATGGGCCAGGCGCGCCTGGGCCGCAGCATCGTCCGGTAGTAGAAGCCCACGGGCAGAAACGGCCCGCCGATCTTGTCGACGACCGCCATCAGGTCGCGGTCGAGCGAGCCGAGCACGTTCTGCGCCCGCACCCGCGCGCCTTCCCGGGCCGGCTCGATGCACGCCCGGACGCTTGGCACGCCGTCGACCTGTAGCAGGCAGTTGGGGCAGTGCCCGGCGCAGCAGAGCAGGCCGCGCGGGCGGTGGTACTTGAAGCTGCGCGAGAAGACGCGTCGCCCGGAGGCGAACAGCGCGGATGCGATCGTGTCCCCCTCGAACGCCTGCACCGGCTCGCCCTCGAAGAGGAATGCGAAGCGGCGGTCGCGGTTCAGGCGTTCCCCGGGTTGCGGCGGCAGGCGCATCAGACCGCAGGCGCGTCCGGCGTGGCGGGCGATTCGGGAGCGGGGGGCGCCTGCCGGCTCGGCGCGACGAGCTTGGTCGTCAGAACGTCATTCGTCCGGGTGTCGCGCTCGGCCTGGAACCACAGCTCGCAGCCGAACCGGTGGAACCACCACTCGCGCTGGATCCCGGCGACGTTGCGGCGCAGGTAGACATAGGCCGTCAGCTCACCCAGCGGCGGCGACCCCTTCGGCCGAAGCGCCATCTCGCCCGCATATACGAACTCGTTGACGTCACGGGGCCCGCAGTTCGGGCACGGCAGCAGGAAGGACATGGTATCGCCGAGAGGGAAACGCTATTGCCATTCTGTCACCTGGGGCAGCCTCGTGCAAACCGGCCCGACAAGGCCTTGGGGTGAGTCGATCAGGGTGATCTCGGGCGGTGCCGGCCAGGGGCACGCCCGCCTCTAGCATCAACGCGCCGCGAGCTCGCCCACCCGAGGGACGCCGCAGTCGAGCAGCATACTGCGCGCGCGCTCGCGGTACTGGTTCCGGACGTCCCGCGTGGGGGGGCGGCACCGACTGGAGCCGAGCCCGATCAGCTCCATGCAGAGCTTGTCCAGGTGACCGTCTCCGCCGGTGTACTGCTCGATCTCCTTCCAGAGCGCCATGAACGGCATCGCCACCCGGACGAGCTCCGACTGGACTTCGGCATACCGGCCGTTCTCGAGCAAGTCCCAGAGCCGCACTCCCCATTCCGGCCAGTAGTTGCAGACGTGGACCTCGATGCCGCGTGCGCCGAGAATGTGACTCGTCACGAAGCGGAGCTGGTTGTCGACGATGGAGAGCCGATCCGCGAAACGCGTCACGACCTGCTCGAACTCCATGAAGCCAGCATCCGGGGTCGACCACTTGAGGCCGACGACGGCGGGGAGCTCGGCGACCTGCTCGATCGCGTCGATCGAGAAGCCGTAGCTCGTCCAGTGCGTGTTGTAGATCACGATCCCCACGTCCGTCGCCTCCGCCGCGGCCAGTACGTAGTCGTAGAAGTCCCCATCGGTGTGCGCGAAGTAGTAGGGAGGAGAGACCTGGACGTACTCAGCGCCGATCTGCTCGGCGGCCCGAACCAGCTCGACGAGCTCGCGCGTGCTCGTCGTCTGAGCGCCCATGACAACGGGCACCGCCCCGTTTACCTCCTCGACGACCGCCTTCGCCACCGCGACCCGCTCGTCGAAAGTGAGGGTGGAGAAGTCGCCGGCTCCTCCGCCGGCGAGCAGCACCCCCCTGCCCGTTCGGATCCCGCCCTCGATCACGAAGCGGACGTGGCGCCGGATCGCCGGCAGGTCGACCGCGAGGCCGTCGTTGTCGGAGAACATCGTGGGGATGGTCACGTAGCAGCCGTGCAAACGGCTGCGCGCCAGCTCTCTGTCCATCGGCATCGTCTCCAGTCGCTACACGGCCAAGTAGGTTCCCTGAATGAACGTCACGCCGTCGTCGTCCTCTCCGTAGTAGACGGCGAACAGCTTTCGCGGCGCGTACTCGATCACGCTGGGGTAACCGAGGTTAACGCTCGGCAGGTCCTCCCGAACGACCAGCTGGCGGCCCCATGTTCTCCCGTCGTCCTCGCTCACGGCGGCGCGGATGCCGAACGGCTCCGCGCGGCAGCCGTAGATGATGAAGAGCCGGCCGTCGCGCAGCCGAATCGCGTGCGTCGGGTAACCCGGGAACGGTAGGGGTCGCGGCTCACCCCACGTCCGCCCGCCGTCCCGCGACTCGCTCAGATGCAGATGCCCCGTCACCTCCTCGCGGGAAAAGACGAGCAGGCTGCCGCTCTCCGTCTCCACGACAGACGGCTCGGAGAAGAGAAGCCCCGGTGCGCGGGCCACCTCGACCGGGGGCCCCCAGCTCCGCCCCCGGTCGGTCGAGCGGACGATCAGCGTAGCCGCGAGGGGGTCGTGATCCTGGCTTCCGAGCGCGAGCAGGAGGTCGCCGCCCGCGAGCTCGATCGCCCCCCTGGGGCTGAAGGCTCCCCGGTACGGGGCAGCGTCGATCGGCACGGTCACGTCCCAGGTGGAGCCGCCGTCGGTGCTGATGTGCACCCACGCGCCGCCGTCCGCCCGCGCGTACGGGAACGGGTGCTCTTCCCAGTCGTCCTCGGAGCGGGCCGGCCGCCACCCGTGGGCATGGGGATCGGAGACCGGGCCGCAGACGTAGAGCTCGTCCCCCGCCCTCCAGCGCTTCCTCGCCTCTTCGACCGGATACCAGAGGAACCGCCACTGGTTGAGGAGCACGTCGCCGTTCGAGATCCGCGCGATCCCCGGCGTCTCGACTCCATACCAGTCGTATCCGGGGACGACGCGGGGCGCCTCCCACCTCTGGCCCTGGTCGCGGGAGCGGCAGAGGAGGTTGACGAAACGCGGGTCGCTCGGCGGGTGCAGGAAGTCGGCCTCGGTTCGGGTGCTCTCGCAGAAGGCGACGATCCATTCGCCGCCGGCGAGTTGCGCGATACACGGGTGAGAGCAGTACCTGTGCAGCCCGCGATGGACGACGATCGTCGTCCCGACCACGCCCCCGTCACCCTCCCTCGTCGGCGAGGAGCCAGGTCTCCGCCACCGCGGTGTTCGCGGCCGCGAGCAGGGGACGCGAGGGGTCCGGCTCCGGTATCGACTGCAGCAGGGTCTTGGTGTAGGAATGGAAGGGCGGCGAGAACACCTCCTCTGCCGG
>JBHEMU010000100.1:0-13475 GCA_046262415.1 Gaiellaceae bacterium | reverse complement strand
TCGCCGGCCACAGACAGCGCAGCGCGAGACATCCCGCCGGCGCAGCCGCACCCGCACCACCAGCCCCTCCTCCTCGATGCTCACGGCCTCCACAACCGCCCCGTCCAGCCCCAGCAGTCGAGTGAATACCCTTGCTCCGCGTACGCCGTCACCTGCCTCTCTAGAGAACCAGCGCTCAACAGCCGGAACCCTAGGAGCAGAACGGCGTGCGCTTACCTATCGACCCACGAAACGGTTAGGACCGCCCTTTTTTGGAGAGTCAGAACCGGAGGGGTTGGGCCCGGCTGGGCTGCCGCACGAAGGCGCGCCGGGGCGGTGGGTTCTCGGGAGAGTCAGAACCGGAGGGGCGGATGGCCTCCGGCCTCGCCCGAAGTGCTGCGCAATGCGGGCAACCCCGCTTGGGGCTGCTGCCGGCCCGCGCGAGACGCTCGACGCGTGAGCGGAGCGAGGGCGAGGGGGGCTTCGCGGTGGCCACAGCCGTCCGTGGCGAGCGCGACCGCAGCGGCAGCGTGCAGGCGGGTCAGGCCCTCAGGGCCTCCACCAGCTCGTCCTTGGACATCTTCGAGCGCCCGGCGATGTCCGCGGCGCGCGCCTTCTGCTCGAGCTCGGCGCGCGAGAGCGCCTCGAGGTCGCCGTTGCCCCCCTTGCCGTTCCGGCCGGCCGCCCGCCGCGGACGCGCCTTGTCGCCCTTGCCGCCCTGCATCGCCTCGATGCTCGCCCGCAGCGCCGCCATCAGATCCGTGGGCCGCTCCTCCTCGACCTCGGGCGCTGCGTGCACCTCCTTGCCCTTCCGCTTGGCCTTGATCACGGCGCAGAGCGCGTCACGGTAGGTGTCGCGGTACTGCTCGGGCTTCCAGTCCCCCGTGAAGGCCTTGATCAGCTGCGTCGCCATCGTCAGCTCCTTCCGGTCGACGGAGACGCGCTTCGGCTTCACCTCGTCGACGGGGCGGATCTCGTCGGCGAAGTGGAGCTGCTCGAGGGTGATCAACCCGTCGCGGACACGAAGGCAGCCGAGGTGCTGGCGGTCCCGCATGACGAACTTCGCCACTCCCGCGAGCTCGGCGCCCTCCATCGCGCGGACGAGGAGGGAGTAGACCTTCTCGGCACCGTCCTGCGGGCCCACGAGGTAGCTGTGGGCGAAGTAGATCGGGTCGATCTGCTCGTACGGGACGAAATCGGTGATCTCGATCGTCTTGTAGCCCTCGACGCGGGCGGCCTCGAAGTCCTTGGCGGACATGTAGACGTACTCGCCCTTCCGGTACTCGAAGGCCTTGACGATCTCCTTGTCCGGAACCGGCTCCCCCTCGGCCTTGCAGATCTTCTGGTAGCCGATCGGGCTTCCGTCCGGCTCGTGGATGAAGTTGAAGTGGAGCTTGTGCTCCGAGATGGCGCTGTAGAGCCGGACGGGGACGTTGACGAGGCCGAAGGTGATCGAACCGGTCCAGAGCGCGCGGGGCACGTCAGGACTGATCGCCGCCGGCGGCGTGGTTCAAACTTCGCCGATGGAGCCGCTGCCGCTCGTTCCCCGACGCGTCCGCCCCGGGGACACGGTGGCGGTCGTGTCGCCGTCCGCCCCCGCGGTCGCGAGGTGGCCGCACCGGGTCGAGCGCGGCGTGGCCTACCTCGAGTCGCTCGGCCTCCGCGTGCGCCTGATGCCGAGCGCCGGCGGGCTCGAAGGCTGGGTGTCAGCGCCCCCCGACCGGCGCGCTAGCGACCTGCTCGAAGCCTTCGCCGACGACGAGGTCGCCGTCGTGCTCGCGGCGATCGGCGGCAACCACTCCAACCAGCTGCTCCCCCACCTCGACTTCGACGTGATCGCGGCGCACCCGAAGATCTTCCAGGGGTTCTCCGACATGACCGTCCTCCACTGGGCGATCGCGCGCCATGCGGGGCTGCGCACGTTCTACGGGCCGGCGCTCGTGTCCGAGCTGGGGGAGAACCCCGGCGTCCTGCCCTTCACCCACCGGTTCCTGCGGGCCGCCTGGTTCGGCGAGGAGGCGATCCGCTTCGAGCCGGCGGCCGAGTGGACGGACGAGTTCCTCGACTGGGACGCAGGGCTCGACCTCACCCGGCCGCGGGCGCTCAGCCCGGGTGACGGCTGGCTGCCCCTCCGCGCGGGCGTCGCCGCGGGCCCGCTCCTCGGCGGCTGCCTGGAGACGATCTCCTGGCACCTGAAGGGCTCCTCGTCGTGGCTCGACCCGGCCGGCGCGATCCTCTTCCTGGAGCTGTCCGAGGAGGCCCCGTCGCCGGCGCACGTCGACGCGTACCTGACCGACCTGGAGCAGCTCGGGATGTTCGACGCCGCCGCCGCGCTCGTCTTCGCGCGCCCGATGGGCTACGACGAGGAGCGCACGCAGGCGCTCTGGGAGGTGGTCGCGGCCCGGACGGAGGCGGCCGGCCTTCCCGTCCTCGCGAACGTCGACTGCGGCCACACCGACCCGATGCTGACCCTGCCGATCGGGGCGCCCGCCCGGCTCGACGCGGGCGCCGGGGCGTTCGCGCTGCTGGAGCCGGCGACGCGCTAGGCGTCGCTTGCGACGCCGACCTCAGGAGCACGGGCAAGCCCGTGCTCCGTCTGAGCCGACCGCACGAGCCCATCCGGGTACAGACCCACGTCCTACGGCAGCGAGCCGGGGTCGAGCACCGGCGCGAAGACCTCGCACACGAGCGAGTCGAAGTAGCTCGGAAGCCGCCCGTCGGGGTCGGCGTGCTCGCGGAGCACGAGCAGGTACGAGTCCCACTCCTCCGCCCGCTCCGGGAACTCGCCGGCATGCTCCTCGACCGCGCGCATCAGCTGGGCGAGGTCCCACTCGCCGCGCTGGAGCCACGCTTCCTCCAGGGAGGCCGCGAGGGCGGCGACGCCTGGGAAATCCGTGACCGCGGCCGGCGGGAGGTCCGGCTCCGCGTCGGGTGAAAGCTCCGGCTCGCCCGCGGTCTCCGGGGCGGCGTCGTCGTCATCCTCCCAGAGCTCGTCGTCTTCGCCCGTGCCCGGCGCCTCGGCCCCGCGGAGCTCGGCCTCGAGCGCGGCGGCCAGGCGGAGGCGCCGCTCCAGGCTCGCCGCCCGCCGGTCGAGCAGCTCCGCGCGCTGTTCCTGGCGTGCTTCGGTCGCGGCCAGCTCACGTTCGCGCTCCGCGAGCGCCGCCTGAGCGTCTGCCCGGTCGCGCTCGGCCTGCTCGAGCGACTCGGCGCGGACGGCGAGCACGCGCTCGCGCGCGGCGACCTCGGCGTCCCGGTCGCCCACCTGCTTGCCGAGCTCCTCGGCCTCGCGGTGCAGCCGCCGGGCTTCGATCCGCGTCTCCTCCAGGCGGGCGATCTCGTGCCTGGCCCGCTTGACCTCCCTGAGCGAGTCCTCGACGCTCGCGCGCTCGGCCGCGAGGTTCGCCTCCCGATCCGCCAGCTCCGCCCGGTCGGCGCGCAGCGCCTCGAGCTCGTCCTCGCGAGAGCTGCGGGCCGCCTCGAGCCACTCCTCGCGAGCCGCGCGCTCGGTCTCCCAGGCCGCCAGCCGCGCCCGCCGGCCCTCGAGCTCTCCGGCCGCCTCGCCCTGAGCGCGCTCGACCTCGGCCAGCCGCTCGGCCCGGAGCGCCGCTTCCTGCTCGAGCCGGCCGGCTGCCTCCTCGCGCTGCGCCAGCTCGGATTCACGGGTCTGGAGCTCGAGCCGTGCCTGCTCGACCGCCGCGCCCTCGCGCTCCACGCGGGCGAGCGCGGCTCCGGCTTCCACCTCGCGGGCGGCGAGCTCGGCCCGCTCGGCGCTCATCCGCTCCAGCTCCTCCGTCAGGCGGGCGCCCTCGGCCTCGAGCCGTTGCCGGCCGGCCTCGAGTGCCTCCTCCTGCTCCTCCCGAACCCGCCGGGCGTCCTCGAGCTCGCGCCGGTGCCGCGCGGCCTCTTCCTCCAGGGCCCGGAGCGTCGCCGCGCGCTCCTCGAGATCGGCCGCCCGGACGGCGATCGTCGCCTCGGTCGCGGCGGCCCGAGCGCCCGCGGCCTCGGCGGCGGCCGCGAGCTTCGCCGCGCCGGCCTCCCGCTCTTCGAGCTCGACCACCCGGACGTCGAGGCGGGCACGGGATTCGAGCAGCATCGCCTCCCGCTCGGCGAGCGCACGCTCGGCTGCGGCGACCTTCCCAGCGGCGTCGCGCGCCGCCGCCGCTGCCCGCTCGGCCCCGCCCTCGCGTGCGCTGACCGTCGCCTCGCGACGGGCGACACCCTCGGCGCTCGCCTCGAGCTCCTCGGCGCGTCGCGCCAGCGCCGCCGCTCCCTGCTCCAGCTCGGAGGCCCTGACCCGGCCGCGGTCCTCGGCCTCCGCGAGACCGCGGAGCCGTGCGTCGATCCTCGCCCGGTCATCGGCGATCCTCGCCTCCTCCGCGTCGACGCCGGCCTCGCGAGCCACGATCTGCTCGTGAGCCTGGGCGAGTCGCGAGCCGAGCAGCTCGAGACCACGCTCGCGTGCTTCCAGCTCTCCCGCCGTGCCCTCGAGGACCGCCTCGCGGGCGGTCTGCCGCTCCAGGCGCGCCTCGAGCCCGGCGGCCTCGGCCCGGGCTGCGGCGACGGCGGCCTCGGCCTCCCGGAGGGAGTCTGCCCGGGCCGCCAGGTCACCCTCCGCGGCGGCGACCGCGCGCTCGCGCTCTTCGAGCGCGGCCGCGAGGGCCGTGTTCTGCTCCAGCAGCTCGGCCGCCTGCCGCCGGTCGGCCTCGGCCAGCTCGCGCTCGGCCGTCAGCCTCGTCCAGAGCGCGCGCGCTTCCTCCGCCTCCGCCGCGATCCTCGTCCTGGTCTGCTCCTGGATCGCGCCGACCACCTCGCTCTCCCTGGCCCTCGCCGCGAGCCGCTCCCCCTCGGCACGATTCCGGCTCGCGTCCTCCTCGAGCGCTTCGAGCCGTGTCGCCGCCTCGCCGCGAAGCCGTTCGAGCTCGGCTCGCTCCTCGTCGAGCAGGCGGCGGGCGGTCTCGACCTCGGCCTGGCTGCGGATCAGCTCGAGCTCGCGGCCCGACTGGTCTCGCCCCCGGTCGGCCTGCAGCGCGGCCGTTCGCTCCTGCTCGGCCGCCGCCACCGTCAGCCTCTCCTCCTGCTGGCCGAGCTCCCGGGCACGCTGCCGCAACCTCGCCGTCTCCTCGCCGTGCCGGCGCTCGGCCTCGGCCAGCGGCGCCGCTCTCGCCTCAAGGTCGGCACTCCGGCGCGAAAGCTCCTCGCTGCGGAGGGCGAGATCCCGGTCCCGCTCGTGGAGGCCCGCCGTGCGCTCCTCGAGCTCGGCTCGCGCGGCCGCGAGCGCCGAGCGCTCCTGGCCCAGCGAGGCGAGCGCCTCGCGGTGCGCGCGGTCGGCCTCGCCCTGCGCCGCGCGGACGCGCTCGAGCTCGCGCTCACGCGCGTCGAGCGCGCCCTCCCGCGACTCCAGCTGCGCCTGCCAGTCGGAGGCCGTGCGCTGCCGCTCGGCGAGGTCTCGCTTCTGCTCGGCCAGCTGCAGCCGCTGCGCGGCCAGCTCGCGGCCGCCCTCGGCGAGGGCCTCGAGGCGCTCCTCCAGCTCGGCCTGGAGCTCCTGCGCCTCGTCGCGCGGAACCTCCCTCAGATGCTGCCGGCGTTTGCGGATCAACCCTGTCCCTCCTTCCGCCCCCACGGTTCCGCGCGAAGCGTCCGGTTCCTCGAAACGCTAGCCGGGGACCGCGGCGCGCTGGTCGCTCGCCCAGGCGGCCAGCAGGCCGCGGTAGCGCGCGACCATCTGCTCGTGCTCGTGCTGGGGGAACGTGGACCGAACGGTCGCGACCACGAGGTCGTCGAACGCCCGGCTCTCGACGTAGTCGACCGCCAGCTCGTCCACGTGGCCGAGCTCGCGCTCGCAGAACTCCGCGTAGGCCTCGGCTTCGAAGTGCTCGTCCGCCAGCCGCCCGTAGGCCTGCAGCTTGTCCTCGTAGCTCAGGTCCTCACGGTCGCCGATCTCGAAGTAGCGGCGCGTGTCCTGGTCGATCCGCATCCGCCGGCCGGTGCCCAGGCAGAAGGCGCACCACTTGAGCAGCGTCTTCATCGCCCAGGGGAAGTAGTAGTGGAGGCTGATCACGGAGACGTCGGGCGAGGCGTTCGCGTAGTCGATCGGGTGCGCCTCGCCGCCGCGGACGATCGTCTCGCACGAGTTGAACTCCCAGCGGAAGAAGGCGTTGACGAGCCGGCTGATCGTGACCACCTCCCAGCCGAGCTCCGGCGCGAGGAAGCCGTGGCTCACCTCGTAGCGCTCGTGCATCGGCCGGTCGGGCTCGAACTGCATCACCATCGTCTCGGCGCCGATCGAGAGGCTCCGCGCGAACACGTCGAAGCTCTCGACCGAGGCCTGGAGGTGCATCAGCCGCTCTCCGGACTCGTCGTAGCGCGCGTGCAGCTCCTCGGGCGTCGCGATCCGCGTCACGCCGACCCACGCGCCGCCGTCGAAGGGCTTCATGTAGAGCGGGTAGCCGACCCGGGCGGCCACCTCGTCGAGCGAGAACGACTCGTTGTACTTGGACGCCATGTCGTTGAAGCGCGCCGTCTGCGCCGACCACTTGTCGCTCGTCGGCGGCACCTTGTGCGGGATCAGCCAGGTGGCGGGGACCTTCAGCCCGAGGCGCATCATCGCGCAGTAGGCGGAGTGCTTCTCCATCGCCTGGAAGGTGAACGGGCTGTTCAGCAGGTAGACGTCGTCCATCAGGGCGATCTTCTTCAGCCACTCGCGCGGCAGGTGGTACCAGTACGCGAGCCGGTCGATCACCAGGTCGTAGCGGGGCTTGGCGCGCAGGTCGAAGGGCTCGTTCGTGATCCGCTCGGTCTCCAGGATCTGCGTCCGTTCGCCGTGCCGGAGCGGCCCGAGACGCGCGACGAGATCCTCGAAGGCCTTCGGCCAGTCCTCCTCGGTTCCCAGGAGGAGGCCGATCAGATGCCGCGAGGAGGCGTTCACGTCAGCAGAACCTGGGCAGATGATGCGCGATCTGCGCCCGCCATGACGGCCAGTCATGCGGGACGTCGTGACCCCAGAGGTCGAGCTCGAAGCGGATTCCCTTCTCCGCGAGCAGCGCGGCGAACTGCTTCGTGCTCTCGAGCGCCCCGGTCGTGTCCTCCCATTGACCCTGGCCGCACACGAGCACGAGGCTGACGCGGCTCCGCAGCCAGTCGAGATGCTCCCCGTGCGCGTGCGCGACGTAGTCGACCGGGTTGTTGAAGAACACGGCGTCTCCGCGCTCCCAGCCCCCGCCGACGACGGAGACGTCGTAGACGCCGCTCATGCAGATCGCGAGCGGGAAGAGATCGGCGCGCTTGAGGGCGAAGTTCGCGGCGTGGTAGGCGCCGAAGCTGGCGCCGGTGACCATGATCTCCGGCGACCCGGCGCAGTCGGCGTGGATGAACGGCACGACCTGGTTCGAGATCCAGTCCTCGTACACGCCGTGCCGCCGGGCGCGCTCCTCGAGCGGCAGCCCCGCCGCGTGCCAGCTGCCGGAGTCGTAGCTGTCGACCGCGTAGACCTTCAGCCGGCCGGCGTCGATCAGGCCGGACACGGCGTCGATCATGCTGCGGTCCTCCCAGTCGCGCGGGAGCCCCTGCTGGGAGGGGAAGACGAGGAGCGGCCGGCCGTGGTGACCGTAGGCGAACACTTCGCCGGCCCCGCCGGCCGCGGGGGCGTCGACCGTGATCGCGCGGCGGTTCACGTCCACATCCGTTGCAGGAATTCGAGCAGGTACGGCTCGAACGCGTCGCGCCAGGCGACCCAGTTGTGCGCGTCGCGGACCTCGCGGAGGCCGACGTCGTAGCCCTGGGCGGCGAGAGCGCGCTGCATCGCCCGGTTGGCTCCGAGGTTCTCCTCGACCGTGCCGCACGTCAGCGCCACCGGGATCGGGTGGGCCAGGCCGCGCCCGGCGAGCAGGTCGGCCACGAAGCGGGTGATCCGCGCGAACCGGACGAACCCAGACTCGTACTCGTCCAGCCTGCGCCTGAAGAAGCTGCTCGACTGGAGGAACAGCCCGCCGAACGAGAGCGGGTAGAGCCGGTGCGCGTGCAGCGCGGCCAGCCCCCCCAGGCTCGCACCCAGGCAGACGCGTGCCTGCGGCCCGCCGGCCAGCGGCGCGACCGTCTCGATCGCCGGCAGGATGCGATGGACGAGGGCGCGCGCGTAGACGGCCGAGGCGGAGTAGCGCTCGTCGCGATCTCCGGGAGGCGGCAGCAGCGCGGCCCGCATCGGCGGCAGCTCCCCCAGCGCGATCATCGAGTCGAGGAACCGCACGAGGCCCGAGTACTCGGCGTACTCGGGGCCGTCGTGGGCGACCAGGAGCGGCAGCGGCCGCTCGCGGTCGGCGCCCTCGCTCGTCCAGAGCAGGAAGCCGTACCCGCCGCCCAGGACCCGGCTCGACACGGCGACGGGCTCGAGCTCGCCCGGCTCCGGCTCGTCGTCGACCCACTCGGGCCGCCGGTAGCCCGGGAACTCGATCACCGAGCGCTCGCCGAACGGCGCCGCGGTGCGCAGCGGATTCCCGGGATCGCAGACGAGCTCCGTGTCGCCCCCCGGGTGGGTCAGCTGGAGCTGGTACTCCAGCCGGTCGACGCCGTGACGCGGAAAGCGGAGCACCCACTCCCCCTCCCGCCGGTTGCGCCGGAAGGGCGGGCCCAGGCGCGGCCGGACGAGCTCCTGTGCGAGCGTGACGCCGCGGAGGGACCAGGCCGGGTCGGCGTAGGCGAGGCGAACCTCGCTGATGCCGACCTTGGGCCCGGAGGCGGCCCGGACGGCCGTCACCTCACGCGCGGCGGCGTGAACCAAGGAACCAGCTGATCAGGACGATCACACCGACGACGGCCGCGACGTAGAACAGCACCTTGACCACGAAGCCGAACAGCCCGAGCGCGATCGCCAGCAGCACGAGCAGGAGCAGCACCCAACCGTTCATCCCACGTTCCCCTTTCTCTCGAGTCCCACTGCACGGTATCCGCGCGGGCCGCCGCCGCGCCTCCGGCCGTGGGGGCACGGGTCTGCGAGGATCGCGGCGTGGACGGGCTGATCGTCGCCGGCCTCATCCTGGCCGTCTCGCTCCTCGTTTCCGCCTGGGTGTGCTGGAGGATCGCGCGCGTCTTCCGCTCCCTGGGCCTCTTCGGACACCTCCGTCTCGCGCGAACGGCCATGAAGCAGCTCGAGCAGGCGGGTTCGGCGGGCGGCGTGCTCGACCAGAAGACAGTGGAAGGGATCGTCTCGCAGCTCCGCGCGGCGGGCGTGCAGCTGGAGGCGGAGACGCTCCGGCGCGGCACGATCGTCACCGACCCGGCGCCGGCGGCGCGCGTCGACGGCGTCGAGGAGGCCGCGGCTCGGGCGCTCGGCTCCGAGGCGCGCGCCACCGTGCTCGACTTCCGCGACCTGAACGTCGTCGCCGGCAGCGACACGCTGGCCGAGCTGAAGCTGCGCGTCGAGCCGCACGGCCGGGAGAGCTACGAGGTCCTCCACAACGCCGTCGTCCCGAGGGAGCGGCTGATGGGCCTCGTCCGCGGCGAGCGCGTCACCGTCCGCGTCGATCCGGACGAGCCCGGGCGCCTGGCGATCGACTGGGCCCGAAGCTAGACGTGTGATCTGGGGAGGCCCGGTGCGGGCCTCCCCTTCCGAGCTCGAGCCGTCTACTGGTCGCCCGGCTCCTCCGGTCCGGCGTCCCGCGGCACCACGCGGATCACCTCGCAGTTGACGATGCGCTCCCGGGCGCCTTCCCGGATCCAGGCGACGTCGTGCCCGGGGCCGCAGTCGACCCGGTCGACCGCGTCGTCGGCCGCGACGGCGTGGAGGACGTCGTCGCCCGGGCCTCCCGACTCGACGTCCGCGCCGAACCCCGCGTAGAGGTTGTCGGCACCGGGCCCGCCGTGGATGCGGTCGTTGCCGTGCCGGCCGCGCAGGGTGTCCGCTCCCGGGCCGCCCAGCACCACGTCGGGACCGTCGCCGGCGACGGCGGTGTCGTCGCCCGCGCCGCCGCGGATGTAATCGAGGCCGTCCGCGCCGGTGATCGAGTCGTTGCCGGGACCGCCGAGCAGGATGTCGACGCCGCCCCTGCCCGAGATCGTGTCGTCGCCGCGAAGTCCGAGGATCAGGTCGGCCGAGGGGGTGCCCTCGAGCACGTCGGGCCCGGGGGTTCCCTTGATCCTGTCGGCGGCGGCCGTCGCCGCGATCGTCAGCGCCGCCGCGGCGGCGAGCAGCGGGACGGCGGCCTTGAGTCGATGGAGCCTCATGCGTTCCTCCTTCACTGGATTGCGCCGACATCCTCGGAGGCGATCGTCAGGGGAGCGTCCGGGGGCCGTAAGACCGCGGTACGGCGCGCGTAAGCCGTTGGCAAAGCCGCCTTTACGCGGCGCTTACCTGAATCGCACGGCACGCTCACGTTCCGCGTGGATCATGGAGTCAGGTGAGGCGGAAGGCGAGCAACCTGCGCTGGGCCCTGGCCGGCGCCGGCCTGGCGCTCGCGCTCGCCGTGGGCGCGGTCGCCGTCGCGGCCTCTCCACCCCCGGGCAAGTCGCTCGGGGAGTACTTCCTCGGGCCGAAGCTCGCCCGCGCCGAGGTCGTGCTTGTGATCAACGGCCAGGTGCACGACTTCCGCATCGACCGTGGCCGCATCAAGTCCTTCACGCAGGCCGGCCTCGAGCTGCGGCAGCTGGACGGGACGATCCAGCTCGTCCCCGTCTCGCCCGACGCCGTGATCGAGGGTCCGGGCGGTCGTCGCATCGGGCCCGCCCAGCTACGGCGCGGCCTCGTCGTCGTGACGATCCGCGACGGCGACGCGCCGGCCGAGCGCGTGGTCGTCGTGTCCCCGAAGCGGCTCGCCGGCGGGTGAACGTGAGCCAGCTCGCCCAGCACACCCCGACCGCGAACGGGCCCGGCCGGCGGCCCGCCGGCGGGACCGTCCTGATCGTCGAGGACGAGCACTCGATCGGCTCGCTCATCCGCAGCTACCTGAGCCGGGACGGCTACGGCGTCGTCTGGGTGCGCACCGGCGAGGAAGCGCTGATCGAGCTCGTGCGCCATCCCGTGCGGATCGTCGTGCTCGACATCGGGCTGCCCGGGATCGACGGCTTCGAGGTCTGCCGCCAGATCCGGGCCCGCTCCACCGTGCCGATCGTGATGGTGACGGCGCGCGACGAGGAGGTCGACCGGGTCGCCGGGCTGGAGGTCGGTGCCGACGACTACGTGCCGAAGCCCTTCTCCCCGCGCGAGCTCGTGGCCCGCGTGAAGGCGATCCTGCGCCGGTCGGAGCCGACGCTCGCCGACCCGATCATGACGCTCGGCGACATCGTGCTCGATCTCCGGGGGCGCGAGGTGGCCGTCGGCGAGCGGCCCGTCGAGCTGACGACGAAGGAGTTCGCCCTGCTCGCCTGCCTGATGGAGAACCCCGGGATCGTCCTGTCACGCGACACGCTGCTCGACCGCGCCTGGGGGACGACCTACCCCGGCGGCACGCGCACGGTCGACGTCCACGTCGGTCAGCTCCGCAAGAAGCTGGGCCGTCCCGACCTGATCCGGACCGTCCGGGGAGCGGGGTACAAGGCCGTCAAGCCGTGAGCCCTCCGGCGCGCTCCTACCCCGCACTCGCAACCCGCCTCTTCGCCTCGGTCGCGCTGATCGTGGCGCTCTCGATCGGCCTCACGCTCGGGATCGGCCTCGTGCTGACGCGCCGGTCGGTGGAGGCGGCCAACCTGGCCGACCTCGGGCACCAGGCCGACCTGCTCGCCCAGCGCGAGCGGGAGGCCCTGCTCCCGTTCGCCCGGCTCGGCCCGCTCCGGCCCTTCTTCGAGAAGCAGAACGAGACCTTCCACGTCGTGCGCCTGGGCAAGCCCAGCCGCTTCGTGACCGATGCGGAGCGCCTGCGGCTGCGGCAAGGCGACGCCGTCCAGGGGCGGCGCTCGATCGACGGGCGCGAGTACCTGTACGCGGCCCGGCTCGTCAAGGGCAAGGGCTTCGTGCTCCTGCGGCCGGCCGGGCTCTCCGGCTCCGACTGGTGGCCGTTCCTGCAGGCGCTCCTGATCGCGGGCCTCGTCGGCGCGACGCTCGCGGCCGCCGCGTCCTACCTCTCGGCCCGGGCGATCTCCAGGCCGGTCCAGCGCGTCGCCGCGGCGAGCCGCAAGCTCGCTGCGGGCTCGTCCCCCGAGCCGCTGCCGCTCGAGGGCTCGGCCGAGCTGGTGGCGCTCGCCGAGTCGTTCAACGACATGGCCGTCCAGCTCGCCGCCGCGCGCGACGCCGAGCGGGCCTTCCTCCTGTCGGTCAGCCACGAGCTGAAGACGCCGCTGACGGCGATCCGGGGCTACGCGGAGGGCCTTCGCGAGGGGGTCGTGACGGCGGACGATGCGTCCGAGACGATCGGTCGCGAGGCGGGGCGGCTCGAGCGGCTCGTCCGGGACCTGCTCGACCTCGCGCGGATGAACCGAAGCGAGTTCACCGTCAACCGCGAGCCGATCGACCTCGGCGACGCGGCCCGCGAGGCGGTCCGGCGCTACGAGGTCGAGGCCCGCTCCTTCGGCATCTCGCTCGAGGCGACGGCTGCGCGGCCCTCCCCGGCCCTCGCGGACCTCGATCGCGTCCTCCAGGTGATCTCCAACCTCGTCGAGAACGCGCTCCGCTCCACCCCTCCGGGCGGCCTGGTCAGGGTCCGGGCCGAGCCCGGCGTGGTCGTCGTCGAGGACACCGGGCGGGGGCTCCCCGAGGACGAGCTCCCGCGCGCGTTCGAGCGGTTCTTCCTCTACGACCGGCACGCGGCCGGCCGCGTGCTCGGCACCGGACTGGGGCTGGCGATCGTCAAGGAGCTGACGGAGGCGATGGGCGGCAGCGTGCAGGTGCACAGCACGGTCGGCCTCGGCGCGACCTTCGTCGTGCGCCTTCCCCGCCCGCCCGAAGGCACTCGACCGGACACGGCCGCCGATGTAGAGTCTGCTGCGTTCGCCAGCACGCCCGAGGAGGGGCCCGAAGCATGAAGAAACTGACCGTTTTCCTGACCGTCTCGGCGGTGTGCCTCGCTGCCGCGACCGCCTCCGGAGCCGGCTCCGCGGGCCGCTACACGCTCACCGCGGGCTCCTGGTACAGCGACTGGTTCGTGAGCCCGACCGGCAACATCCGCTGCCGCTACTTCCCCTACCAGCAGGTGCTCGCGTGCAAGACGCTGAACAACGGCCGGGTCGCGGTCGCGCCGCTCTACGGCAGCGCCTACGCCGGCTACATCGGCGACTACAGCTTCCCGAGCGGCCCCGTCCTCTACTACGGTCAGACGTACACCGTGAGCGGCAAGTTCCGCTGCGTCTCGCGGGTGAACGGCATGTTCTGCCGCAGCCTCCAGACCGGGCGGGGGTTCGGGATCGCGCGCGAGGGCTACCGGCTCTACTAGGGGTGTGGGTCTCGACCCGGATGCGCTCGTGCGGTCAGCCCAGACGGAGCACGGGTAAGCCCGCGCTCCTGAGGTCGGCGTCGCAAGCGACGCCTACGAGTGTGGTCTCTACCCGGATGCGCTCGTGCGGTCGGCTCAGACGGA
>JBHEMU010000099.1:0-24356 GCA_046262415.1 Gaiellaceae bacterium | reverse complement strand
GGCGGGGGTGGCGGAGGAGGGGGAGGCGGAGGCGGAGGCGGCGGGGGCGGCGGTGTCGGGGGTGGGCCCTCCGACACGTTCACGCGCACCCGGGCTCCCCGCGCCACGCGCTCGCCGCCCTTCGGGTCCTGGGCGACGACGGTGCCCTCGGGCCGATCCGACGGGACGCGGAACACGCCGGCGACGAGTCCCGCCGAGCGGAGCGCCGAGCGGGCGGCGCCCTCCAACTTGCCGACCACGTCGGGGACGGCGACCTGCTGGCGGCCCCTGGAGACCGTGATCCGGACGGTGGAGCCCTCCTCCACGTCGGCCCCGGCGGCGGGATCCTGCGCGATCACCGTCCCCTGAGGCTTGCTCGAGAACTCGCCCACCGCCTGAGCCTCGAGGCCGGCGTCCTCCAGCCGCCGAACGGCGGCGTCGCTCGAGAGGCCGAGGAGGGTGGGCACCTCGACCGTCTGCGGCTGCGGAGCGCCGCGGGAGACGACGATCGTGACCGTGGAGCCCTCCCGCACCTCGGCTCCGCTCGCCGGGCGCTGGTCGAGGACGGTGCCGGGAGCCTTCGAGCTCGAGCGGCGCTCGAGCTGCCGCCTGAGCCCGGCGCGAGTCAGCGCGGCGGCAGCGCGGCTCTCGGGCAAGCCGATCAAGGCAGGCACGCGCACGGTCGCCACGGTCGTGGTGGTGGTCGTGGCCGGCGGCGGCTGCGTCGTCACGACCACCGTCGTCCCCTCGGGCTCGTCGTCGCGCGAGAGCGCCCAGGCGATCCCGAGCCCGCCGAGGACGACGATCGCGAGCAGTACGAGCCATGGCCACAGGCCCCGCGAGGGCGGCGGCTCCTCCCCGGGCGGGCCGAGGAGGGGCGGTCCCACGGGAGGGGGAGGCGGCGGCACGCCGGGCGGCGGCGGCTCGACCGGCATCGTCTCCTCGACCGGAGGAGGGCCGTAGGCCGGGGCCTCCTCCTCGATCCGGCGACGGTAGGGCCAGCGGGGGCGAGGCATCAAAGGGCCGTGTGCCCCCGCAGGGCAGTACGGCAAACGTTGGTTCGGCCCCTTTCACAATGAAAGGGGCTTGCTAGCGCAGGCCGCCCCGCTCGTGGTGCGCGCGGAAGAAGCTCTCCGATCCCGAGGTCGCCATCGCGGCCGAGGCCGAGATCTCGAGCGCCAGCGCGGCCGCGACGACGATCTGGGCGAGTCGGTACACCTTGCCGGCGCCGGCGCAGCCCATCAGCGCCAGCCACGACCGGGCGTAGGGAAGGGTCGTGCCGCCGCCGACCGTGCCGACCTCGAGGCCGGGGAGCCGGATCGAGCAGTGCAGCCCGCCGGCGACGCGCCGGCCGGTGCCGTGGGCCATCGAGCTCGTCCCGACCATCCCGAGGTCCTGCCCCGTCGCGGCGAACACCGCCGCGACCGCGGAGGCCGGCGTGAACGCGACCGACTGCATCCCGGAGGCCACGGCCCCGTGCGTGCCCGCCCAGGAGAGGTCGAGGAGGTCGTCCACCGTCGTCCGCAGCACCCGCCTGACGGCCTCGTCGCTCAGCGTGCACTCGGCGATCACGGTCTTGCCGTGTCCGCCGCGCTGGAAGTACCGGTGCGAGGGCTTCTTGTCGCCGCCCATGTTCGCCTCGAGGATCGCCCGCTGCGGCTTCACCGGGGCTCGCTCCATCACGAAGCCCATGTTCAGGGCGTAGCTGTTCCGGGTGATCATGTTCGGGCCGCAGGCGTCCCCGGTCGTGAACGCCCACAGGACGTGACACATCGGGCCGACCACGTGCGCCTCGACCTCGCGCAGCTTCGCGTAGGTGGAAAGCGTCCGATCGACCTCGGCGCGCTCCGTCAGCCAGCGGCGCGCTTCCGCGACGTGGGCCTCGACGAAGCGGGCGAGCGCCACCGCCTCCTCGGTCGACGCGCAGACGAAGCAGGACGCCCGCGTGATCCGGTCCCGCAGCACGAACGTCCGGAACCCACCGGACTCGGCCGCGGCCCGCGCGCCGCGCTGGAGCGAGATCGAGAGGCCCCCCTCGGTGTGGGCGAGCGGGACGTAGACGTCCTCGACGGCGCGGTCGACCTCGACCACCTTTCCGAGCGGCTCCTCGAGCTCGTACCGGCCGAGCGACAGCGTGAGCGGCCCGACGACCGAGACCGGGATCACCGCGGCGCCGGTCAGCGACTCCTGGGCACGGGCGAAGGGCGACAGGTCGATCGCCGTCACCTCCCCGTCGAGGCCGAGCCGTTCCTGACGGGCGCGGATCGACCTCGGGTCATTCTTGCGCGGGAGCCTCGGCGCACTCATTCCGGCAGAGCTTATTGCCGCCCGGGGGGATACTCTCCGGCGGTGGCGACGAGCGAGCTGATGCAGGCGGCCGAGCAGCCGCGCGAGGCCTATGCCGGCGTCCTGCGCTTCTACGAGCTCGCCAAGAAGCAGGAGTGGCAGGTTCGCGACCTGCCGTGGGAGGGGCGGCCGCCGATCCCGGAGGGGAAGGGAACGCCGGAGCGGCGGGCGCGCCGGAAGGATCTCTGGCGCTCGGTGCTCACGCAGCAGCTCCAGGCGGACATGCTCGCGTGCGACATGTCCTCGCAGCTCCTCAACCTGGCTCCCGAGCCGGAAGCGAAGCTCTACTACGCGACGATGGTGCAGGACGAGTCCCGCCACACGGAGGCGTGGCTCAAGCTGATCGGCGAGGTCGGAGGCACGGCGGAGCGCGATCCTCACCTCGACCGCCTCGCCCGGATGACCCTCGACGCGGACACGCTCGAGGAGAAGGTCTTCCTGATGCAGGTCTTCTACGAGCGCCTGATCATCGAGCGCTTCCGGCTGATCGCGCGCTCGTCACGCGGGACGGTGCTCGAGGATCTGTGCTACCGGCTGGCGAAGGACGACGGCGTCCACCACGGCGCCGGCATGGCCTACGAGCGGGTCCTGCTGGAGGCCGCGTCGAGGGAGACGCGGCGGAAGCTGATCGACGCAGCGAACCGGCTGCTGCCGATCTTCGCGGCACACGCCCTCTGGCGACCGCGCGAGCGCGCCTGGATCGGCGGGCTGATGCACTCGCGCGACGTGCAGCGGCTGCGCGAGGACCTGGAGCAGGGCGTACGCCTCGCGAAGTCGCTCGGGCTGGACGTAAGCGACATCCAGCTGCCTTCGTAGGCCGGCTTCCGTGGCGGCGATGACGGCGACGCTGATGGACGGGCGCTCGCTCGCGGCGAAGGTGCGGGGCGAGGTCGCGGACGCGGTCGACAAGCTGGGCTCGCTGCGACTCGCCACCGTCCTCGTGGGCGACGATCCGGCGTCGCATCTGTACATCTCGCGCAAACACGAGGCGGCAGGGGCCGTCGGGATCGAGCCGCTCGACCACCGCCTGCCGGCGACCGTCCCGGCAGCCGACGTGCTCGAGCTGATCTCCGGGCTGAACGCGGACGACTCGGTCGACGGCATCCTCGTCCAGGCGCCGCTCCCGCCCCACCTGGACGAGGCCGCTGCGGTCGCCGCCGTCGATCCGGTCAAGGACGTCGACGGCTTCCACCCGACGAACGCGGGCCTGCTCTATCTCGGTCGCAACGCGCACGTGCCGGCGACGCCCCTCGGCGTGATGCGACTGCTCCGCGAGTACCGCGTCCCGGTCGCCGGCGCCCGCGCCGTCGTCGTCGGCAGGAGCCCGATCGTGGGGAAGCCGATGGCGATGCTGCTCCTGCAGGCGAACGCGACCGTCACGCTGTGCCACTCACGCACCGAGGAGCTCGAGCGGCACACCCTCGACGCCGACGTCGTCGTCGCGGCCGCGGGGATCCCCGGACTGATCTCGCCCGACATGGTCAAGCAGGGGGCGGCCGTCGTCGACGTCGGCCAGAACCGGACCGAGGCGGGTCTCGTCGGGGACGTCGACCCCGGCGCCGCGGACGTTGCCGCCTACCTGACGCCCGTGCCGGGAGGGGTCGGTCCGATGACGGTGGCGATGCTTCTCGCGAACACGGTTCGGGCCGCCGAGTACCGCCGCGGCCTGCTTGCGTTCCCCGTTCTCTGACGCTATGTTGCCGCCGCAAATCGTAGGTCGGCGGCTCGGTGCCCGGGCCGTCGTTTCACGTATCAAGGAGGGGTATGGCTCAGGGCACCGTCAAGTGGTTCTCGAACGAGAAGGGGTACGGCTTCATCGAGCGGGAGGGTGGCGAGGACGTCTTCGTGCACTTCTCCGCGATCACGATGGACGGCTACAAGTCGCTGACCGAGGGCCAGCGGGTGGAGTTCGAGGTCGTGCAGGGGAACAAGGGCCTGCAGGCCGCGAACGTCACTGCGGCCTGATCTCCTTTCGGAGCCGAGAAACAGCGGGCCCCGGGAGGGGCCCGCTTCATTTTGGGAGGATCCTGGCATGGCGATCTCGAGGGACGAAGTACTGCACGTGGCCCGGCTCGCGCGGCTCGAGCTGTCCGAGGACGAGCTGGTGCGCTTCGGCGAGCAGCTGAGCGCGATCCTGGAAGCGGTGGGCAAGGTGGCCGAGCTCGACCTCGGCGACGTCGAGCCGACGGCCCATCCGCTCGAGCTCGCCAACGTCTGGGCCGAGGACGAGCCGCTGCCTTCGCTCGGCGTCGAGGAGGCGCTCGCGAACGCCCCCGAGCGGGACGGCGACTTCTTCCGGGTGCCGCCGGCATGAACGCGAGGGCGGCACTCGGCGGCGCCTGGGCGCCCGCCGAGCCAGGCGCGGCCGTCCCGGCCGGGTCCGCCGCGGACATCGTCCCCGCGCGGCATCCCACCTCTGCTTCCCCCGGGGGACCCCCCGGTGGTCTTTCCCCCGCGATCAGGCTAGTCGCGGCGGGCGCACGGGGGTGCGCCGGATCCGGGGCGAATCCGTGACGGTCGACACGCTGAGGCTGACCGCGGAGGAGGCCACCCGGCTCCTCGGCGCGGGCGACGTCTCCGCGCGAGAGCTGCACGCCGCCTACCTCGCTGCGATCGCCGGCCGGGACGGGGAGCTGCACGCCTACCTGACCACGGTCGCCGAGCCGGGCGGCGTGGGAGTGCCGATCGCGCTCAAGGACGTCATCTCCACGCGCGGCGTCGAGACGACGGCCGGCTCGAGGATCCTCGCCGGGTACCGCCCCGTCTTCGACTCGACCGTCGCCGCCCGCTGCCGCGAGGCGGGCCTGCCGCTGCTCGGCAAGACGAACATGGACGAGTTCGCGATGGGCTCCTCGACGGAGAACTCGGCCTACGGGCCGACGCGGAACCCCTGGGATCCGACGCGGGTGCCCGGCGGCTCGTCTGGCGGCTCGGCGGCCGCGGTCGCCGGCGGGCTCGCCCCGTGGGCGCTCGGCTCCGACACTGGCGGCTCCGTCAAGCAGCCCGCCGCGCTCTGCGGCATCGTCGGCCTGCGCCCGACCTACGGGACGGTCTCCCGCTACGGCATCGTCGCCTTCGCCTCGAGCCTCGACCAGGTCGGCCCGATGACGAAGACGGTCCGCGACTGCGCCCTGCTCTACCGCACGATCGCCGGCCGCGATCCGCGAGACTCGACGACCGTCGACCTGCCAGAGCCCGTGGAGCTGCCCGAGCGCGAGGACCTGCGCGGCGTCCGGGTCGGCGTCCCCCGTGAGCTGAACGAGGCGGAGGGGGTCGAGCCGGGCGTAGCCGCCTCCGTGCAGGCCGCGATCGAGCTCTGCCGCGGACTCGGCGCGGAGGTGGGGGACTGCGAGCTGCCGCGGTCGGTCGCCTACGGCATGCCCTGCTACTACCTGATCGCTCCGGCTGAGGCCTCGTCGAACCTCGCCCGGTACGACGGCGTGCGCTTCGGCGCCCGGGCGGCCGGCGACGGCAGCATCCGCAGCATGTACCAGCACACTCGCCACGACGGCTTCGGCGACGAGCCGAAGCGGCGGATCATGCTCGGCACCTACGCCCTCTCGGCCGGGTACTACGAGGCCTACTACGGGCAGGCGCAGAAGGTGCGCACCCTGATCCGGCAGGAGTTCGCGGCGGCGCTCGACCGCTTCGACGTCCTCGTCTCGCCCACCTCGCCGACGGTCGCCTTCCCGCTCGGGGCGAGGACGGAGAACCCGCTCGCGATGTACCTCTCGGACGTGCTCGCGATCCCGCCGAACATGGCCGGCCTGCCCGGCCTCTCGCTGCCCTGCGGCCTGTCCGACGGGCTTCCGGTCGGCCTCCAGCTGGTCGGGCCGCAGTTCTCGGAGAACCTGCTCTTCCGCGTCGGCCACGCGCTCGAGCGCGCGCTCGAGTTCGACTTCGTGCCCGCGAGGCTCGCATGACCCAGTGGGAACCCGTCATCGGCCTGGAGATGCACGTCCAGCTGAAGACGCGGACGAAGATGTTCTGCCGGTGCGAGTCCGGGTTCGGCGCGGCGGAGAACACGCGCACCTGCCCGGTCTGCCTTGCGCACCCGGGCGCCCTGCCGGTACCGAACCGGCTGGCGGTGGAGTGGACGGTCAAGCTGGGTCTCGCCCTCGGGTGCCGGATCGCCGAGCGAGCGGTGTTCCACCGGAAGAACTACTTCTACCCGGACAATCCGAAGGGGTACCAGATCTCCCAGTACGACGAGCCGCTCTGCGCCGACGGCCGGTTCGTCGTCCCCCGCGCCGAGGGCGACCTCGACGTGGGCATCGTCCGCGCCCACCTGGAGGAGGACGCCGCCAAGAACGTCCACGTCGGTGGGGCGGCGGGGCGGATCGGCGGCGCCACGCGGACGCTGGTCGACTTCAACCGGGGCGGCACGCCGCTCGTCGAGATCGTGACCGGTCCCGACATCCACTCGGCCGACCAGGCGCGCCGCTTCCTGCAGCTGCTCCGGCAGACGGTCGTCGAGCTCGGCGTCTCGGATGCGGAGATGGAGAAGGGCACGCTTCGCTTCGACGTCAACGTCTCGCTGCGGCCGCGCGGGTCGGACGAGCTGCGCACGCGGACCGAGCTGAAGAACATGAACTCCTTCGCCTTCGCCGCCAAGGGGATCGGGCGCGAGATCGAGCGGCAGATCCGGATCTACGAGTCCGGGGGGGAGGTCGTGCAGGAGACGCTGCACTTCGACCCCGCGCACGAGTCGGCGCCGCCGCTCCGCTCGAAGGAGGAGGCACAGGACTACCGCTACTTCCCCGAGCCCGACCTCGTGCCGCTCGCGCCCCCGCGGGAGCTCGTCGAACGCCTGCGCGCCGGGCTGGGGGAGCTGCCCGGCGCCCGCATCCGCAGGCTCGAGGGGGAGCTGGGGTTCGAGCTCGCCGAGGGTCTCGTCACGAGCGGGCGCGACTCGCTGTACGAGCGCGTCCCGGGCGAGCGCCGCGCCGTGGCGAACGTGGTCATGAACCAGCTCGCCGGCGCCGGCGTCGACCCCGGAGCGGTGGATCCGGACGAGCTGGGGAAGCTGATCGAGGCGCGCGGGCGCATTCCCCGCTCGGTGTTCGACGAGGCCCTCGCGGCGAGCGGGGATCCCGGGTTCGCGGCCGGGCGCTACCTGGCCGAATCCTCGATCTCGGACGCGGGCGAGCTGGGCTCGGTGATCGAGCGCGTCGTCGCCGCGAACGAGGCGCAGGTGGAGGCCTACCGCGGGGGGAAGGAGGGGCTGCTCGGCTTCTTCGTCGGCCAGGTGCTGAGAGAGACCCAGGGCAGGGCGGACGCGAAGGTCGTGAGCGAGCTGCTGCGCGAGCGGCTGCGCGCGTGATCGAGGAGGCGAACGCGGCGCTGCGCGCGAAGGGGTACTCCGAGGCGCAGCTCGCGGTGCACGCCGCGCCGCTGCCGGGCCGCGTGCTGCTGAAGGGGACGAAGATCGTCAGCCCGTTCTCCGACGGCGCGGACGTCGTGCTCGCGGTCGCGACGAGATGCGTGCCGGCGCTGGAAGAGCTCGGACGCAGGCGGCTGACTCCGCACGAGCTCCGCGACTGCCTCGGCGAAGCGGGCCCGGCGAGCGCCTCGTCCGATCCGGACCCAGCGGATTAGCTTCGCGGCTCGCGGGGAAACCTCGCTCCCATGGCAGACGAGCTGAAGGAGACCGTCGAGAGCGAGGTAGAGGACGCCCTCAAGCGCGGCTCGACCGAGGCGACGCCGTTCATCCTGCAGGCGGGCGTCTTCATGGTCGTCGGGGCCGTCGTCGCCGTGGTCGCCGGCATCGCGCTGCTCGTCTACTTCCTGGCCTAGGCGTCGCTTGCGACGCCGACCTCAGGAGCGCGGGCTTGCCCGTGCTCCGTCTGAGCTGACCGCACGAGCGCATCCGGGTAGAGGCCCACGCTCCTAGGCGGCGCTTGCGACGCCGACCTCAGGAGCACGGGCTTGCCCGTGCTCCGTCTGAGCCGACCGCACGAGAGCATCCGGGTAGCGACCCACACTCCTAGCGCGCTCGCCCGCCGGCGCGGGGTCACTCGTACTGCAGCGCCTCCAGCACGTTGAGCCGGGCCGCGCGGCGGGCGGGCAGGATCGCGGCCAGCATCCCGGCGATGATCGACACGATCGTGAAGACGATCAGCGACCCGACCGGCAGCGAGAAGGTGATCTCCCACTGGCCGAGCGCCTTGATCACGAGGAAGGCCAGGAAGACGCCGAGCGGCAAGCCGAGCGCCGCCCCGATCAGCGCCGTGATCACGCTCTCGTGGCGGATCATGCGCCGCACCTGCCGCCGCGTCATCCCGACCGCGCGCAGCATCCCGAGCTCGCGCGTCCGCTCGAAGACCGAGAGGACGAGCGTGTTGACCATCCCGAACAGGCTGACGATCACGGACAGCGCCAGGAGCACGTAGAGCAGGTTCAGCAGCTCGCTCAGCTCCTGCTCCTGGTCGGCGACCCACGCCTTGCGCGTCAGCACCCGGGCGTCGGGGAACGAGGCCACCGCCGCCGACAGAGCCTTCGTGGTCGCCTCGGAGGGGTGGCCGGCCACGTTCGCGAACGTGAACTGGTTGCGCGGCCGGTCGTAGAGCGCGTCGAACGTGTCCTTCGTGACGCTGACCGCTCCGAGCAGGGGGTAGAAGGGGGGCGGGTCGTAGATCCCCTTCACCTCGAGCGTCCGGCGCTTGCTCGAGGGCGTGAGGATCTCGAAGCTGCCGCCGATCTCGAGCCCCTTGTCCTCGGCGAAGTCCTTCGCGACGATCGCCCCGTTCGCGCCGAGCAGGCTGAGGACGACGTCGGAGCCGCGGTGCCAGTCGAAGCGGTAGGCGCGGGTGATCTTGTCCGGCTCGATCCCCGTCAGGTACTTGCCGGAGCCCGCGGCCTTCGCGAGGTCGGAGCGCACGTGCGTGACCAGCTCCGTCCCCCGCGCGCGCTCGACCGCGTCGCCGGCGGCGGCCACGAAGGGCTCGAAGCCGTTCTGGGAGGTGACCACGTAGTCCGCGATCACCTGCTCGTTGATCGCCTTGCTGTTCGACGTGCGGAAGCCGTCGGCGAGCACGGCGACGAACGTGACCAGGGCGAGGCCGATCATCAGCGCGGCGGCCGTGGCCGCGGTGCGCCCCGGATTCCGCCGAGCGTTGCTCTGGGCGAGCTTGCCCGCGGCGCCGCCGATCGCGGTCGCCGGCCAGCCGACCACGCGGGCGAGCGGCCGGACGAGCCGCGACGAGAAGAGCGCGATCCCGAAGAAGAGCGCGAGGCAGCCGAGGGCCATCAGGAGCAGGCGCTGGACGACGGCGACGCCGCTGCCGAACATCGAGTAGACGAGCATCGCCACGGCCGCCGCGATCGTCAGCAGCGCGATGTACGGCGAGTAGGGCGCGAGCCGGCTTCGCGGCAGGGTCGAGCCCTCGCGGACGGCGGCGATCGGGGGCACCCGCGTCGCGCGCACGGCCGGCGCGAGGCCCGCGAGGAGCGTGACGCCGATCCCGACCACGAGTGAGACGACGATCGTGCGCGTCTGGAAGACGATCCCGGTCTGCGGCAGGTCGAGGCCGAGCGAGACGAACAGCGAGTTGAGCCCCTTCGCCAGCGCCAGCCCGAGGAAGAGCCCGCTGAGCGAGGCGAGCGTCCCGATCACCAGCGCCTCGACCACGACCGAGCCGAGCACCTGCCGGCGCGAGGCCCCGAGCGTACGGAGCGTCGCGAACTCCCGTGCGCGCTGCGCGACCGTGATCGAGAGCGTGTTGAAGATGACGAAGGCGCCGACGAAGATCGCGATGCCGGCGAAGGCGAGCAGGAAGTAGCGGATGAACTTGGTGAACTCGGCCACCTCGCCCTTGTCGTCGCTCGCCTGCTCGACGCCGGACTTCACGTCGAGGGTCCCGGGCAGGGCGCGCCTGATCTCGTCGACGAGCGCGGCCGGCTCAACACCCTCCTTCGCCGCGGCCGAGATCGCGTCGAACGTGCCCTCCTTGTCGAGCAGCCGCTGCGCCGTCGGGATGTCGAAGACCGCGAACGTGGCGCTGCCGAGTGAGCTGACGCTGCCGTACTGCGCGATCCCGACGACGCGGAAGGTCTGCCGGGGCCCGACCGCCGCGACCCCGACGCTGTCTCCCAGGTCGTAGTGCTCGTCGTCCGCGGTCCCCCGGTCGATCGCGACCTCCCGCGGCCCCGCGGGCCACCGTCCCTCGGCCAGGTTGAGCGGGTTGAACCGCTCGAGCTCGGGGCTCGTGTCGATGCCGAAGCCAAAGGTGGGCGCGCCCTGCGTGTCGATCGCCTTGCCCTGGTCGTCCAGGATCTTGGTCGACTCGTCGAAGACGGTGCCGGTCGCGACCTCCACGCCTTCGACCGCGCGCACCCGTTCGAGGATCGCCTCGGGCACGGGCGGGGTCTCGGCCTCGTCGCCCTCGAAGCGGATGCCGGGCTTGTGCCCGGTCACGACCGCGTCGGTCCCCGCGTACGACTCGACGAAGATGCTGTCGAACGCCTTGTCGATCGTGTCGGTGAGGACGTAGGTGCCGCTCAGCATCGCGACGCCGAGCACGATCGCGATCGCCGTCAGCGCGGCGCGGAGCTTGCGGCCGGCGAGGCCTTTCAGCGCGACGCGGATCACGCGGCCGTGAGCTCCTCGATCGCCTCCAGCACCTCCGCCGCGGTCGACCGCGGCAGGTCCTTGACGATCCTGCCGTCCGCCAGGAAGAGGATCCGGTCGGCGATCGCAGCGGCGCGCGCCTCGTGCGTGACCATCACGGTCGTCTGGCCGAGCTCCTCGACCGAGCTGCGCATCAGCTCCAGGATCTCGCCGCTCGTCTTCGAGTCGAGGTTGCCGGTCGGCTCGTCCGCGAACATCACCGTCGGGCGCGAGACGAGCGCGCGCGCGATCGCGACGCGCTGCTGCTGGCCGCCGGAGAGCTCGGCAGGCCGGTGGGAGCGGCGCTCCGCGAGCCCGACGTTGGCGAGCAGCTCCGTGACCCACGCGTCGTCGACGTCCTCGCCCGCGATCGACAGGGGCAGCACGACGTTCTCCTCCGCGGTCAGCATCGGCAGCAGGTTGAAGAACTGGAAGATGAAGCCGATGTGCTCGCGCCGGAGCTTCGTCAGCTCGTTGTCGTTCAGCTTGGTCACCTCCCTGCCCTCGATCGAAACCGTGCCCGACGTGGGCTTGTCGAGCGCGGCGAGGATGTGCATGAGCGTCGACTTGCCGGATCCAGAGGGGCCCATGACCGCCGTCAGCTTGCCCCGGGCGATGTCGAGGGAGACGCCGCGCAGCGCGTCGACAGCGGTCTCGCCGGCGCCGAACCTGCGCGTGAGCTCGTGCGCGACGACGACGTGGCTCCGCGGGGCTGCGGTATTCGGTTGCGAAGCTGCGGCGGACGTGCTCTCCACGGGGCTCCTCGGGTCGGCCGGACTGTTAGCAGCGGCTAACTTAGCTGGACCCGGAGGAGGGCTTCAACTTCCTGCCGCCCGGCACCGCAAAGCCCGCGTAGAGCAGGAGTGCCGCGACGGCCGCGAAGGCTGCGGTCCCCGCCTCGCCGAGGCCCGCGAGGGCGCTCCCGCCGGCAGCGACGCCGACGCCGGCCAGCACGAGCCCGTTGCCGAGCGGCCGGCGCCGAAAGGAGCGCAGGGCCACCCCGACGACCGCCGCCGTGCCGCCGAGGTTTCCGACGAGCGCGAGCAGCCGCGCCGGGAAGAGGTCGAGGTGTTCCTGCGCGGCCGGGATGCCCGTCCCCCTCACGGGAGCCGTCAGCGGCTCGGAGACCGCGATCCCGACTGCCAGTCCCGAGTACACGAGGACGGCCGGAAGCGCGGCGCGCCGTCCGGCGAGGGCGAGCGAGCCGGCTCCGAGCAAGGCGGCGGTCAGCAGGCCGCCGAACAGGTAGTAGGCGCGGAAGGCCCGGTCGTCCCAGCCCGCCGCGGCGCCCCAGGCGAGCGCCGCCGAGGCGAGGGCGTAGGCTCCGAGGGCCGCCGCCCAGAGGGCCTGCTCCGGCGTCCGCCGGGCCCGCCACCTGGACGCGAGCCGGCCTGCGAGCCGGAGCGAGATCAGGGTTGCCGCGAAGGCGAGGAGCGTCTCCACGACCGCAGACTACGCAGGAGTTCCTGCCGAGATGAAGCGGCGACCGACGAAAGGAACTCTGCCGCTACGCTCCGGGAGGTGCCAGAGAAGCGCTACCTGCTGACGCCCGGGCCGACGCCCGTGCCGCCGCAGGTGCTCGCCGCGATGGCGGCGCCGATCGAGCATCACCGGGGGCCGGACTTCCGCCGTCTCTTCGCGCGCTGCCTGCTCCGGCTGCGGGAGGTCTACCGGACCGGGGGCGAGGTGCTCGTCTTCACCGCCTCCGGAACCGGTGCGATGGAGTCGGCGGTGGCGAACCTCTGCTCCCCCGGGGACCGCGTGGTGGTGCCGACCGCGGGCTACTTCGGCGAGCGCTGGGCCGCGCTGGCTCGCGCCTACGGCTGTGACGTCGACGACATCGTCTACGAGTGGGGCGAGACGCCGTCCCCGGACGACCTCGCCGCCCGCCTGCGCGAGCTCGGCGGCGCCGCGGCGGTCCTCCTGACCCAGTCGGACACGTCGACCGGCGTCGTCAGCGACGTGGCGGCGCTCGCCGCGGTGGCGAGGGAAGCGGGTGCGCTCGTCGTCGTCGACGCGGTCTCCAGCCTCGGCGCCGTGCCGCTCGAGACCGACGAGTGGGGGATCGACGCCGCCGTCTCAGGCTCTCAGAAGGCGCTGATGGCGCCGCCGGGGCTCTCGTTCGCGTCCGTGTCGGACGCCGCCTGGGCCGAGACGGAGCGCTCCACCTCCCCCCGCTACTACTTCGACTGGCAGACGACCCGGCGCCACCAGCGCAAGCCGCAGAGCCCGTACACGCCCGCGGTCCCGATCGTCGCGGCACTCGACGTGGCGCTCGGCCTCCTGCTCGAGGACGGGCTTGAGGCGGCCTTCGACCGGCACGCGCGGCTCGGGCGCGCCTGCCGCGAGGGAGTCAAGGCGATGGGGCTCGAGCTGTTCTCGCCGGACGAGGACCGCTCCGCGGTCGTGACCGCTCTGAAGGTGCCCGAGGGCGTGGACGGCCGGGAGCTCGTGCTCACGATCCGCGACCGCTTCGGCGTCACCCTGGCGGGCGGCCAGGGCAAGCTCGAGGGGAAGATCGTCCGCGTCGGCCACATCGGCTGGTTCGACCTGTTCGACGTCACGACCGCCCTCGCGGCCCTGGAGCTGGCGCTGCACGAGGCCGGGGCCGAGATCGAGCGCGGCACGGCGGTGACGCGAGCGCTCGACGCCTACGGCGGCGCCAGGGTGTGAGCGACCGCCTCGCGGTGCTCGTCCGGGAGCCGATCGCCGCGGCGGGGATCGAGCTGCTGCGGAGCCGGTTCGACGTGACCGAGGACGGCGAGTCCGACCTCGCGGCGACGATCGGCCGCTACGACGGGATCGTCGTGCGGTCGGCGACGCAGCTGACGGCAGCGGTGCTCGAGCGGGCAGGCCGGCTCAAGGTGATCGGGCGCGCGGGGGTCGGCGTCGACAACGTCGACGTCGGCGCCGCGACCCGCCGCGGCATCGTCGTCGCGAACGCGCCGGAGTCGACGGTCGTCTCCGCCGCCGAGCACACGATCGGCCTGCTGCTGGCGCTGAGCCGGAACATCCCCCAGGCGCACGCGGCGCTCAAGGCAGGCCGGTGGGAGCGCTCGCGTCACGCGGGCATCGAGGTGGCGGGGAAGACGCTCGGCGTGCTCGGCTTCGGCCGGATCGGACAGCAGGTCGCACGTCGCGCGGCGGGCCTCGGCATGCGGGTGCTCGCGCACGATCCGTTCGTCGCGCGGGAGCGGTTCCGCGAGCTCGGCGTCGAGCGGGCCGAGTCGGCGGACGACGTCCTCGCGGAGGCGGACCTCCTCACCTTGCACCTGCCGCTGACCGACGAGACCCAGGGCTCGATCGGGGCCGAGGCCTTCGGCCGGATGCGCGACGGCGTCCGGCTGATCAACGCCGCCCGGGGGGAGCTCGTCGACGAGGACGCGCTCCTCGAGGCGCTCCGGTCGGGCAAGGTCGCCGCCGCGGCGCTCGACGTCTTCGGCGCCGAGCCCTACACCGGCCCCCTGCTCGAGCTCGACAACGTCGTCGTCACCCCGCACCTGGCCGCCTCCACGGCCGAGGCCCAGGACCGAGCGGGCGTGATCGTGGCGGAGCAGGTCGTGGCCGCGCTCGAGGGTCGGCTCGTCCCGAACGCGGTCAACATCCCGTCGATCGGCGCCGAGGATTTGGACGTCCTCGGCCCGTACGTCCCGCTCGCCGCGAAGCTGGGCCGCCTGGCGATGGAGCTGGCGGAGGGCCGCGCCGAGCGGATCGGGCTCTCCTACTACGGAGGGCTCGCCGCCTACGACACGCGACTGCTCACGGTCGCGGCGCTGAACGGCGCCTTCCAGGGCCGGACCGACCAGCCCGTCAACTACGTGAATGCGCCGCTCGTCGCCGCCGAGCGCGGGATCGAGGTGCACGAGGAGCGGCGCCGCACGTCGCGCGACTTCACGAGCCTCGTCCGCGTGTCGGTCCGGGCGGACGGGGGGGAGCTCCGCGTCGCGGGGACGACGATCGGGGGCGACCACCGGCTCTGGCTCGTGAGCGCGCTCGGCTTCGAGCTGGAGCTCGAGCTCGCGCCGCTGATGGTGTTCTTCCGGTACGACGACGTGCCGGGCGTGATCGGCCGCGTCGGGACGCTGTTCGGCGGCGCCGGCGTCAACATCGCGAACATGACCGTGTCGAGGACGCGCCGCGGCGGCAAGGCGCTGATGGCCCTGTCGATCGACAACGAGGCGCCCGCCGAGCTCGTCTCCCGCTTCCACGACGAGGGCTTCGACGACGCCCGCTTCATCCGGCTCGGATGAACTGGAGCTCCCTTCGAAACGACGCACGGGCCGCCTGGCCGCGCTGGGCGGCGCGATTCGTCGTCCTCGGGCGCCCCCGTGGCGCTGCCACGCGGGCGCCCTGCGTCCTAGCCTCGCACTCGCCCAGCACACCCAGTCAGCGCGTGGTCATTCCGAAGTGAGCTCGAGGTGGCCGGAGCCGGTGCAGCGGGTCGTCGCGTACCTCCGGGAAGCGGGCGCCGAGGCGCGCGTGGAGGAGTTCGCCGCCGGCACGCCGACGGCGCGCGACGCCGCTGACGCGCTCGGCTGCGAGCTCGGTCTGATCGTCAAGACCCTCGTCTTCGACTGCGACGGCCGCCCGGTGCTGGTGCTCGTTCCGGGCGACCGGCGCGCCTCCGCCGCGAAGGTCGCCGCGGCCCTCGGCGCCGGACGTGCGCGCGTCGCCGGCCCCGATCGGGTCGAGGAGACGACCGGCTTCCCGCCGGGAGGAGTGGCGCCGTTCCCGCTGCCGCGGCCGGCGCACGCCCTGATCGAGCGGACGCTGCTGACACACCCGATCGTGTGGGCCGGGGCGGGCTCGCCTAGCCACATGCTCGGCATCTCTCCGGCCGAGCTGATGCGGCTGAGCAGGGCGCACGCGGTCGACGTCGTCGAGGACGGATAGGATTCGCCGCGCCGGTGCAAGAGCTCGAGAAGATCTGGATGAACGGCGAGCTGGTCGACTGGGCCGACGCCCGGATCCACGTGGGCGCCCACGGCCTGCACTACGGCACCGGCGTCTTCGAGGGGATCCGCTGCTACGAGACGCCGAAGGGGCCGGCGGTCTTCCGCCTGGCCGACCACCTGCAGCGGCTCCACAACTCGGCCCGGCTGCTCTACATGGAGATCCCCCACAGCGTCGAGGAGCTTCGCGCAGCCGCGCACGAGCTGGTCTCGGTCAACGGTCTGCCCGAGTGCTACCTGCGGCCGATCGCGTTCTACGGGTACGGGGAGCTCGGCGTCCACGCCGGCTCCAACCCCGTCGACACGGTGATCATGAGCTGGCCCTGGGCGCCGTACCTCGGCGAGGAGGGCCAGAAGGCCGGGATCCGCGCGATGGTCTCCTCCTGGAAGCGCGTCGGGCCGAACACCGTCCCGCACGTCGCCAAGGCGACGGGCATCTACCTGAACTCGATGCTGGCGGTCCACGAGGCCAACCGCGCCGGCTACGACGAGGCGATCCTGCTGACCGACGACGGCTACGTCGCGGACGGCTCAGGCGAGAACATCTTCATCATCCGGGACGGGGTGCTCTACACCCCCGACCTGTCCACCTCGATCCTCCCGGGGATCACGCGCGACACCGTCATCCAGATCGCGCAGGACCTGGGCTACCGCGTCGTCGAGAAGAACCTGATCCGGCCCGACCTCTACCTCGCGGACGAGGTCTTCATGGTCGGGACCGCCGCGGAGGTGACGCCGCTCCGGTCGGTCGACGACCAGGAGATCGGCGTCGGCCCGATCACGCTCGAGCTCCAGCAGGCCTACTGGGACACGGTGCGCGGGCGCAGCGAGCGCTGGGCGCAGTGGCTCGAGTACGCCACGCGCGCGCCCGCGGGCGCGTGACCGCCGCCGTCGACCGGCGCCAGATCGCGCTGTCACGGCCGCTCGTCGACGAGCGCGACGAGGAGCTCGTCCTCGAGGTGCTGCGCTCCGGGCGGCTCTCGCTCGGCCCGACCGGCCCTCGCTTCGAGGAGCTCCTGGCCCGGGCGGTCGGCGCGCGGCGTTGCGCCGCCGTCTCGAGCGGCACGGCCGGCCTGCACCTCTGCATGCGCCTCGCCGGCGTCGGCCCCGGCGACGAGGTGATCACCTCGCCCTACTCGTTCGTCGCCTCGGCCAACTGCGCCCTCTACGAGGGAGCGACGCCCGTCTTCGCCGACGTCGACCCGCGGACGCTCAACCTCGACCCGGCCGCGGTCGAGGCCGCCGTCACCGACCGGACGCGCGCGGTCGTGGCCGTGGACATCTTCGGCTACCCGTGCGAGCTGGACGAGCTGACCGCGATCTGCGAGCGGCACGGGCTCGCTCTGGTCGAGGACGCGTGCGAGGCGCTCGGCGCCGAGTACAGGGGGGCGCCGATCGGCTCGCACGGGCACCCGGCGGTCTTCGCCTTCTATCCGAACAAGCAGATCACGACCGGCGAGGGCGGTGCCGTCACGACCGCCGGCGAGGACGAGTGGAAGCTGCTCGTCTCGCTGCGAAACCAGGGCCGCGCCGACTCCGGCGGCTGGCTCGAGCACGCCCGTTACGGCTACAACTACCGCCTCGACGACCTCTCGGCCGCCCTCGGGATCGGGCAGCTCGAGAAGCTCGAGACGATCCTGGCGGCGCGGCGTGAAGTGGCGGCCCGCTACGGCGAGCTGCTGGCAGGCCTCGACGTGGAGCCGCCACTGGCCGACGACGACGAGCATGTCCGCTCCTGGTTCGTCTACGTCGTGAAGCTGCCCGCCGGAGCCGACCGCGAGCGCGTCATCGCCGGCCTCGAGACGCGCGGAGTCGCCAGCGCGCGCTACCTCCCCTCGATCCACCTGCAGCCCTACATGCGCGAGCGCTTCGGCTTCTCCGAGGGGATGCTGCCCGTCTCGGAGGCGGTGAGCGCGCGGACGCTGGCGCTGCCGTTCCACGCGAGCCTCGCGGCCGAGGATCAGGAGTACGTCGTGGACGCGCTCCGGGCGACGATCGGGTAAGCCCTGGCGGACGCGCCGAAGATGGTTTTCCTGGGCTTCGGCAAGTACGCACGCTCGGACCGGATCTACGCCCTCGAGCCGATCACCGACCGCCGTGGCAGCGGCAACCGGACGCGGGTCTGGGTCGACGGCATCCCCGACGCGATCGTCGCCTCGCGCACCGAGCGGACGATCCTGCACGAGCTGGGGCACGACGCGGCCGCCGGCAACGCCTTGATCGACCAGGCACTCGACCTGGCGGAGCGGCTCGCCGAGCAGGCCGAGGCCGGCAAGGTCGACCTCGGCGACCTCGGTCGGCGGGCGCGGCGGGTGCTCGAGGCCTCCACCAAATCCGGCGAGGCGCAGAAGCTCTTCTAGATCGTCTCCCCAAGCAGGCGAGGGCACGGAAGGCGCATCCCCCCAGCTGATCCTCGTGGGGAGCGGGTGCGCTGAGCGTTCTCCGCGAACTCATATAACGCCCGTATCCAAACCGGTGACCTATGGCGCATCGATTGCACCCGTGCGCGCTTCAGGGAGCCACCTGCTGCCTCTGAGGAGGGTGCCTGCGAGGCGGTGCCACGATCATGGAGATGACCGACACTTGGCGAGGTTGCATAATATGATGCTTTAGTCACGGTACTGCAGAACCGTGACTGCATCCCCGCCCGACGCGTCGACTTGGAGTGTCTGGGTCAAACTGTGACTGAATCGGCGCGGCTTCGGCCTCGGCGGTCTGGTACGTCGTCAGCGGCGGCGGTATGCCAACAGGAGATAGGTTGATGCCGATCGCGGTCTCGCACCCCTCAGGGATAGTCTAAATCTGGCCATTGCGCCGACTCGCAGCGCCACGGTTCCAGCCACGGATCCGGGAGTAACTTTGCGTCCGCAAATTCATGGAAGTCGACGTAACCAGGCGCAAACAGTATGTCACCCTTCTCTTTGCCGAGGAAGAAGCAAGGTCGGTCTCCAAATGTAGTGTCCCAGTAACTTGACCCGTTAGGGTCGTAGTACGCGGGACGTCCCTCGAGATCGAGTGCGAAGCTCCAGCGAGGGTTACCATCGAGCTTGGTGAGCCGGTTACCGACGACTATAAGTCGTCCTCCTTCGAAGCAGTCATCTAAGTCTCCCCAAGCCTCACAGACTCGCTCATTGAGGTCTGACGCAATGGTGTCCGCTGCTTGCAGCGCTTCCGGCCTACTCAGGCCCGAGCCAGAAGGCCCACATGCCGTCACGACGCCACCAGCCACCAAGAGCAGCAACATCCGAACCATGTTGGTTAATGTCGGTTTCCTTGGAGGTAACAAGGTAATACGGTCGTTGGGCATACAATGATGGTCAGCCTCGCCCGGAAAGGGCGACGATCTAGAGGAGCCTTGGAGTGTGGGAATTCTATACAGCCCGGCTTGGTACGGTTGCGACTCCGGATCCGTGCCCCAACTAGGAGGTCTAGCGAAACGGTGTAGCCGTCGGTCCACGCGCTCCCCGGGAGTACCGAGATGGGTGGCCACCCACGGATTCGGGTCTGGACGTTCGCGTGCGCGGACTTCAAGCGGAACCTAGGAACGTCGCGACCGACGTGCCGGACGCGCCGCGCCTGCGCAGGGACTTCTTCGGGCGCAGCGTCCACGACGTCGCGCCGGAGCTCGTCGGCGCGACCCTGCTCGTCGACGGCGTCGGCGGGACGATCGTCGAGGCGGAGGCCTACGACGGCACGGACCCCGCGAGCCACGGCTTCCGCGGGCAGACGCGCCGGAACGCGGCAATGTTCGGCCCGCCGGGCCAGGCGTACGTGTACCGCTCGTACGGCATCCACTGGTGCCTGAACCTCGTGTGCGAGGAGGAAGGCGCGGCGGCGGCCGTGCTCGTCCGCGCCCTCGAGCCGATCCACGGACTCGACCGGATGCGTGCCCGCCGCGGCCTCGAGGACGCGCGCCTGCTCTGCGCGGGCCCCGGCCGGCTCTGCCAGGCGCTCGGCGTCACGGGCGACCACGACGGGCTCCCGGTGGACGAGCCGCCCTTCGAGCTCGCCGCGCGCGCGCGTGCGCGAGAGATTGCGGCGTGCCCTCGCGTCGGCATCACGCGCGCCGTCGACCTGCCCTGGCGCTACGCGCTGGCCGGCTCGCCCTACCTCAGCCGGCCGGTGCCTCGTCCCGGACGGCCAGCCTGACCGGCATGCCGGGCGCCGCCGCCACGCCGGGGCCCGGCGCCTGCGAGACGACCCGAGCCGCGTCGGGATCGAGCACGCGCTCCAGCATGCGCACGCGCGGGCGCAGATGCAAGCGTCGGAGTCGCTGGCGCGCGGTGCCGAGCGGCAGTCCGACCAGGCCAGGCACGACGCCGTGCAGGGGCTTTGCGAGCACCAGCTTCACCTCGTCGAACGAGGAGAGGGTCCCGCCCGCGGGGAACTGGCGCAGCACGATCCCGAGTCGCTGCCTCGGCGCGGCGGGCTTGTAGATCAGGACCGGCGTCAGCGGTTGCGCCCGGAGTCGCTGCTCGGCCAGCTCGAGCGGCTTGCCGACCACGCGCGGGACGTCCACCTCGTTCGGCTTGCAGTTCGCCTGCCGCAGGGGCTCGCGGTCGGTGAAGTAGGCGACCTCGATCGTGTTGCGGCAGTGACCGGTGTTGTCGAACGCCCAGCCCTCCCGACGCAGCGCGAGGCGTCGCGGCTCGGCGCTCACGTACTCCGCGCCCGGGAAGCTCGCCGGCTCCTCCCGCAGGTGGGCGAGCGCGCGCTCCGCGAAGGTCTTCCAGATTCGCGCCGGAAAGGTGCCGCCGGCGACCGGGCGGCCGTAGTACTCGGTCAGCATCGGCCTGAGCGTGTCCGGGTAGCCCACCCAGACGGCGACGGCGAGCTGCGGCGTGTAGCCGACGAACCACGCGTCGCCGTAGTTCTCGGTCGTGCCGGTCTTGCCGGCGACGGGTCGGCCGTCCGCGAGCTGCGCCCGGGTCCCGGTCCCGCCGGTGACGACCCGCTGCAGGATGCCGTTCAGGACCGCCGCGTTGTTTGCAGACATCACCTCCACCGGCTTCGGCTCGTTCTCCTTGCCGTTGATCGAGAGGACGGCGCGCGGGCGGTCGCCGGTGCGGGAGCCGTCGACACGGCGGCCGCCGTTCGCGAAGGAGGCGAACCCTCTCGCCATCTCCAGGGGGTTGACGGCCTCGCCGCCGAGGCCGATCGCGAGGTAGTCGTCGAGCGGACTCGTGACGCCGAGCTTCCTTGCCGTGCGCGAGACCTCGCGCGGCGAGACGACGTGGGTCAGCTGCGCGTAGACGGCGTTGTCGGAGGCGATCGTCGCCGTGGCGAGGTCGATCCGGCCCAGGTAGGAGTTCTCGTAGTTGCGGACGGCCCAGAGCTTGCCGTCGTAGGGGATCGTCACCGGCTCCGAATCGAACGTCGTCTCGGGGGAGATGCCCTGCTCGAGCGCGGCCGCGAGCACGAACGGCTTGAACGCGGAGCCGGGCTGCCGCTCGCCCTGCACGGCCAGGTTGAACTGACTCTCCCGGAAGCTGCGTCCGCCGATCATCGCCAGGACGCGGCCGTCGCGCGGGTCGATCGCGACGAGCGCGGCGGAAGGCCCGTCCGCGTCCGGCAGCCACTCCGAGATCGACTCTCGCGCGATCTCCTGCAGACCGAAGTCGATCGAGGTGACGACCCGCATGCCGCCGCCGAAGACGCGGCCGGAGCCGTAGCGGTCGACGAGCTGCTGCTTGACGTAGTTCGTGAAGTACTGGGCCTGCCCGACGGCGACCGGCAGGTGGACGCGGTCGGGACGGGGGAGGGCTGCCCGGTTGGCCGCGGCGCGCTGCGAGAGGGTGATCGTCCCCTGCTCGTAGAGCTTCCTCAGCACGAGCTCCCGGCGCCGCCGGGCCTCCGCCGGGCTCGCGACCGGGTCGTAACGGCTGGGGTCGGCAGGAATGCCGGCGAGGAGCGCTGCCTCGGCCCACGTCAGCTTGGACGCGCCGTGGCCGAAGTAGGTCTTCGCCGCCCGCTGGATGCCGTAGGCGCCGTTCCCGAAGTAGATCGTGTTCAGGTAGGCGGTGAGGATCCGCTCCTTCGACCAGCGCTGCTCGAGCTGCCGCGCCAGCAGGGCCTCCTTCAGCTTCCGCGCGATCGAGCGCGACCGCTCGACGTAGGCGTTCTTGATGAACTGCTGCGTGATCGTCGAGCCGCCCTCGACGACCTTCTGATGGCGGAGGTCGGCCCAGGCGGCGCGGAAGATGCCGCGCACGTCGATGCCGCTGTGGTCGAAGAAGCGCTTGTCCTCGACCGCGACGATCGCGTGCTTGATCGTGGGGGCGATCTGGCGTGAGCTGACGAGGATCCGGCTCTCGGTGCCGCGCAGCACGGCCAGGACGGTCTTGCCGTCGGAGGCGTAGATGAAGCCGTCCTTCTGCACGCCCTGCCGGCGAGTCTCGTCGAGCTTCGGGATCTCACCCGCGATCGCGGACATCAGCCCGTAGGTGAAGGAGGCGAGGCCGAGCACGCCCAGGAGGGCGAGGAGGGCGAGGAGGCGGAGCTTGCGGATCCTTCGCCGGCGCCGCTTGGGCGCTCCGGTGCTGCGTCTTCGAAGCCGCAGAACCCGGCGATTGTACGCTTGCCGCGCCCTTGGGGATCTCCGAGCTCACCCGGAACGCCGTCGACGTCCTGCCCGCCGGCGAGCTCGAGCGGAAGCTCACCCTCGGACGCCCGCTCCGCGTGAAGCTCGGGATCGACGTCACCTCGCCCGACATCCACATCGGCCGCGCAGTGCCGCTCCAGCGCATGCGGGCCTTCCAGGACGAGGGGCACGTGGGGGTCTTCATCGTCGGCGACTACACGACGAGGATCGGCGACCCGTCCGGCCGCTCGGCGGAGCGGCCGATCCTCTCGGACGAGGAGATCGACCGCAGCGCGAAGACCTACCTCGAGCAGGCGTCGACGATCATCGACCCGGAGCGCACGGAGGTGCGCTACAACGGTGAGTGGCTCTCGACCCTGAGCTATGCCGACGTCGTCCGGCTGGCACGGACGGTCACCGTCGCGCGGATGCTCGAGCGGGACGACTTCGCCAAGCGGTACGCCGCGCGCGAGCCGATCTCGATCTCCGAGCTCCTCTATCCGCTGATGCAGGCGTACGACTCGGTCGCCGTCCGGGCCGACGTCGAGCTCGGCGGCACCGACCAGCTCTACAACCTCCTTGCCGGGCGGGAGGTGATGCAGGCGTACGGGCTCGAGCCCCAGGTGGTGCTGACGACGCCGCTCCTGCTCTCGTGGGACGGGTTGAAGATGAGCTCCTCCGTCGGCAACAACATCCCGCTGGCGCTCGAGCCCGAGGAGCAGTTCGGCCGCACGATGCGGATCTCCGACGGGCAGCTCGGCGAGTGGTACGCCCTGGTGCTGGAACGGGAGCTGCCCGCGGGCGACCCGCTCGAGCTGAAGCTCGAGCTGGCGCGGCGCATCGTCGCGCGCTCGCACGGGGACGAGGCCGCCCGCCGCGCGGAAGCGCACTTCACGCGCGTCGTCCGGCAGGGGCGGGCCCCTCAGTACGTCCCCGAGCTCGCGCTGCCGGAGGGCGACCCCCTCCACCTGCCGGCGCTCCTCGTCGACCACCTGGGCGTCGCGTCGACGAGCGAGGCAAGGCGCCTGATCGGGCAGGGGGCGGTGAAGGTGGACGGCGAGGTGGTGAGCGACCTCGACCTCGCTCGCGGCCGCCTCGACGGGGCTCTCGTCCAGGCCGGCAAGCGCCGGTTCGCCCGCTTCCGCGCCGCTTGACACCCGAACGCGCGTTGCTATCATTCCCGGGCTGCCCGATAGGGTGGCCGCAAGGAAAGAACCGGTACCTCGACCAATGGAGCGCCTTAGGACGCAATCGGATACGATCTGTTCCGAGCTTCTGGGGGCCTCTGGCGCGAGCCGGGGCCTTTTTTGCGGTCAGCCAGGCGGTGCCGGTCTTTGAAAACTCAGCAGCGTGCGTTTACGTCGAGACCTCTCGCGTGGTCTTTTTCACGTGGGAGGAATCAACCCGTCACACCCCACGGCCTTCGGGCCGGCGGGTGGGACACTTTGAGCTTCAAGCTCATCCACGAACAAGCTGTCAAACCGGCCTTCGGGCCGACGTGACAACCGGTTCTTCACGGAGAGTTTGATCCTGGCTCAGGACGAACGCTGGCGGCGCGCTTAACACATGCAAGTCGAGCGAGAACCGGGGCTTCGGCCCCGGGGACAGCGGCGAACGGGTGAGTAACACGTGGGTAATCTGCCCTCGGTTTCGGGATAGCCCGGGGAAACCCGGATTAATACCGGATAGCCTCTTGAGCTCTCGGGCTCTCGAGAAAAGGTAGCTTCGGCCTCCGACCGAGGAGGAGCCTGCGGCGGATTAGCTTGTTGGCGGGGTAATGGCCCACCAAGGCGACGATCCGTAGCTGGTCTGAGAGGACGATCAGCCACACTGGGACTGAGACACGGCCCAGACTCCTACGGGAGGCAGCAGTGGGGAATCTTGCGCAATG
>JBHEMU010000098.1:0-5482 GCA_046262415.1 Gaiellaceae bacterium | reverse complement strand
ACCCCCGCCGCCTCCCCCGCCCCCGCCTCCGCCGACCCAGACGACGCCGACGACCACCTCCGGCGGCCCGGAGGTCGCGGTCCGCGTCTACCTCCTGCGGCGCGAGCGTGTCGCGGCCGCGCGCCGCCTCGTGCCCCAGGTGCGGGCCGTGGGCTCCGAGGCGATCCGCGAGCTGCTCGACAGCCCGACTCAGGCCGAGCGCGAAGCGGGGCTGACCACGGCGATCCCCGTCGGAACCGAGCTGCGGGGACTCGACATCTCGGGCGGCGTCGCCACGGTCGACCTCTCGCGCACCTTCGAATCCGGGGGCGGCAGCCTCTCGATGACCGCCCGTGTCGCCCAGGTCGTCTACACGCTGACGCAGTTCCCGACCGTACGGGCGGTGCGCTTCTCGCTGGACGGCGAGCCCGTGGAGCACATCGGCGGCGAGGGCGTCGTCGTCGACCCCCCGGTCGGGCGTGCGGACTTCGAGGATCAGACTCCGACGATCCTGGTCGAGTCGCCGACACCGGGCGAGACGATCTCCAGCCCGGTGCGGATCCGGGGCACCGCCAACACGTTCGAGGCCACCTTCGTCGTCAGGCTGCTCCTGAACGCCGCGGGCGCCCGCGCGTTCGAGCAGGTGGTGACCGCGACCTCGGGCTCCGGCACGCGCGGGACGTTCGACGTGAGCGTCCCCTACACCGTGTCCGCGAGCGGACCCGGCACGCTGGTCGCCTTCGAGCCGTCCGCGGTGGACGGATCTCCGGTCCACGTGGTCGAGATCCCGGTGTACGTCACGCCCTAGGAACGTGGGCTCTACCCCGGATGCGCTCGTGCGGTCGGCTCAGACGGAGCACGCGCAAGCTCGCGCTCCTGAGGTCGGCGTCGCAAGCGACGCCTAGGAGCGTTGGGTCTACCCGGATGCGCTCGTGCGGTCGGCTCAGACGGAGCACGGGCAAGCCCGCGCTCCTGAGGTCGGCGTCGCAAGCGACGCCTAGTAGCGGCGCGTTCCCGCGTACGGCTCGGTTAGTCTCGGGCCGATGAAGCGGATCGGGTTCCTGGTCGTCGCCACGATCGCTCTCGTCCTCGCCGGCTGCGGCGGCGACGACGAGCAGGGCCAGCTCGACCACGACGAGCCGGCCCAGCTCCGCATCGACATGGATCAGCTGAACGAATCGGGCGAGAGCGGGACGGCCACGCTCTTCTTCCTCCCGAACCGCCGAACCCAGGTGACGGTCGAGCTGAACGGAGCGCCGCCGGACACCGCTCAACCCGCCCACATCCACAAGGGCACCTGCGAGGAGCTGGATCCGAAGCCCGCCTACGGCCTGAAGCCGATCAAGGTCTCCCGGAGCGGCGTCGGCCGATCGGTGACGCGGATCCCGGTCGGCATCGAGGAGCTGGAGAGCGGGGGATACGCGATCAACGTGCACCGCTCGGCGGAGTCGCCGGACGTCTACGTGGCCTGCGGCGACATCCCGACCTTCTAGAGCACCCGGCCCTCGAGCGGCGTCTCGTTCCCCGGCTCGACGCGATCTGCGTCGCGGAGGCTCTGGCGAGTCCGCACAGAAGCTCTACAGAATCCCCTCAGATTCCCGATCTGCACGTCCTAGCCTGGGCCTTGTGAACCGACGCCGCAGCGCGGTGCTCCGGGACGAGGGGTTCGGGCGATGAGGACGCTCGCACTCCTCGCCGCCCTCACGGGGGCGGCCCTGCTTCCGGACGCGCCGCTCGGGGTGAACGTCCCCATCGTGGCCGCTTTCGTCGCCGCGACCGTCGCCTCGGAGGCCCGCCGGTCACTCGGAATCGCCGTCTTCGGAGGCCTCGCGCTCGTGCTCGCGTGCGTGCCGGCACTGCTCGACGCCGGCTGGATCATCGCCCTCGACCTCACCGCCGCGTGGCTGCTCGCGACGATCGCCGTTGCCGGCAGGCGGATCCTCGCGCCGCTCGCACCGTTCCGCGCGCTCAGGACGGTGCCGGCGCTCGCCGACGACCTCCCGCGTGGCTCCCTGCGAGCGCTTCGAGCCTCGGCCCTCGGCCTCCTCGTCTCGCTGCCGTTCGCCGCTCTCTTCTGGACCGCGGATGCGGCGTTCGCGGAAGTGGGCCGGAGCGTCCCGCTCCCCTCGACCGGGACGCTTCCCGGGCGAATCCTCGTCTTCGCTCTCGTGCTGCTCGTTGCCCTCGGACTGGCGCTGGCGAGCCGTCACGCGCTCCCGGAAGGGCAAGCCCGCCCGAATGCGAGGATCGGGCTGCTCGAGTGGGTGGTCCCGCTGGTCCTGCTCGATGCCCTCTTCGCGATCTTCGTCGCCGTCCAAGCCGCGGTGCTGTTCGGCGGCCACGACCACGTCCTTCGAACCAGCGGACTGACCTACGCGGAATACGCGCGTGGGGGTTTCTGGCAGCTGATCGCCGCCTCCACGCTCACGCTCGTGGTCGTCGCGATCGCCCTGCGGTTCGGCGACGCGCAGAGGCCCTCGCAGGCACTGCTTCGCAAGGCGCTGCTGGGCGTCCTCTGCGTCCTCACGATCGTGACCGTCGTCTCTGCCATCCACCGCCTGGGCGCGTACGAGGACGCCTTCGGACTGACGCGCCTGCGGCTGGCGGCGGAGACGTTCGCATGGGGCCTCGGCGCCTTCTTCGCACTCCTCATCGCCGCAGGAAGCGTGCGCCCAGCGGCTCGCCTGCTGCCGGAGATCGCCGTCGCGGGGGCGGCGCTCGGCCTCCTGGCGTTCTCGCTTTCGAATCCGGACCGCCGTATCGCCGAGCGGAACGTCGACCTCTGGCGTGAGACGGGGAAGCTCGACACGGCCTACCTCGGCGGGTTGAGCGCAGACGCGGTGCCTGCGCTCGTGGAGCTCCCCGCCGAGCTCCGGAGGGTCGTCCTCCCGGCGATCGAGAGGCGCCTCGCCGAGGCCGAGCCGTGGATCTCCGCGAACCTCGCTCGCGAGCGCGCTCGGAACCTACTCGCCTCAACGCCGTAAACAGGGTGACCGGGCTGCCCACGGTTTGCAGCAAGAGCAGGGCTTCCTCCTGTCTCGTCCGGGATCTGGGCGGAGTGCCGGCAGGACCTGTCGCGGACCTCCCAGCCGGACGACTGACAAGACATCTAGTGGCCCTAGCGTGCGAGCCGTAGTGGCCTGCGCCTTAGGGCGCTGATCGGGTGGAGCCAGACAAACGCTTTGTCAACCTCCGGTGCAAGGAAGAGGCTGCCATTGCTGCTGCGGCTGTGCTCCCACCTTGCCTGGGCGGCCCAACCGTCGTCTTTCAAGTCGACCGAACCGTTCCGCATCGCCATCACGAGTCTCTCGAACGCGTCGACTGCCGGCATTTCCGGCCGGAGCTGGAGCCTTACCCTAATTCGACTCCACCCGGGGTGATGAGGCTCCGGCTTCCGTCTCAGTGCCTCGAGCGGCACGACCTCGCGGACGCCGCGCTCCGCCGCTTCTGCCAGCAGACGCGACGTCAATCCCTGCCGCTTCGCGCCATCCACGGCGACGGTGACCTCGGCCTCCAGCGAGAGCATGTCCGCCGCCTCCACCGGCACGCGTACGGAATCGTCGAGGCCCGGTTGGATCAGGCCTGTCGCTTCCAACCGCTCCTCTTCGAACATCCACATCTCTTCAACCGCGGGCACCCAGGCCGTGTACCACCAAGCGGGCTGATCAGGGTGCGGCTCACAATCCGTCAGGACGGCCTCGCTTCCTCTCAGCTCGGTGTCGTCGTTTTCGCCAGTCGGTGGCGTAGATAGGACGCGCACTACTTCTCCCATGTGAAACCTGGGCCTCATCAGAACAGTCTCAAAACCCGTCCACCTGGACCCACTTTGGCGACCCGCTTTCCTCGTCTATCTGCGACATCCCAGTGACCCTCGCGATGGTCCCATTCCCAAGCGTTAGAGCACCCGGCACTCGAGCGGCGTCTCGTTCCCCGGCTCGACGCGGTAGCCGGTCGCGCCCTCCCGGACGCTGACGACCTCGGCCAGCTCCGTGCCGGCGAAGTGCAGGGCGACGCCGTCGTCCGCGGCGTAGCCCGCCGGGAAGCCCTGCGCGACGTAGCGCCGGTAGCACGGCCGCCGCAGCTCCTCGCCGTCGTAGTGCGGGCACGCGCTACCCCCGAGCAACCCGAGTCCGTCGCGCATCCCGGTCAACGAGGGACCGAACGAGTCGGTCACGCAGGCCTCGAACCAGCACACCATGCCCGCGCTCCAGCCGGAGAGGACGACGCCCGCCGCCCAGGCCTCGCGGAGCACGTCGTCGAACCCGTGCATGCGCCAGATCGCGAGCATGTTCGCGGTGTTGCCGCCGCCCACAACGACGAGGTCCTGCGCGAGGAGGAACTGGCGGAGGTCCTCCCGGGGCCACGGGAAGAAGCGGACGTGCGTCACCTCCGCCACCGGGCCCCAGCGCTCGTAGCCGAGCAGCAGGTACGACGGATCCTCGGCCGAGGCAGTCGGGACGAGGCAGACCCGCCGCCCGCGGGCGAGGCCGAGCAGGAACTCCTGGAGACGTCGCTCGTGCTCGTACTCCTCCCACGGCCAGCCGCCGATGCCGACGATGTGACGGTCTCCCTCGGGCACGAGCCCGAGTCTAGACCCGTGATCGACAATTCCCGCGGCGCGGCTGACGACCCAGACGCGGCGGTGGACAGCCCGCTCGCGCGCCGGCCGTACCTCTGGTACGCCCGGCGCCTGATCGAACTGACCACCTTGGTCTGGATCGGCCCCGCGGGCGCGCGAGGTACTCGATCACGAGTCTAGGGACGGGGCGTTTCGCGGGCCGGCGTGAGGGTACCCGCGCCGCGATGCCCGAGCTCGGCTACGCCCTCTCCGCCGAGGAGCATCCTCCGAACGAGCTCGTGGCCAACGCGCGGCGCGCCGAGGAGGCCGGCCTCACGTTCGCGCTGATCTCGGATCACTTCCACCCGTGGGTGGACGCTCAGGGCCACAGTCCCTTCGCCTGGAGCGTGATCGGGGGGATCGCACAGGCGACGGAGCGGATCCGGCTCGGCACGGGGGTGACGTGCCCGACGATGCGGATCCATCCCGCGATCATCGCCCAGGCCGCTGCCACGTCCGCCGCGATGATGCCGGGCCGCTTCTTCCTCGGGGTCGGCACCGGCGAGAACCTGAACGAGCACATCCTCGGTGACCACTGGCCCGCGCCGGACGAGCGCCTGGAGATGCTCGAGGAGGCGATCGAGGTGATCCGCCTGCTGTGGCAGGGCGGCTACCGGACGCACCGGGGCCGCCACTACACCGTCGAGAAGGCGCGCCTCTACACGCTCCCCGACGAGGCGCCGCCGATCGCGGTCGCCGCCGGCGCGCCCCTCGCCGCGGAGCTGGCCGGCCGGATCGGCGACGCCTTCGTCGGCGTCGCGCCGGAGGCAGAGCTCGTGCGGAAGTTCCGCGAAGCGGGCGGCGGCGACAAGCCGCGCTACGGGCAGCTGACCGTCTGCTGGGCGGAGTCGGAGGACGAGGCGAAGGAGACCGCCCACAAGTGGT
>JBHEMU010000097.1:0-3781 GCA_046262415.1 Gaiellaceae bacterium | reverse complement strand
ATAAGCGGTTTCCACGCCCCGATCGCCATCTACGCGGACGCGATAGCGCCCTCCGGAGCCTCCTTCGTGACCATGCCGGGCTCCGAGTGGACGGGTGACTTCGTGCTCGCCGCTCTGATCGGCGAGCAGCTTCGTCGCCTCAGCCTCGACGGCACGCGCGTGACCGGGAACGAGCCGCTCCTCGAGGGCCGCTACGGCCGCCTGCGTACCGTCCGCGAAGGCCCCGATGGCGCGCTCTACGTGCTCACGAGCAACCGCGACGGCCGTGGCGAGCCGACCGCCGAAGACGACAGAATCCTGCGCATCGTGCCGCCCGCCGGCTGAGGCCGACCCGAACGCCCACCCCGCCTTCCCTATAGTCGCCGCATGCCCGAGTCCCGTTTCCGTCCGCGGAGCGGCTGAGGTGGCGGCGCTCACCCCCGAGCAGCTGCGGACGCGCGCCCGTATCGAGACGTTGATCCGCCTGGCCGCACCGGGACTGAACCTGCTGCTCGCCTTCGGCGACCGGCTCTCGCGTCTGGTCGAGCCGGAGGATCACGAGTACTACCCGCCGCGCGAGACGAGGATCGAGCCCTCGGCTCATAGCGACGACGCGCGAGCGGGACGATGAGCACAGCCAGTCTCGAGCCCCTTCGGGCACGCTCGTTCGTCGTTCACGCTCGATCTCGTCGCGCGCGGAGCTGAGGTGGCCTCAGCCGACACCGACAACCAGCTCGCGTGGGAAGCGCGGGTGGGAGGTTTCGCCGCCGCCGCCGCGGGCCTCTCGGTGGTGCTTTTCGTCGGAAGCAGTGTGCTTGGACGAGGAGTGGGGCGTCAGCCGCCCCGCGCCCTGAGTGACCTCGCGCCGATTGCGCGCCAGCCGGCCGAGTTCCTGGCGCCCGCCGTCGCGGGGGGGCTCGCCGTCGCGCTCGTCGGCGTCGCCCTCTTCTTCCTGTACCGCGCAACGAGCCACCGGCGCCCCGACCTGCCGCGGGCCGCGGTCTGGCTTCTAGCGTTCGGTGTAGTGGTCGGAGGCATCACCTTGATCGGCCAGCGAGTCGACATCATCAGCGTCGCACGGGAGCTCACCGCGCTCGGTGCGGGTGGCGGCGAACGTCTGGAGGACGTGCTGCGCAAGCGCACTGTCTTGCAGGTGATCCTCGGACTGAACCTCGGCGCCTTTCTGGCCCTCGGCCTGTCGATGATCCTCATCTGCGTCAGTGCGATACGGGCGGGACTGCTGAGCCGGCTGCACGGATTCCTCGGCGCGGCTGGCGCCGTCTCGTTGGTGTTGCCTCTGAGAGTCCTGCAGGTGGTCCTGCTGCTCTGGCTCGCCTCTTTGGTGGCGCTCTTTCTCGACCGCTGGCCCGGTGGGCGCGGATCGGCCTGGGAGACCGGCGAGGCGATGCCGTGGCCCACGATGGCGGAGCGCAACGCGGAGATCGAGCGCCGCCGCAGTGCGCTCGACGGCGGCGACGAGCGCGACGGTGCGGCAACGGCCGGTGCGGGTCCGCGCGCCGGCGGAGAGGACCGTGGCGCCGGCGCCGATTCCGATGACGTTTCTGCCGCAGGCGACGGGGCCTGGCCGGCTCCGTCGCGCTCAAAGCGCAAGCGCGGCCGTCGGCGCTGAGCGCAGCTAGGGAATCAGCGCTCAGAGTGCGGCGGCTCGGTGACCGCCTCGCATAACTCCCGGGAGGCCGCACCGGAACCCGGCCGAGCCGGCGGCGAGCACGTCCGACGGCCTGTGCCACCTCCGATCCAGACCCGAAGCCGAGAACGGGGCCGCCGGCTGGGCGACCCCGTCTTCGAATCCTCTGCCGTCGGCCCGGAGACCGCGGCGTCTAGGACTGCTGCGAGTCCTCCGGCGGATTCTCGGTCGAGTTCTCCGCCGCATCCGCACGCGGCTTGGGGGCGGCACGCACGACCCGCTCGCACGAGCCGTTGGGGTTCTCGGCCGTCGCGTCGACGATCACGTCGACCAGATCGAGCCGGGCGACGTCGTTGCCCGGGCCGCAGTCGACCCTGTCCGGCTCCCCGTCACGGGTGCGGAGGTCGTCGTTGCCCTCCTCGCCCTTGAGCGTGTCGATGCCCTCTTCACTTACGTCGGCCCGCGCGAGCGCCCAGAGGATGTCGTTGCCACGGCCGCCGGACGACATGTCGGCCCCGCGGTTGGCGAAGATAACGTCGTCGCCTCGATTTCCGGCGGATACGTCGTCACCGCTGCCGCCGGAGATCAGGTCCCTGCCGCCGTTCCCGTGCGTGCGGTCGTTGCCGGCTCCGCCGTGCAGGCGATCGCGGCTGTCACCTCCGACCACCCGGTCGTTGCCCGCGCCGCCGAAGACCCGATCGCGGCTCGTCAGGTCGCCGGTGTTCGGAGCGTCGCCGACGAGCTTGTCGGCGCCGCCGTTGCCGATGATCAGGTCGCCGCCCGCGGTGCCGCGCACGTCGTCGTCGCCGGCTCCGCCGACGAGGCGGTCGGCACCGCTCTCGCCGCGGACCCTGTCGTTGCCCGCGCCGGCGCCGACGCGGTCGTTGCCCTTGCCGGCGTTGACCTCGTCGTTGCCCGCGAGGGCGCGCACGCGGTCGTTGCCGCCGAGCGCGGAGATCTGGTCGGCCTCCGGGGTACCGGTGAGGTTGTCCGGTCCCTCGGTGCCGATGATCGTCGCGGCGAGCGCGACAGCGGCGGTGGCGAGGCCGAGCACAGCAAGGCCCACCAACGTCGTGATGAAGCGAGTACCCTTTGACATGAGGGGCGATTCCTTTCGTCGGGTGTCGCCCCTCTAACCTTCTGTCGCGAGATAAGTTGCGGTGGGGTTAAGCCACCCTGCCGTGCTCTCCCGCGGCCCCCGCCCCAGCCGCTGCCGAGCCCTCGGCGGCGGTCCGGCGGTCGTGGGTTCGGATCTCGGCGAGGATGCGCTCGAGGCGCGGCTCGGACTCACGATCGAGGTAGGTCATGGCGCGGGCCACCGCGGGGTGCACCTCCGCGATCTGGGCGTGGAGCTCGCGCGCCACCGCCCGGTAGCTCGGGTGCCCTTCGCGACCCGAGCGCAGCTCGATCAGGTGCATGGCCTCGCGCGCGTTGAGGTCGAGCACGTAGCGGATCCGGTAGGCGAGGCAGAGCGCGTAAGGGGCGAGCTCGGGCCAGCCGGCGGCGACCAGTCGGTCGTGCTCGGCGTGCGAGCGCTCGAGCCCCGCGCGAAAGGCGCCGGCGACCCCCGCGGCGGCGAGCTCCTCGGGCACGGCCGCACCGAGCGCGGGCGACAGCCGCTGCCACTGGGCGGTGAGGAGGCGATGGCGCTGGAGGTCGCGAAAGGAGCCGTAGTCGGAGACGATCTCGAACCGGTAGGAGACGGCCTCGAGGCCCCGGCCGGGGCGGTGGCGCCGGTTCTCGCGCTCCCCGCACAGCGCGGCGATCAGCTCGGCGCGCTCATCAGGGGCCAGCGTGCTCACCGTCGCGCGCACATCCTCCTCCGAGAGGGCAGCCGATTCGAACAGGAGCCCCGCGAGCAGGTCCGCCTCCGTGCCGCGCACGGCGAGCAGGCGGACCGCGGGCGCCGCCGCCTCGCCGGCTCGTGCTTCGGTGAGCCCGAGCCGCGCCGCGATCCGGTCGGCGGTGCGCTCGCGCTCCTCGAGGTAGGCGATCCAGCGCCCGCCGCGCTCCGGCCGCTCGACGCGGGCGAGGAAGCTCGGCACGACGAGCTTGAGCTCCTCGAGCGCCATCTGCCCGAGCGCACGCGCCTCCGGGAGCGGCGAGGCGAGCAGCCGCAGGACGAGCCCCTCGAGGGCCTGGCCGCTCGCGTAC
>JBHEMU010000096.1:0-27424 GCA_046262415.1 Gaiellaceae bacterium | reverse complement strand
CCCCCGCCCCCACCGCCACCCCCGCCGCCCGGCGGGTAGCGGTCCCCCGGATCCGAGGCGCGTGATCGCAGCTCCCCGCGGCGCGAGTTGCCGAGCAACCGTCTAGCCGGGCCGGTCGCGGGCGCAGCGACGCTGGCGCTCGTCGCGGCATGCTGCGCCGCCTCCTGGCCCGATTCCTCGCCGCTCGTCCCGCGACGCGGCGGTCACCCCGGTGGCGATCCGGTCTGGGCCTGGATCTACCTCGGCTGCGTGCTCGCCGCCTTCGCGACGTTCGTCGCCGGGCTCGCGGCCGTCCGCCGCGGCGGCGTCCGCCTCCGCACGGTCGCCGTCCTCGCCGCGTTGATCCAGCTGGCTCCGTTGGGGGCGCCGCTCCTGCTCTCCACGGACGCCTGGACGTACTGGGGTTACGGGCGCATCGCGGCCGTCCACGGCGGCAACCCCTACGCCGACCCGCCGTCGCGGTTTCCGGGCGACGCCGCGTTCCCCCACCTCGGGGAAGACTGGCGCGACTCCACGTCGGTCTACGGGCCCGCGTTCACGCTCGCCTCGGAACCGCTCGCGCTCGCCGCGGGGCGCTCCGCGGACGCCGCTGCCTGGATCTACAAGGGGCTCGCGGCAGCCGCGATGCTCGGAGTCGTCGCGCTCGTGACGCTTCTGGCGAGCAGGCGAGCGTTCGCGGCGGCGTTCGTCGGCTGGAACCCGCTCCTGGCCCTGCACTTCGCGGGTGGCGGCCACAACGACGTCTGGATGGCGCTCCTGGTGGCGGCGGCGCTCGGCCTGGCGGCGACCGGCCGTCGCCGGCTCGCCGGGGCCGCGTGGGCGGCTTCGATCCTCGTCAAGTGGGTGCCCCTGCTCCTGCTGCCCCTCCGCGCGCTCGAGGCGCGCGCGACGGGGCGACGAGTCGATCACATCGGTTTCGCGCTGGCGGCGGCCACGCTGGGGGTGGCGGCCACGGTGCGGTACGGGTGGGACTGGGTGACCGTGTTCGGCCCGCTCGCCCGCAACGCGACGGAGCAGACCGCGTATGCGCTGCCGCAGCGGCTCGACTCGATCGGCTTGCCGGACCACACCGGCGTGGCCGTCCTGGCCGCGGGATTCGGCGTCGCCTACGGGTGGCTGTTACGGGAGGCCGCGCGAGGCCGGGCCAGGCTGGGCCTTGCGACCGGCCTCCTGCTGCTCGCGACGCCGTGGCTCGTCCCCTGGTACGTCGTGTGGTCGGCCCCGCTCGCGGCGATCGAGGACGACCCGGCCGCGCTGGCGGTCACGCTCGCGGTGTCGGCGTACCTGCTCCCGCAGGCCCTGCCGCTGTAGCGGCTGGTCGACCCGGGCGCCCGGCGCTCGGGCCTTTCGAGCCATGTCCCCACGGGACCTAGGCGTCGCTTGCGACGCCGACCTCAGGAGCGCGGGCTTGCCCGCGCTCCGTCTGAGTCGACCGCATGAGCGCATCCGGGTAGAGACCACGCCCTAGCCGGCCGGGACCCCGCTTGCACCTCCTCCCGGATCGATCGTAACCGGGCCGGGCCGACGATGGGTGACGCGGGAGTGCCTGCTCCGTGTCGAGCCGTCCACAGGTCACGCCACCCGGCGGAACACGAGGACGCCGTCGGCTTGGAAGACGAGCTTCCACGCCGGGTTGCGACGGAGTGCCGCGAGCCGGCGGTTTGCCGGGAGGGGCTCGTTGCGGTCCGCGAAGCTCGGCCGCGTCTCGTCGACCGCCACCCAGGTCGCGTCACGGAGGACCGGGAAGCTGAGGATCCGCCGTCGTGCCGAGAGGTGTGCGCCGAGCGAGTTCGACGCGCTCACGACGGCACCGTCCGGGATCACCCGCAGCGCGCGCCGGGCGATCCGGTCGTGCGGGCTGACCTGGATGTCGCGCGAGCCGAGCTGCTGGCCCCACGGCAGCTCCCGCCAGAGGGGGATCGGGCCGAGCCGGAAGTTCGCGCCCAGCGCGATGACGACCGCCACCAGCGCGAGCGGGAGGGCGGCCGCCGGGCGCCGGCGCACGATCCGCCCGGCTCCGAGTACGGCCGCCGCCATCAGCGGAGGAATCGCGCCTGCCGTGTAGTGGAAGTGGATCGACTGCTGCGTCGGCGTTCTCGAGAGCAGGTTGAGGGCGAGCTCGGGGGCTGCGGCCAGCGCGGCGAGAGGCGCCAGCAGGCAGAGGAGTGCGAGCGGGACGACCAGCTCGGCGAGGTAGCGGAGCCCCGCAGCGTCGAAGGCGTGCTCGAGCAATCGGAGCGGATCGGTGACCGCGGTTCGGAGGATCCCGGTCGGCGACCCGCCCACCTCCCGGTAGCGGCTGTAGAAGCTGGACGGCGACCCGTCGTTGAAGTGGGGAATCACGAGGCCGACGGCCGCCGCGGCGAACGCGACGCCCGACCCGGCGATCAGCACCCCGGCGAGGCGGCGCCCCCGGGCCAGCGCGTACCAGACGCCGAGGCCGGCGACGATCAACGCGATCTGCTCCTTCGTCAGCGCCGCGAGCACCGCGAAGGCGGCGAAGGCCCACAGCCGTCCCTCGTCCAGGTACCAGAACGCGAACAGGAGCAAGGGACACGCCAGCGCGACAGCGTGGAACTCGTTCAGCGTCAGCCACTGCACGGGCGGGTAGAGCAGGTACGCGAAGGCGAACCCGAGCGCCGCCCGCTCCGAGCCGAGGTGCTTGCGGGCGAGCCAGTAGACGGGGAGCGCCCCGAGCGAGACGAGGATCGCCTGGACCACGAGCAGCATGCTCGGGCTAGGCCACACCCACCAGAGCGGTGCGAAGGCCGCCAGGATCGGATCGACGTGGGACGCGAGGCGCGAGATCTGGTCGCCCCGCACGTCGGTGACGCGAAGTGGATGGCCGTGCGCCGTGGCCCAGACCGCCTGCGTCATGTTCCCGAGGTCGAACCGCCCCGTGTTGAACGCGAGATGCCGGAGCACCGACAGCGCCGAGAAAGCCGCCGCGTACGCCAGGATCGCCGACCAGAGCAGCGTCCTCGCACCCACGCGGAGGCCGCCGCATCCGGTCGTCATCGCACGAGATCCTCGATCAGGCCGCGCCAGCGACGCCCCAGCACGTCCTCGCTCGCCCGGGCGGCGTAGGCCGCCCTCCCGCCTTCGCCGAGTCGCGCCGCGAGGTCCGGGTCGGCGGCGATCCGGCGGAGGGCCGCGGCCAGCGCGGCCGGATCCCCGGGCGGCACCAGCAGCGCGCTCTCCCCGTCGACGAGCAGCTCCCGGGCCGCGCGCGTGTCGCCGGTCACGAGCGGCGTCCCGCACGCGAGGGCCTGGAACGCCTTGTTCGGGATCACGCGGCTCGCCTTGGCAGACCGCCCGAAGATCCCGAGCGCGCAACCGGCCCTCGCGAGCTCTCCCGGCAGCCGCTCGTACTCGACCCAGGGGATCGACTCGACGCTGGCCGCGGCGTCGCCGAGCAGGCGGTCGAGCTGCCCGCTCCCCACGATCCGCAGCCGTAGCTCGGGCGCGATCCTTGCCGCGGCGAGGATCGTCTCGACGCCGTGGAGGGGGATCAGCTTGCCGACGAAGAGAGCTGTGAACGGCTGCTCGGGCGCCCAGCACGGCCTGAACACGCGCTCCTCGGCGCCGACCAGGCAGACCGCGACTCTCGCCGGAGCGAGTCCGCCGAGCGCCGCCAGGTACTCGGCGTGGGCCGCCGTGTCGGCGACGACGAGATCGGCGGCGCGGAGCGCGAATCGGTCGATTCCGGCGAGCAGGCGCGCGGGCGGCGACCCTCGCCGGAACCGGCCCCGGTCCTCCACGAGCGTGTCGGCGAGCGAGACGAGGGGGTTGAAGACGACCGGCCGGCCCCGGGCCGCGCGCCGCGCGCCGGGGAGGTCGAGGTGGCCGGGGTAGCCGACCAGCACGACGTCGAACGCGTCACGCGGCCGCCGTAGGAGTCTCGCCTCGGCGAGCGCGAGCCGGGCCGCCGTTCCCACCCCGGCCCGCCACTTGTGCTCGGCGCCGCCCCAGGCATCCACGTGGCGCTCGACGACGTCGACTCCGGCCCGGCGCAGGCAGGAGATCACCTGGGCGTTCCGCGGGTAGGACCGCTCGTAGGTCCCGAAGTAGAGAACCTTAGGAGCCCCTTTCACCATGAAGCACTGTGACGCCGGGCCGCGCCGGACGACCGATGGCCGCGTCCTCGGTCGCCCCCAGAGCGCCGCTCAGCGGGCTCCCTGCGTCCTTGCCCTCGGCCGCCCATCGCACCCCGGTGTCGAGTCGTCATTGCGAAAGGGGCTCTGGGAGCCCCTACTGGAGAATCTCCTCGACCTGGAGCTCCGTGCGCTCCCGCCCGCCCCCGCGCTCCTCGTGCTGGCTGGTGATCATCTCGCTGATCAGCCCGAGCGAGAAGAACTGGAGGCCGACCACGACGAGCAGGACGCCGAGCATGAGCAGGGGGCGCTGCCCGATCGCGTGGCCGGACAGCTTGAGCACGGTGAGGTAGACGAGCGTTGCCGTGCCGGCGGCGCCGAGGATCAGGCCGAGACCGCCGAAGAGGTGGAGCGGCCGATGCCGGTAGCGCCCGATGAAGGACACGGTCATCAGGTCGAGGAATCCCCGCAGGTAGCGTTCGAGCCCGTACCGGGAACGGCCGTGCTCGCGCGGCCGGTGGTTGACGGGCAGCTCGGCGATCCGGTACCCGCGGTAGTGGGCGAGCACCGGGATGAAGCGGTGCAGCTCCCCGTAGATCCGCAGCCCCCGCACGACCTCCGCGCGGTAGGCCTTGAGCCCGCAGTTCATGTCGCGCAGACGGATGCCGGACATCAAACTCGTGACGCGGTTGAACAGGCGCGACAGCACACGCCGGTGGAGCGGGTCTCGCCTTCGGGCCTTCCAGCCGGAGACGAGGTCGAAGCCCTCGTCCAGCTTGGCGAGCAGGCGCGGGATCTCCGCCGGGTCGTCCTGGCCGTCGCCGTCGATCGTGATCACGACCTCACCCTCGGCCTGCGCGAAGCCGGCCGCCAGCGCCGCGGACTTGCCGAAGTTGCGCCGCAGGCGGACGACGCGCACGTTCGGCTCGGCAGCGTGCAGGCGCGTGAGCGCGCCGAAGGACCCGTCGGTGGAGCCGTCGTCGACGAAGACCACCTCCCACGGCCGGCCGAGCGGCTCGAGGGCGGCGCGCAGCTCGTCGTGGAGGAGCGCGACGCTCCTCGCCTCGTTGCGGATCGGGACGACGACCGAGATCACCGCGGCTCCACGGGAGTAGCTTATGGTGCGCCGTGCCGCCGCTCCTGACGCTCGACGACGCCCTGGCCCGGATCCTCCAGCGCGTCCGGCCGCTGCCGGCCGAGCCGGTGCCGCTCGGGCTCGCGGCCGGCCGGGTGCTCGCGGAGGCCGCGGTCGCCGGCACCGACCTGCCGCCGTTCCCGAGCTCGGCCATGGACGGATTCGCGCTGCGGGCTGCCGACACGCCGGGCACCCTCCGCGTCGCCGAGCGGGTGGCCGCGGGCCGGCCGGCGGGCCGCGGACTCGAGCCCGGCGAGGCGTTCGCGATCGCGACGGGCGGAGTCGTGCCGGACGGCGCCGACGCCGTCCTGCCGCTCGAGTACGTTGTCGAGCATGACAACAGAATCGATGTGCGCGAGCGCGTCGAGCCCGGTGCGAACGTTCGCGCGCGAGGGGCCGACGTGCGTGCCGGCGAGACGGTCGTGCCAGGCGGGAGCCGGCTCGGCGCGGCCAAGCTCGGCGCCCTGGCAGCGGCGGGGACCGGGGAGGTGTCGTGCGGGCGGCGCCCGCGGGCCGCCGTGATCGTGACCGGGACCGAGCTGCGTCGCGCGGGAGAGCCGCTCGGGCCGGGCGAGATCTACGAGTCGAACGGGCTGATCCTCACGACCCAGCTGGCGGCGGCCGGAGCGGAGGTGGAGGAGCCCCGCGTCGTCGTGGACGACGAGCAGGCGCACCTCGCCGCGATGCGGGCGGGTGTCGGGGCGGACCTGCTCGTCACCTCCGGCGGCGTGTCCGTCGGCCCCCACGATCTCGTCCGTCGTGCCGGAGCCGAGGTCGGCGTGGAGGAGGTCTTCTGGGGCGTGGCGGTCCAGCCCGGCAAGCCTGTCTCGTTCGGCGTCCACGGCGACACCCTCGTCTTCGGTCTCCCCGGCAATCCGGTCTCGAGCCTGGTCGCGTTCGAGCTGTTCGTCCGCCCCGCCGTGCTGGCGCTTCAGGGCGCGGCAGCGCCCGGACCGGCGTTCGGGATCGGCCGGCTCCGGTCCCCCGTTTCCCGGAGCGTCGAGCGGACGAAGCTCGTCAGGGCGCGGTCCCGGACGACCGAGGATGGAGTCGAGCTCGAGCCGGTGGGCGGGCAGGAGTCCCACATGATCGTCCGCGCCGCGGAGGCGGACGCGCTGGCCGTCGTGGAGGCCGGCCGCGGGACGCTCGAGGCGGGAGCGACGGTGCGCTACCTCACTCTGCCGTAGGCGGGGACTCACGGTCGAGGGCGCTACCTACGCGCGCGCGAGCCGCGTGCCGTCGACCGTGTAGGCCCGTCCTTGACGCGGGGTGACGCGGACGAGCTTCGCGTACGCGATGTACCGCTGCGAGGCGAAGAAGCGCGGATGGCAGGCCTGGAGCGCCAGGAGCTCGCGACCCGGCGAGCGGAGCACCGAGAGGTCGCTCGCGTCGACGATCACGTGGCGGGTGATCTCGTACTCGAACGTGGCGTACGGGAGCCGCATCGTGGCGGTGTCGCCGGGGCGGAGCCTGTCGATGCGCGCGAACGGCGCCCCGTACGTCGTCCGGTGGCCGGCGATGTAGACGAGCTCACCCTCGCCCGGAACGTAGGACGGCAGCGGGCCTGCATAGCGCGCCGGGCCCTTCTTCAGCGTGTTCGTCTGCGTGCCGTTGACGGCGATCAGGTTCACCCCGAGGCCCGGCACCTTGATCTGGGCGAACGCCTGGCCCTCGGTCAGCGTGCTCCGGTAGCGCTTCGCCTCCCTCGCGACCCAGCGGGCCTGCGCCGCCGGCGACGGCCCGGAGTCGGTTCGGCCCTTCGGATCGCTCGGACCCTTTCCGTCCTTCCCGTCCTTCCGCTTCACGTTCACCGGTCCGTCGGCCGGGGGAGCGGCGGGGCGGAAGCGGATGAAGACGTCCTCGTAGCGCGACTCGAGCTTGCCCTGCTGGTAGTGAGTGTAGGCCGCCGTGAACGGGTCCTGCCACTGCCAGACGAGGGCCGCCCAGCCGAGCGTGCCGAGACCGGCCACGATCATCAGGGCGCCAAGGGTGCGTGCGAGTCGTCTCATCTCAGGCTTCGAGGACGCGCCGCTCCGCCTGCGCGGCGCGGCGGTGCGTCCGTAGTCGAAGGATAGTCAGGATCGTCGCGCGCACAACCTCCCGGACGGGTCCGCGCGGGGGACGTTGCGCCCCGGTGGGGTACGGGGCGTACCGTCCCGCCCCGATCGCGACGAGCTGCGCGGCGGCCGCCGTCCAGCCGACGGCGATCGCAAGCGAGGAGAGGGGCACATACCCGAGCGCCAGCAGCACGGCCACGTACCAGGGCGCGTCGAGGCCGAGCTCGAACCGCAGCGCGAACGAGCCGAGCAGCAGCGCGGGGCCGGAGAATCCCACCAGGAGCAGCGCGGCTCGCGCGGCCGCCGGCGCCTCACGCACCTGCGGGAGCCAGATCCAGGCATGCAGGGAGGGCAGCAGGAACACGAGGGCGAACGGGTTGGTCGCGGTCACGAGCAGGGCGAGGACGCCGAGCGAGACGAGCGCGGCGGTCTGGCCGGCGAGCTCGTCGGCGGCGGACGCCGGGCGCGCCGGCAGCAGCGGCCGCCGCGCCGCGAGCCAGGCGCCGGCGGCGAGGATTCCGAGCACGGCCAGTCCGACGGGCGGCCAGGTCCCCGCGGCCTCGGTCGCGGGATTCGGTGGCCGGCTCGCGCCCTGCGGCCAGGCTCCGAGCAGGTTCAGGAACGAGAACAGGAGCGCGACGACGACCCAGAAGCCCGCGCGGGCCCGGTAGGCGCGGAACGCGGGGCGGAGGCGGATCCCGCGCCTGCGGCAGCGTGCGAACAGGTCGACGGCGGCGATCAGGAAGGGCAGGAGGGCCGCGATCAGCGCCAGCTCGAGCGCCCAGCCCCGGACGAACCGCGCGCCCAGGTAGATGTAGGTCGAGCCTCCCTGCCCGACGCCGACCTGGTCGAGCGAGCCGAGCGTGAGCTGGGCCGCGCGCCCGATCTGGGCGAGGCGCGTGCCGTTCAGGCCGGAGGAGACGTCGCCGAACCCCTGCTCGGGCCGGTTGCCCGAGGTCGTGATCGTCACCGCCGGGATGCCGCGGCCGACGAAGGGCGCCTGCTCGTAGAGGCTGAACGGGAAGCCGAGGTCGATCAACTGCCCCAGCGCGCTCGTGCGGCCCGGCGCCCGGCCCGTCTGCTCGTGCAGGCGGGTGGCGACGGTCTCGACGAAGACCGCATCCGGCGAGCTCGGCGTGTCCCCGGCCAGCTCGAGCCGGGCCGGGCCGCTGCCGGCCACCGCGTCGAGGTTGAGCACCCCCACGATCTGGTCCCGGTACGCCGGGCTCGTCGCGAGGTGCTCCGCCCCGAGGCCGCCGAAGGCACCGCCGTCCGTGGAGACGAAGAGGAGCGTGTGGGCCGGACGCAGCTCGCGCTGTGCCCCGCGGGCGTTGGCGTAGGCCCGAGCCAGCTCGATCAGGACGGCGGTCCCCGAGGCGTTGTCGTTGGCGCCGCGCCCCAAGGGCTCGGCGTCGCGGTGGGCGGTGACGACGATCGCGTCGGGGGAGCGACCCCGGGCGACGGCGATCAGGTTCACGAGCGGCACTCGCCCGAGCCCCGGGATCGTCGCCCGGAACTCCTGCCGCTGCACCTTGAAGCCGTACGCCGCCAGCTGCGACTGGAACCAGCGCTCGGCCCCGAGTGCGCCGGGGGTGCCCGGTACGCGGACGGGATGGTCGTCGGCCAGCTCGCGCGCGAGGTCGAGCGCGCCCTGCCGGTCGAACGTGGGCGGCAGCGGCGGCTCCTGCAGCGGCGCGGGACGCGCGACGCTGAGCGCCGCGATCAGGAGCGGCAGCCCCGCGAGGAGCCAGCTTCCCCGGTAGAGGCGGCTGTTGATCGGTCGCTCCAGCGACCCTCGCCGAGGCCGCTGCCGCCGCTTCGGTGGGGGCGGAAGCGTGGCTATGGCCTGGCTATAGTAGGTCGGCGCCTCCCGCTCCCGCGCTCACCGCGCCGCCGATGCCGGACTCCTCGACCATCTTGCTCGTCGACGACGAGGAGGCAGTGCTGAAGATCCTCACCTATCCGCTCGAGCGGGACGGTCATCGCGTCTTCCAGGCCCGCGACGGGGAGGAGGCCCTGGCCCGGTTCGCGGCGGAGGAGATCGATCTCGTAGTCCTGGACATCATGCTGCCGAAGGTCGACGGGCTGGAGGTGTGCAAGCGGCTGCGGTCGACGAGCTCCGTGCCGATCATCATGCTGACCGCCCGGGACGACGAGCTCGACAAGGTGGTCGGGCTCGAGCTGGGCGCCGACGACTACATCACGAAGCCGTTCTCGATCCGGGAGTTCCGGAGCCGCGTGCGGGCGCTCCTGCGGCGGGCGGTCACCCCTCGCGTGGAGCCTCGGGACCGGGGGCGCCTGGAGTTCGACGGCCTCACGATCGACCACGCCCGCCGCACGGTCGAGGTCGCCGGCAAGCCGGTGCAGCTCACCTATGTCGAGTTCGAGCTCCTCTGGAAGCTCGCCTCCGAGCCCGGGCGCGTGCTCGGGCGCCACGCGCTGCTCGAGGCGCTCTGGGGCGGCGCCGCCTACCGCGACCCGCGCACGATCGACGTCCACGTCCGCCACCTCCGCGAGAAGCTCGAACGCGACCCGCGCGACCCCGACTTCATCTTCACCGTGCGCGGCGCCGGCTACCGCTTCCGGGAGGCCTAGGGCGTGCGGCTCCGCGGCATCGGCACGCGGCTGAGCGCCGCGCTGCTGCTGCTCGTCGTGGGGGCTCTCGGCATCGTCTACCTCGTCGTCGTGCCCTCGCTCGAGCGGCGGCTGGTCGGAGCGAAGCTCTCGCAGCTCGCTCGGGCGGCGCCGAGCCTGGCCCGCCAGCTGCCCGAGGACCGCTTCCAGTGGCCGGACTTCGTCGCGGACGCGTCCGGCAGCGCGAACGCCCGCGTCGTCGTCTACGGGTACTTCTCGCCGCCGCCGACGCTGAGCGTGCTCGGCGACTCGAACCCGGTGTCGTCCACCGACGTCGAGACCGATCCGGTCGCGCTGCGGGCGGCGCGGACGCTCGCGGCCGCGCGGGGGACGATCACGAGGGGTGACGAGCGCTTCGCGGAGGCGGCCGTGCCCGTGGGCCGCAACGGGTCGATCGTGCTCCTCCTCTCGGCCTCGCTCGAGGACCCGCTCGGCAACGTCCACCTCGTCCGGCGGCGGCTGCTGCTCGCGGGCGCGATCGCGCTCGGGGCGGCCCTGCTCGCCGGCTACGTCGGCGCCAGCCTCTTCGCCCGCCGCGTCCGCCGGCTCGAGCGGGCCGCCGACCGGATCGCCGGCGGGCGGCTGGACGAGCCGGTACGGGATCGCGGCCAGGACGAGCTCGGCGCCCTCGCGGACGCCTTCGAGCGGATGCGCGCGCGCCTCGCGCAGCTCGACCATGCCCGTCGCGAGTTCGTCGCCAATGCGTCGCACGAGCTGCGCACGCCGATCTTCTCGCTCGGCGGCTCGCTCGAGCTGCTGGCCGACGAGGAGCTGGACGAGGCGACGCGCGGCGAGTTCCTCGACACGATGCGCACCCAGGTCGAGCGTTTGACCAAGCTCGCCACCGACCTGCTCGACCTCTCGAGGCTCGACGCCGGGCAGCTCCACGTCGAGCTCGGCGCGCTCGACCTCGCCGAGCTGGCCGAGAGCGTCGTCGAGGAGTTCCGCCCCCTCGCGGCCGATCATCGGCTCGAGCTTCGCGCCGGCGAGCCGGTCGCCGCCGTCGGCGACGAGCTGCGGGCTCTCCAGATCGGACGCATCCTGGTCGAGAACGCGCTCCGTCACACGCCTCCGTCGACGACTGTGCGCGTCTCCGCCGGCCGGGACGGCGGTGCCGCCACGCTCCTCGTCGAGGACGACGGACCGGGCCTCGCGCCCGAGCACGCGGCGCACGTCTTCGAGCGCTTCTATCGCGGCGAGAGCTCGATGGCCTCGGGGAGCGGTCTCGGTCTCGCGATCGCGCGCGAGCTGGCCGAGGTGATGGGCGGCACGCTCGAGCTCGAGTCCCGGCTGGGTCGCACGGCCTTCCGGCTGGGGCTGCCCGGGGCCGAGCACGGCGACGGGCGGGTGTCGGAGGTGGTCGGCGCGGCGGCGTCCTGACCCTTTTCACGTGGAAACAGCCGGTGTCCCGAGCGTCGTCGCTACAGTGAGTCGGCTCGTGCGCCCGGGACCCATCGCCGTCCTCTCGCTCGTCTCGGCCGTGCTCGGCGCCGCCGCCGCGCTCACGTTCGGGTGGGCTGCCGGCTGGCTGGGCGGGGGCGAGCGCCGGACGGTGGTCGTGACGGACGCGGCTCCCGCGGTGGGGATCAAGACATCCGGTCGAGCCGCTGCACCGCTGCTCGGGAACGGCTTCCGCCCGGCCGAGATCTACGCGCGCCGGTCCCCAGGGGTGGTGACGATCTACGCATTGCTCGGCTCGCGGCCGGTGCAGGCGTCGCAGGGATCGGGCTTCGTCGTCTCCCCGGAGGGCTACATCCTCACCAACGCGCACGTGATCACGAGCGCGGGCGAGGTCGGCGGTGACATCGAGGCGGCCTCCGAGGTCTACGTCGAGTTCGCCGATCGCGACCGCATCCCCGCGCGGATCATCGGCTGGGACGTCTTCGACGACGTCGGCCTGATCAAGGTCGATCCGAAGGCCCACTCGCTCGCGCCGGTCCCGCTCGGAGACTCGAGCAGGGTCCGGGTGGGGGAGCCCGTGGCGGCGATCGGGAGCCCGTTCGGCAACGAGAACTCGCTCGCCGTCGGTGTCGTCTCGGCCGTGCACCGGTCGATCGACTCCCTCACCTCGGAGTACAACCTGATCGACGCGATCCAGATCGACGCCCCGATCAACCACGGCAACTCGGGCGGGCCCCTCTTCGACGCTCGCGGGCGGGTCGTCGGCATCAACGCGCAGATCCGCAGCAATTCCGGGCGTGCCGAGGGGGTCGGGTTCGCCGTCCCGATCAACTCCGCGCGGCGCTCGATGAACGAGCTGATCGCCGTCGGCCGCGTCGCCTACGCCTACGTCGGCATCACGACCGAGGACGTCACGCCCACGCTCGCCCGTCGGCTCGGGTACTCGACCCCGCGCGGCGCCCTCGTCGTCACCGTGCGCCCGGGGAGCGCCGGCGCGCGTGCCGGCCTGCGCGGAGGCGAGGACGAGGTGGACTTCAACGGCGAAACGGTGACCACCGGCGGGGACGTGATCGTCGGCATCGGCCGTCAGAAGGTCGAGCACGCGGAAGACCTCGTACGGATCGTTACAGAGTCGCTCAGGCCGGGCCAGACGGTGTCCTTCTCCGTCGTACGCGGCAAGCAACGGTTGCGGGTACCTGTGCTCCTCAAGGAGCGCCCCGTGAGCGGCACCTCGGGCAGATAGCGGCCCCGGCCCGAGCTTCACCTAGTTTGAACTTCGCCGATTCTGGTGAAAGTTGCGGGATGTCCGGGACGGAGGCAAGCGTGGCCGTACCTACACGCACGAGCCGCCCCGTCAAGCTGACGATCCCGGCCCGGGCCGAGTTCATCATCCTCGGCCGGCTCGCTCTGACCGGGCTCTGCCGCGCCCGCGACGTGCCCGACGACGTGCTCAGAGACCTCAAGCTGGCGTTGACCGAGGCATGCACCAACGCGGTGCGGCACGCCTACGAGGACGGGGGCGACGGGGAGGTCGAGATCCTGTACGAGCTGGGGGAGGACCGCATCGCGATCGAGGTCGCCGACGGCGGCGGCGGGTTCGACCCGCCCGAGTCCGGCAACGGTTCGAGCGAGCTCGGCGAGGGCGGCCTCGGCATCGCCATCATCAAGGCTCTGACCGACGAGTTCGAGGTCGCGAGCGCTCCGGACGGAGGCTCCCGGCTGCGCTTCGTCAGGTTCCTGGGGTAAGAAGGGCTCCGGCCCGGCGGCCGGCCGGGGCGGTATCCTCGCCGCTGCCGCGAGGTCCGGCGTTTCTTCCCCTCGACATGCTCAACCTCGTCAACGTCGGACACAAGTCGCTCGCGGACTACGCGACGATCACCGCGCGCGGCCTGATGAACGAGATCGAGCGCCTCGCGGCGCCGCTTCGCGGACGCAAGGTCGTGCACCTCTCCGCGACCGCTTTCGGCGGCGGTGTCGCCGAGATCAACTACACGCTCGTTCCCCTGATGCGCGACGTCGGCCTCGACGTCGAGTGGCGGATCATCCACGGCCGCGAGGAGTTCTTCGACGTCACGAAGACGATCCACAACGCGCTCCAGGGCAATCCGCAGGGCCTGACCGCCGAGCAGCGGGAGGTCTTCCACCGCTACAACGCCGACAACGCGAACCGGTTCGACGACGTCTACGACTTCGTGATCGTCCACGATCCCCAGCCGGCGGCGATGATCGACCGCTTCGGCGACTCGACGGCGCGGTGGATCTGGCGCTGCCACATCGACCTCTCGACGCCGAACGCGGACGTGCTCGAGTTCCTGCTGCCGGCGCTCGGCCGCTACGACGCGACGATCTTCCACCGCCACGAGTACGTGCCGCGTTCGGCGGGGATGCCGCCGGCGTACATCTGGCCGCCGGCGATCGACCCGCTGACGCCGAAGAACATGGCCCTCTCCCCCGAGGACGCCGCCTACATCGTCGATCAGTTCGGGATCGACGTCGAGCGGCCGCTGCTGACCCAGGTGTCCCGCTTCGACCCGTGGAAGGACCCGCTCGGCGTGATCGACGCCTACCGGCAGGTGAAGGAGGAGCGGCCCGACGTCCAGCTCGCGCTCGTCGGCTCGATGGCGCACGACGACCCAGAGGGCTGGGACTTCTACAACCAGACCGTCGCCTACGCGCGCGGCGACACCGACATCTTCATCCTGTCGAACCTCAACAACGTCGGCGCAGTCGAGGTGAACGCATTCCAGGTGCACTCCGACGTCTCGCTGCAGAAGTCGATCCGCGAGGGGTTCGGCCTGACGGTGACGGAGGCGCTCTGGAAGACCCGCCCGACGGTGGCCGGCCGGGTCGGCGGCATCGTGGCGCAGATCACCGACGGCGAGACCGGCTGGCTCGTCGACTCGTCCGCCGAGTGCGCCCGGGCGTGCCTGGAGGTCCTGGGCGACCCTGCCGCCGCGCGCGCGCGCGCGCTCCGCGGGAAGGAGTTCGTCCGCCGCCACTTCCTGATGCCGCGCCTGCTGCGCGACTGGCTCGTCCTCTTCAACCGGCTGCTCGGCCAGGACACGGAAGGATCAGAGGTGACCGTCGTCGCCTGACGGCGCTTCGGCGAGTAGGACCAGGCGTCGAGGGAGATAGGCCGTCCGGCCCTTGTGGCGGAGGCTGCCAGGGTGTCATCGTAGGCGGCGGATGACGGTCAGCCGTCTGCGCCATCTCCTGGTAGCCGCCTTCGCGGCCACGCTGATCGCGGGCGTTGTCGCGGCTCCGGGTGGATCGGCTCCGGCGGTCGGCCCGGTGGTCACGACTGTCGTCCACTCCCCGTGGGCGTCGCTTCCGCTTGCGACAGACGGCTCCGGGGTGCGGGGCGCTACATCCGACTCGTATCTCTGCGGTCCGGCGTCGGACTACAGTTGCCTCGCGGGGACCGGCTACACGGGCCAGAGCGTCTGGGGCTCGTGGGGCCCGGGCCACAACTGCGTCAGCTACGCCGCCTACCGGCTGCAGCAGAACGGCGCCTCGAAGCCATGGGGACCGCAAATCGGAAACGGTTCGGACTGGGACGAGAAGGCCCGTGCGGCGGGCGTACCCGTGGATCGCAACCCCGTCGTCGGATCGATCGCTCAATGGGATAGCGGCTTCGGCGGTCATGTCGCCTACGTCGAAGTCGTTGCGTCCTCGTACATCGAGATCAGCGAGGACTCCTACGTCAGCGACACGTCGGGATACTCGTCGCGCCGGCGCCTCGACCGCTCCGGCGCGACCTTCGCGGCCGCCGAGTTCATCCACGTCAAGGACGGCCCGCAAGGGCCACCGCCCGGAAGCCCGATCGGGGCGGTCGACGCAGCTGGCGGCTCGACAGGGAACTTCGCGTCGCTGCGTGGCTGGGTTCTCGATCCGGACGCGAAGACGACGTCTACGTCGATCCACGTCTACATCGACGGCGAGGCGGGAAGTGGCGCGCGGGGCGTCGCAATCCCTGCCGACCAGCCGCGCCCGGACGTCGCCGCGGCGCACGGCGCGAGCGCTGAGCACGGCTTCAGCTGGGCGATTCCAGATGTCGCGCCGGGGCCGCACACCCTTCACGTGTACGGGATCAACATTGCAGGTGGTGGCGAGAACGCCAAGCTTGCGACCCTGAGCATCAACGTGCCTGGTATTGCCGGTGGGACGCCGTTCGGTGCGTTCGACATCGCTGGCGGCCGCGTCGGGGGCGCCGCCCGCATCCGCGGTTGGACGATCGATCCGGATGCAGTCACGACCTCCACGGGGGTCCACGTCTACATCGATGGCCCCGCCGGGTCGGGCGTGCGCGGAGTCGACTTCGGACTGGCGAACCAGTACCGCCCCGACGTCGGCGCGGCATATCCGGGAGCCGGCAACTACCACGGCTTCGACGGCGTGATCGCCGGACTATCCCCCGGCAACCACACCTTCTTCGTCTACGCGCTCAACGCGTCCGGCGGCGGGGACAACCGCCTCCTGCGGACGCTGACGGCGAGCGTGCCGGGGCCGACGCCGATCGGAAACGTAGAGACAGCGGTCGGCTCCATCGGCAACTTTGCCTCGTTGCGCGGTTGGGTTCTTGATCCGGATGCCCCGGCCGCTGCGACCTCCGTCCACGTCTACATCGACGGCCCCGCTGGGAGTGGCGCCCGCGGCGTAGTGATCAATGCCGACCAGCCGCGCCCGGACGTCGCCGAGGCGTACGGCTCAGGTCCCGATCACGGGTTCAGTTGGGCGATCCCCGACGTCGCGTCGGGCGCACACACGCTCTATATCTACGGGATCAACATCGCGGGCGACGGGTCGAACACGCTCCTGAAGACGGAGACGATCAACGTGCCGGCTCCGGCCGCTGGGACGCCGTTCGGTGCGTTCGACACCGCCGTTGGTCAGACGGGCGGCAAGGCGCACATCCGCGGCTGGACGATCGACCCCGACGCGATGACGGCCCCGACCGGCGTCCATGTCTACATCGATGGTCCCGCCGGGTCGGGCGTCCGCGGCGTCGACCTCGGGTTGGCTGATCGGCACCGCGACGACGTCGCGGCCGCGCACCCAGGAGCTGGCCCCAACCATGGCTTCGACACGATCGTTGGCGGCTTGTCGCCTGGGAAGCACACTCTTTTCGCTTACGCGCTCAATGCCGCGGCGGGTGGGGACAACCCGCTGCTGCGGACACTGACCGTAACTGTGGTCAAACCGGCACCGCTCGTCTCGCTCAGCCCGACCAGCCTCGCCTTCGGCAACGTGCCGGTCAACTCGACCAGCGCCGGCAAGAAGATCACCGTCAAAAACAGCGGCTCGGCGGCGCTGACGATCAGCGGCTTCAACCGTAGCGGCGCCAACCAGCTCGACTTCAGCATCTCCGCGCAGACCTGCACCAGCGCCTCGCCGATCCCGGTCGGGGGCAGCTGTCAGGTCACCGTCGTGACCAGGCCGCAGGCCGCAGGCGCTCGCAGCGCCAACCTGCTGATCATCAACAACGCCCCCGGCAGCCCGCACCCCGTGCCGCTGAGCGCGACCGGCACGTAGAGCAGACGATCGCCCGGGGTGCTGCGCACTTCGGGCGGCTTGCGTCAAAGGGCCGGAAGCCGGTGGGGTTAGGCTGCCGAGGTGACGGGCCGCCGCCAGCTGATCGTGGTCTCGAACCGCGGGCCCGTCTCCTACGGGCGCGGCGAGGACGGCAAGCGCGTCGTGCGGCGCGGAGGCGGCGGCCTCGTCACCGCGCTTCGCAGCCTCGTCAGCCTCCACGACGTCACGTGGATCGCGAGCGCGATGAGCGCCGAGGATCGCGTCGCCGCGGCCGAGGCAGGTCCGGAGGCGGTCGACGAGGTGGCGCGGGACGGCTCGCGCTACCGCCTGCGCCTCGTCGCGCACGAGCCGGAGGCCTACCACCTCTACTACCACGTGGTCGCCAACCCGATGCTGTGGTTCCTCCAGCACTACCTCTGGGACCTGGCCCACGCTCCGGAGCTCGACCACGAGCTCCACCGAGCCTGGAACGAGGGGTACGTCGCCGTCAACGCCGCCTTCGCCGAGGCGGTGCTCGCGGAGCTCGACGCCGCCCCGGAGGCCTGTGTCTTCTTCCACGACTACCACCTCTACCTGGCCCCGCGCATCGTCCGGGAGCAGCGGCCCGACGCGATGCTCGCGCACTTCGTCCACATCCCGTGGGCACAGCCGGACTACTGGCGCGTGCTGCCGGAGCCGATCCGGCGTGCCGTGCACGACGGGCTGCTCGCCAACGACGTGGTCGGCTTCCACACGGGCCGCTGGCGGCGGAACTTCATGCGCTCGAGCGAGGAGCTCGTCGGGGCCGAGTGCGAGGAGGGCGGTGCCTGGGTCGACTACGAGGGCCGCCTCGCCCGGGTCACCGCGTGTCCGATCTCGGTCGACCCGGGCGAGTTCGAGGAGCTCGCGGGCAGCGAGGCCGTGCTGGCCCGGGAGCGGGAGCTGCTCGCGCTGCACGGCGGGCGCCGCATCGTCCTCCGCGTCGACCGGACCGACCTGTCGAAGAACGTCCTGCGCGGCTTCCGGGCCTTCGAGCTCTACCTGGAGGCGCATCCGGAGATGCACGCAGCCGTCGTCATGCTCGCGCTCCTCGACCCGTCCAGGCAGGACATCCCGCAGTACTCGGAGTACCTCCAGGCGATCCACCGGACCGCGGACGCGGTCAACGCGCGCTTCGGCCGCGGCGACTGGCTGCCGATCGACCTGCGCATCGCGGACGACTTCCCGCAGTCGGTCGCCGCCTACAAGCTCTACGACGCGTTGCTGGTGAACGCGATCTTCGACGGGATGAACCTGGTCGCGAAGGAGGCGCCGCTCGTGAACGAGCGGGACGGCGTGCTGATCCTGTCCGAGAACGCGGGCGCCCACGAGGAGCTCGGGGAGTGGGCCCTGACCGTCAACCCCTTCGACGTCGCGGGCCAGGCCGCCGCGATCCACGAGGCGCTCGAGCTGCCCCGGCCGGAGCGCTGGCGCCGGCTGCAGGCCCTCCGCGCGCACGTCCACGAGCACGACCTCGACGGCTGGATCGCCGCGCAGCTCGCGGCCGTCGACGAGTGCCGGGCCGACGCCCGGGAGTACCATCGCTGAGATGGCCGAGCTGTCGCACGTGGACGAGGCCGGGCGCGTCCGCATGGTCGACGTCGGCTCGAAGCCGCTCTCCCACCGGCGCGCGACCGCCACCGCCTCGGTGCGGATGCGGCCCGAGACCGCCCTCCGGCTCCGCGAGCTCCCGAAGGGCGACGCGCTCGTGACCGCCGAGCTGGCCGGGATCATGGCCGCCAAGCGGACGAGCGAGCTGATCCCGCTCTGCCACCCGCTGCCGCTGAGCGTCGTCGAGGTCGCGCTCGAGGTGCGCGAGGAGAGCGTGGGCGTGACGGCGAGCGCCGAGACGACGGCCCGGACGGGCGTCGAGATGGAGGCGCTCGTCGCGGCCGCCGTCGCAGCCCTGACCGTCTACGACATGGCGAAGGCGATCGACAAGGGGATGGTGGTCGAGGACGTGCGGCTGGTCGAGAAGATGAAGGAGCCCGTTGCCTAGAGCGGCGGTGTTGACGATCTCGGACGGCGTCACCGGTGGGACTCGCGACGACCGGAGCGGCGACGTGCTCGGTCAGCTGCTCGCCGCCGAGGGGTACGAGGTGGTCCGCCGCGCCGTCCCCGACGAGGCAGAGGCGATCGCGGATGCGCTCGACCAGCTGGCCGGCGAGGTGCGTCTCGTCCTGACCACGGGCGGCACCGGGCTCGGCCCCCGCGACGTCACCCCCGAGGCGACGCTCGCCGTGCTCGACCGGCTCGCCCCCGGCATCGCCGAGGCGCTCCGCGCGGATTCGATCGCGAGGACGCCGCACGGATTGCTCTCCCGCGGGGTCGCCGGCGTCCGGGGCTCGACGTTGATCGTCAACCTGCCCGGCTCGCCGGGCGGCTGCCGCGACGGCTTCGCGGTGCTGCAGCCGGCGCTCGGGCACGCGCTCGAGCTCCTGGCGAACGAACGCGAGCTGTACCACCGCCAGACGTGATCGTCGGCGCCGTCGCCTATCCGCGGCGCTTCGCGTCGCTCGTCAAGCTGGAGCACACCCTGTTCGCGCTGCCGTTCGCCTACGCGGGGGCCCTCCTCGCGGTCGACGGCATCCCCACCGTGCACGACCTGCTCTGGATCACGGTCGCGATGGTCGGCGCGCGGTCCCTCGCGATGGGCCTGAACCGGCTGATCGACGCCCGGCTGGACGCGGAGAACCCGCGCACGGCCCGGCGCGAGCTGCCGAGCGGGCTGCTCGAGGCCTGGCAGGTCGGGTTCTTCTGCCTCGCCTCGCTCGCCGTCTTCCTCGTCGCGGTCTTCCAGCTCGACCCGCTCGTGCGCTGGCTCTGGCCGATCCCGGTGGTCGGCTTCGTCGTCTATCCGTACCTGAAGCGGTTCACCTGGCTCTGCCACGCCTGGCTCGGCGCCGTCGACGGGCTCGCCCCCGTCGGCGCCTGGGCTGCGATCCGCGGCGATCTTCCCTGGGAGGCCTGGGCCCTCGGCGGCGCCGTGGCGGTCTGGGTCGCCGGCTTCGACCTCTTCTATTCGCTGCTCGATCTCGAGGTCGACCGGCGCGCGGGGCTCCACTCCTTCGCCACCCATTTCGGCGAGCGAGCCCTGTTCAGCGCGGCCCGGACGCTCCACGCCGCGACGGTCGGATTGCTCGCCGTCGCCGGTCTCGGGCTTCCGGTCGGTCTTCTCTACTGGGTGGGCGTGGCCGCGGTCGCCGCCCTCCTCGTCTACGAGCACACGCTCGTCGGCCCGGGCGACCTGCGCCGCCTCGACGCTGCCTTCTTCACCACGAACGGCGTCATCGCAGTCGTCTTCTGCGCCTTCGTCCTCGGCGACGCACTCGCGTGATCCGGGCGAGGAACTTGGGCAAGCGCTTCGGCGCCAGGCGTGCGCTCGACCGGGTCAGCTTCGAGCTGCCGGAGCGGGGATTCCTGCTCGTCACCGGGCCGAACGGCTCGGGCAAGACGACCCTGCTGAGGCTGTGCGCGGGCCTCGCCGCGCCCACGGCGGGCGAGCTCCGCGTGCGGGCGTCGCGGGGGGAGATCGGCTTCCTCGGGCACGAGCCGCTCGTCTACCGGGAGCTGACGGCGCTCGAGAACCTCGTGCTGTACGCCCGCCTCTACCGGGTCCCGGAGGGGCGGGAGCGGGCGGGAATGCTGCTCGAGCGCTTCGGGCTCTGGGACGAGCGCGGCGTCCGCGCGGGCGACTTCTCACGCGGCATGCTCCAGCGGCTCGCCCTCTGCCGCGCCCTCCTGCACGAGCCCTCGCTGCTGCTGCTCGACGAGCCCTACAGCGCGCTCGACGCCGCCGCGGCGGCCGTGCTCGACCGCGAGCTGGCCGAGCTCGCCGGCAGTCGCACCTTCGCCGTCTCGACGCACGATCCGGATCGCCTTGCCGCGCACGCGAGCGTCCGGCTGGCGCTGGCATGACCCGCTACGCCCGCGACGTCGCGGTGCTGGCGCGGAAGGACGTGCTGCTCGAGCTCCGCGGACGCGACGCGCTCCCCGCGCTGCTGCTCTTCGTCGTCACCGCGCTCGTCGCCTTCCACTTCGCGCTGCCGGCCGGCGCGGCCGGCTCCGCGGCCATGGGGATGCTCTGGGTCGCGATCCTCTTCACCGCCCTCCTCGGCCTGGCGCGGGCGTTCTACGCCGAGCGCCGCCAGGGCATGCTGGACGGTCTCCTGCTGGCGCCCTGCGACCGCAGCGCGATCTGGCTCGCGAAGACGCTCGCCACGCTCGTCTTCCTCGTCGCGGCCGAGCTGGTCGCGCTGCCGGCCTTCGCGCTCTTCTTCTCCGGGCTCGACTGGGAGATCGTGGCCGGCGTGCTGCTCGCCGACGTCGGCCTCTGCGCCGTGGGCACGCTGGTCGCGGCGATGGCGCTCGCGAGCCGCGCGCGGGAGCTGCTGCTGCCGCTCCTCTTCCTGCCGCTCGCGATCCCGATCGTCGTGGGCGGCGTCGGCGCGAGCGTCGCCGACGACGGCGGGCGCTACCTCGGCTTTCTCGCGCTCTACGACGCCGTTTTTGCCATCATTTCCTGGGCTTCTTTTGAGTACGTGGTCACGGAATAACGCGGTCACGGCGCTGGCCGCCGCCGCCGCCGTGCTCGTGTGCGCCTCGATCGCGCTGATCTTCTTCTGGATCCCGGAGGACGTCGACCAGGGGATCTCGCAGAAGATCTTCTACTTCCACGTGCCGATCGCCCTGACGGCCTATGCGTGCTTCGGGTGGGGAGCGCTGAAGGCGTTCGTCCACCTCTGGCGGCGCTCCCCGGGAGCCGACCTCGAGAGCTACGTGGCGATCCACCAGGGCGTCATCTTCGGTGCGCTGACGCTGGTCACGGGCTCGATCTGGGCGCGCGCGTCGTGGGGCGTCTGGTGGGCCTGGAGCTCCGAGCAGCTCGTCCTCTTCCTCGTCCTGTTTCTCTTCTACTCGGCGTACTTCATGCTCCGGTTCTCGGTCGAGGCGGGTCCGGCGCGGGCCAACCTCTGCGCCGTCTACGCGCTCTTCGGCGTCGTGCTGATCCCGATCAGCTTCCTCGCGATCCGCCTCGCCAACGACTTCATCCACCCGACCGTGTTCACGTCCGAGGGGCCCCAGATGGCGGGCTCGATGTTCTTCGCCTTCTGCGTGGCATGGGCGGCGATGCTGACGCTGGCCGCGGCGCTCTACCAGGTCGAGCTCGCGGGCAAGCGGCTCGACGCGGACCTCCGCGAGCTGCGGGAGCGGCTCGCGTGAGGACGAGCTCCTTCCGGAGCGAAGCACGGGCGTGGTGACTCCGAAATGAGCTCCCAGGGCCAGTACCTGGCCGCGGCGTACCTGGTCGTCTTCGCGGTCGTGCTCGCCTACGTCCTGATCATCGCGACGAAGCTCGTCCGGCTCCAGCGCGAGGTGAGCGAGCTGGTGCGGCTCGCGGCCGCACGGGATGCCGGGGCCGAGCCCGACGCCGAGCCCGAGCTCGAGCAGGTCACCGTTGGCTGAGCTGCTCTTCTGGCCGGCGCTCCTCGGGTACAGCGCCGCGGTCGTCGCCTATATCGGCAACATCCACCGACCCGGACTGGCCGGCCGGCTCGCGACCTGGGGCGTCCGGCTGGGGTGGCTCGCGCAGACGGCCCTGCTCGCCGTGCAGGCCGTCCGCGCCGACGGGTTCCCGTGGGCGACGTGGGCGGGGTCCCTGAACCTCTTCGTCTGGCTCGTCGTCACCGCGTACCTGATCTGGGGGTGCAGGCCGCGCTACCGGCTGCTCGGGCTCGCGGTGATGCCGCTGGCGGCGACGCTCCTCGCTCTCGCGAGGATCGGCGGGGGCACGGACGTGGGCGGCCGAAGCCGGTACTCCGACGCGTTCCTCGTCCTCCACGTCGGCCTCGTCCTGGCGGCCTTCGCCGGCTTCACGCTGGCCGCCGCGCTCTCGGCGCTCTACCTGTGGCAGGAGCGCGGCCTGAAGCGCCGCCGCGCGACCGTGCTGCGCCTGCCCGCGCCCTCGCTCGCGACCCTCGAGACCCTGACCGGGCGCACGATCGCGGTCGCGCTGCCGGCGCTGACGCTGGGGATCGTCGCCGGCCTCGTCCGTCTACGGCGTGACGGCGGCGGGCTCGACGCGCTGATGGCCGTGACGCTGCTCACGTGGCTCGTGTACGGCGGCTACCTCCTCCTCCGCTACGAGCTCGGCTGGCGGGGACGCCGCACCGCCTACGTGGCGCTGGCCGGATTCCTGCTCGTGATCACCGTTCGCCTGGGCCTTCCACTCACCCACTTCTCCTAGTGCCCCTCGCTCTCGCCGGCCTCTCGCACCACGTCGCTCCCGTCGAGCTCCGGGAGCGCGTCGCGCTCGACCGCGACGCGGCGAGCGACCTGGCCCGGTCGCTCGCAGCCGGGGGCGCGGAGGCCGTCTGCCTCTCGACCTGCAACCGCACCGAGCTGTACCTGGCGAGCACCGGCGCCCCCGAGGCCCGCGCGGTGGAGGCGCTGCGCGAGCTGGCGGGAGCGGCCGCACCCGAGCTCGGTGCCGTTCTCTATCGGCTCCACGACGAGGCGGCGGCGCTGCACCTGTTCCGCGTCGCCGCGGGGCTCGACTCGATGGTGCCGGGGGAGGGGGAGATTCTCGGCCAGGTGCGGGCGGCCTACGAGGCAGGAGCGCCGGGAGCGGTGCTGGACCGTCTCTTCCGCCAGGCGCTCCATGTCGGGAAGAAGGTCCGCTCCGAGACGGCGATCGCCGAGAGCCCGGCCTCCGTCTCGTCCGCGGCCGCCGCTCTGGCGCAGCAGGTCTTCGGCGACCTCGACCGCCGGGTGGTCGTGCTCGTCGGCGCCGGCCGGGCGGGGGAGCTCGCGGCGCGGAGCCTGGTCGCCCGGGGTGGACGCATCGCGGCCGTGGCGAGCCGCAACGCCGAGCGGGCCGGGGAGCTCGCGGGGCGCTTCGGGGCCCGGGTCGCCGTCCTGGAGGAGCTTCCGGCCGAGCTCGAGGCGGCCGACGTGCTCGTCTCGGCGACGAGCGCGCCCGGCTTCGTGCTCACGGCCGGGCAGGTGGAGAGGGCGCTGGCGGGGCGCCGGGGTCGGCCACTGTTCCTGATCGACATCGCCGTCCCGCGCGACCTCGACCCGGCGATCCACGAGCTGGACGGCTGCTATCTCTACGACATCGACGACCTCGAGGCCGTCGTCGCCGAGAGCCTCGCCGGACGGCGCCGCGAGGCAGCCCGGGCGGAGACGCTCACCTCCGAGGAGGCCGAAAGCTTCCGCGAGTGGCAGAGCTCGCGCGAGGTGGTGCCGGCGATCGCCTCCCTGCGGGCTCACGCCGAGGAGATCCGCAGGAGCGAGCTGGCCCGCGCGGAGGCCAGGCTCGGCCGCCTGACGGAGACCGAGCGGCGGGCGGTCGAGTCGGTGACCGCGCAGATCGTCAACAAGCTCCTTCACCTGCCGACCGTGCGCATGAAACAGGCTGCGGCGACTCCCGCCGGTGCCGTCTACGTCGACGCCCTCGAGCACCTCTTCGGGCTCGACGAGGAGGAGCGATGACGCGTGCTCGTCCGGGTCGGCTCGCGGGGCAGTAGGCTCGCGCTCGCCCAGGCCGGGCTCGCCGCGGCGCGGCTGCGAGCGCCGGGCATCGAGCTCGCGCTCGTGCCGATCACGACCGCGGGAGATCGAGACCGGACTCGGCCGTTTGGCGAGATCGGGGCTCGGGGAGTGTTCGTCAAGGAGCTCGAGGAGGCGCTCCTCGAGCATCGCATCGACGTCGCCGTCCACTCCGCCAAGGACATGACCTCGACCGACACGGAGGGCCTCTCGGTCGGCGCGTACCTGCCGCGCGACGATCCTCGCGATGCGCTCTGCGGTGCGGCGGAGCTCCGGCCGGGGATGCGCGTGGGCACGGCCTCCGCCCGGCGGCGCGCACAGCTGCTCGCGCTGGAGCCGGGGCTCGAGATCGCGCCGATGCGGGGCAACATCGACACCCGTCTTCGCAAGCGCGGCGAGCGCGGGCTCGACGCCGTCGTCCTGGCCGCTTGCGGCCTCGACCGGCTCGGCCTCGGTGCGGAGATCGGACGTCGCTTCGAGCCGGACGAGCTCCTCCCCGAAGCCGGCCAGGGGGCCCTCGCGTTGCAGGTGCGCGCGGGCGAGGAGGACCTGGTGGCGGCCGCGGACGACCTCGAGACGCGGCGCCGGGTCGAGGCCGAGCGGGCCTGCGTGGCCGCGATCGGGGGCGGCTGCCTGGCACCGGTCGCGGCGCATCACGACGGGCAGGTCCTGACGGCTCTGATCGCCGACGAGGACGGCCGCTGGGTGGAGCGGCGCAGCGGCCGGGATGCGGCCGCACTCGCGGCCGAGCTCCTCGGGGCGCGCCCGTGACCGGCGATTTCGCGGCTCGCTCCTGCCCCAGCGCGCGCATTCGGGCACGGACGCGGCACCCACGCGTGCGCCCGGTCGCGCTAGCGTCCGCCGCAGGCGGGGGATCTGGGGCCCCCGGCAGACGCGTCAACCGGAAAGACCGGGCCGTCCGCGCACTGGCCCGGCGTCGCGGGCGGCGAGCGTGAGGGTGATCGTGACCCGGCCGCGCGACCAGGCGGTCCCGCTGGTCCAGCGCCTCGAGCGACTGGGCCACGAGGTGGTCGCCTGCCCGCTGATCGAGATCGAGCCGCTCGGCGACGGGCCGATCGACCTGTCCGGCTACGACTGGCTGATCGTCACGAGCCCGAACGGGGCCCGGGAGGTGGCGCGCCGGCGGAGAGGGCCGCTACCCGAGGTCGTGGCAGTCGGCCCGGGCACCGCGGAGAGCCTGCGAAACGAGGGCATCGAGCCCGCGTTCGTCCCGTCGGTCTCCACGCAGGACGGCCTGCTGGCCGAGTTCTCACCCGGTGGCGGCCGCATTGTGTTCGCCGCCGCCGAGGGTGCGCGAAAGGGACCGATCGAGCAGCTCGGGGCCGACTTCATCCCGCTCTACCGGACGCGGCTGCTGCGGCCCTCGCGCGCCCCGGAGGGCGACGTCGTCACCCTGGCTTCCGGCTCGGCCGCCCGGGCCTTCGCCGCGGTGACGACGTCGATCCCGGCCGTCTCGATCGGACCCGAGACGACGCGCGCCGCTCGCGCCGCCGGATTGGACGTCGTCGCGGAGGCGGAGACTCACGACCTGGACGGGCTCGTCGCCGCGGTGGGCCGGATAGCGTCCGCCTCATGCTGATCACGTTCCTGACCGACTTCGGTCTCGAGGACGATTTCGTCGGCACGTGCCACGGCGTGATCAGGCGGATCGCGCCCGAGGTCCAGATCATCGACATCACGCACGGAATCTCCCCGCAGCGAGTGCTCGAGGGCGCGCTCGTGCTGGCGAAGACGTTGCCCTTCATGCCGGTCGGCGTCCACCTGGCGGTGGTCGACCCAGGGGTCGGCACCGATCGCCGCGCCGTGGTCCTGCGCGGCTCGGCCGGACACGTCTTCGTCGGGCCGGACAACGGGTTGCTGCTGCCGGCGGCCGAGGGGCTGGGCGGCGTCGAGATCGCCCACGAGCTGACGAACCGCCGCTACGCGCTCGATCCCGTCTCGCGAACCTTCCACGGACGCGACGTCTTCGCGCCGGCCGCGGCGCACCTGGCCCTCGGCCTCGCGCCGGCGGAGCTCGGGCCGCCGCTCGACGTGGCCACGCTTGTCCGCCTCGACCTGCCCGAGCCCCAGATCGGCACCAGCCGGATCCGGGCGACCATCCTCTACGTCGATCGCTTCGGCAACATCCAGCTGAACCTGACCCGCGCGCACCTGGACGGGGTCGGGATCGTCCCGGGAGACCAGGTCGAGCTCGAGCTCGCGACCGAGCGCTACTACGCGATCGCCGCGAGGACGTTCGCCGACGCCCGGGTCGGCGACATCATCCTGTACGAGGACGCGTACGAGAACGTCGCGATCGCGATCAGCGGCGGGAGCGCCGCGGCCACGTTCGCGGCCCAGCCCGGTCAGGAGATCCGGATCAACTTCGCCCGGTGAGCTGGCGCGAATCGCTCGGCCGGCGGTTCGCTCGCCTCGCCACCGACGTCGTCGTCCGCCGACCCGCGCTCTGGCGGGTGTTCCGGGGGCTCGTCACGCGCCACGCCGCGTGCTCCTTCTCGAGCGGGTCCCAGACGTCGATCTACGTGCCGCCGGAGCGGCTGCGTCGCGAGCTAGGCAGCCGCGGATTCTCGGAATTTGCGGAGTTTGCCGCCGACAGGGGGACGTCCTTCCTTGCGAGGCGCGCTGCCTCGTCGTAACCTTCCGCACACAGGCCGTCCGCGACGCGGTGGCACCGGTCCGAACGGCCGCCTGGGCCGCGAACTCTCAGGGGTTCGCGGCCCTCTTCGAGCGGCTCGCTACACTTCGCCGCCGCGGCGAGGTAGCTCAGTCGGTAGAGCACACGGCTGAAAACCGTGGTGTCGCCGGTTCGATTCCGGCCCTCGCCATTCGCCGGATCGGATTAGTTTCCCATGGCCGTGCCGGCCACCCGCGGGCGAATGAAATCGGCGATCATCCGCTGGTCGCCTGCTAACGCCGGCTCTGCTTGGTGCCTGCGAGCCCGTGATTAGTTTGGCGTGGGAGCCTCGCCGGCACCCCGG
>JBHEMU010000095.1:0-9239 GCA_046262415.1 Gaiellaceae bacterium | reverse complement strand
ACGGTCTACAGGGTCGAGAAGACGAGGGCCTGCCTGCGGGAAGAGGGCCGCCGGGTGCGCCCGGCCCCCGCGGACGACTTCGTCGCGGCGAACGCCCTCGGGGGCGCGATGAATGTCCGCTTCCCCGAGAATCAGGTGACGCTGTCCTTCGGCCTCGACGAGGCCGAGGCCGAGCGCATCGCCGGCGCCTACCGGCGGTTCCGGGGCAAGAACATCGGTATCGAGGACGCGCTCCGGATCCGCCGGAACGTCGTCCTCCTCTGGGCCCTCACGCCGGCCGGCGAGGACAGCGAGGCGATCGACGCCTGCATCACGTGAGGCGCCGGTAGACCTCGGCCGCCTCGTCCTCCTGGAGAAAGCGGAGGAAGAACGCGACGAAGACGGCGAAGAAGACGACCGCCTGCTCGGCCGCCATCGTCATCCCGGCCAGCTGCTGGTCGGTCAGCGGCGAGATGCCCCACAGCCCGGGTCCGCGCTCGTAGGTCTCGTAGATCGCGTCCGGCACCAGCGCGAGAACCAGGCCCAGCGGGCTCGCGAGCACGAAGGCCGCGAAGAGGTAGGCGGCCTTCGCGCCCGCGGCCAGCGTGCCGTGGACGACCGGCCACCAGAGCAGCACGCCCGCGCAGAGATAGGACAGATGCTCGAGCGGAAGCAGCCATCCTGGGTGGCGGAGAGCGGCGTCGTAGGCGGCCGGCACGTGCCAGGCGAAGTACGTGGCGAGCCAGAGCGGCAGGGCGACGAGAGGGTTGACCAGGAGCCGGAGCGAGAGGCGAGTCGCGGCGGCCGCGGCCAGGGCTGGCGGGATCCCGAGCACGAGCAGCGCCGGCGCCCATTCGGCGAGGACGACGTTCTGGAGCAGGTGCGCGCTGAGCAGATAGCGGCGCGCGATCGTGTCGAGCGGCGTTACCAGCGCGAGCGCGACCAGCGCCGTGCCGGCGCCGAACGCGAGCGCCCGGTCCCGGTCGATCCCGACCCGCCGCGCCGCCAAGGCGTAGCCTCCGGCGAGGGGCAGGAGGAGGAGCGCCTCGGGGCTCCACGACCACTCGTAGGGACTCAAGCGCGGGGTTGCAGCGATTCCCGCAGGGCGGCGAGCTCGTCCTCGAGCCTGTCGACGCGCTCCTCGAGCGCCGCAACGCGGTCGGGCGCCGGCTCAGCCGGAGGCAGCGGCCGGGGCCCGGCCTCCGGGGAGCCACCGTCGCCGCCGAGCAGGTGCGCGTAGCGCGACTCCTTCTGGCCCGGCCGCCGCTCCAGGTGCACGGCGAGGCCCCGCTCGATCAGCCCGTCGAGGGCGCGCTCGATCTCCTCCAGGGAGTGGAAGCGATGCAGCCGCTCGGTGCGCTGCTTCAGCTCGCCCGGCGTCTGCGGCCCGCGCAGCATCAGCACGCAGAGGAGCGAGAGCTCGGCCCCGTCCAGGCCGAGCGCGTCGTCCAGGAGGTGACGGTACTTCGCCGTCCGGCTGCCCGGGCCGCTCGCCAGGCGGACCCAGCGCCGGTTCGAGAGGCCCTCGACGGCGGCGCGGATCGCGGGCTCGTCGTAGTCGACGACCGGCTCGCGGTTCGTCGTCTGGTTACAGGCCGCGCGCAGCGCGTTCAGCGTCAACGGGTAGACGTCGGGCGTCGTGCGCTGCTTCTCGATCAGGCACGCGAGCACCCGGATCTCGGCGGCGTCGGCATCCAAGAGCGGGCGGCGGGAATCGAACCCGCGTGACCAGCTTGGAAGGCTGGGGCTCTACCATTGAGCTACGCCCGCGCGCCGATCAGGGTAGCGGGAGGCGCTACCGGGAGAGCTCGACGCGGTCGATCGTGACCGGCGTGCGAGGCCGGTCGCCCGCGTCGCGGTCGACCTCGGAGATCTGGTCGACGGCGTCCATTCCGGCGGTGACGCGTCCGAAGACCGTGTGCTTGCCGTCGAGCCACGGCGCCGCCTCGGTCGTGACGACGAAGAACTGGCTCCCGTTCGTGTCGGGGCCGGAATTGGCCATGGCGAGCGCGCCCCGCACGACCTTGTGCTGGTTGAGCTCGTCCTCGAAGGTATAGCCCGGCCCGCCGCGGCCGGTCCCTTCCGGGCAGCCCCCCTGGATCATGAAGTCCGGGATGACGCGGTGGAAGGTCAGGCCGTCGTAGAAGCCCTCCCCGGCGAGCTTGGTGAAGTTCGCGACCGTCTTCGGCGCGTCGTCGTCGAAGAGCTCGACCTCGATCGGCCCGAGACTCGTGTGGAGCGTGGCGGTGGTCATCCCGGCGCAGGGTATCCGGAGAGACGTCCGGCCCCGTCGCCATGCTCCGGCAGGAATGGACCAGGAGCGCTGGATCCGCTTCCGCGCGCGGACCGTGTTCGCGGTGCTCGGCATCGCGATCGCGGTCTTCGTGCTCGTCCAGATCACCTTGATCGCGGCTCAGGTCCTCACGTGGATCCTGATCTCGGTCTTCCTCACGCTCGCGCTCAACCCCGCGGTCGAGTGGCTGCAGCAGCGCGGCGTGCGCCGGCGCGGGTTCGCCGCCGCGCTCACCTACCTCGGCACCTTCGCGGCGATCACCGGCATCGGCTACCTCTTCATCCCGACGCTGATCGACCAGGTGAACGACTTCGCGCGCGCAGTGCCGGGCTACCTCGAGGATCTGACCAAGGGGCGGGGCAAGCTCGGCTTCCTCCAGGACGAGTACCAGATCGTCGACAAGGCGAGGGACGCGCTGGAGGAGGGCGGCGCGGCCAAGCTGCTGGGGATCTCCGGCGCGGCGGTGGCGATCACGAAGAGCATCATCACGATCGTCGTCGCGATCCTGACGATCACGTTCATGACCTTCTTCATGCTGCTCGAGGGTCCGACGTGGATGGAGCGCTTCTACTCGCTCATCCCCGAGGAGTCGCAGGAGCGCTGGCGGGGGGTCGGGCGCAGCATCTACCGCACGGTCGGCGGCTACGTGACCGGCAACCTCCTGATCAGCCTGATCGCGGGCTCGCTGACGACGGTCGTCCTGCTGATCGTCGGCGTGCCCTACGCGGTGGCGCTGGGCCTGCTCGTCGCGATCCTCGACCTGATCCCGCTGGCGGGAGCGACGATCGCGATGATCCTCGTCGGCACCGTCTCCTTCCTGAGCTCGGTGCCGGACGGGATCATCGTGATCATCTTCTTCGTCGTGTACCAGCAGATCGAGAACCACTTCCTCCAGCCGGTGATCTACGGCCGGACGGTGCAGCTCTCGCCGCTCGCCGTGCTGGTCTCGGTGCTGATCGGCGCCGAGCTCGCGGGCGTGCTCGGCGCGCTGGCGGCGATCCCGGTCGCCGGGACGATCCAGGTGCTGATCCAGGACTGGCTCAAGCACCGGCCAAGGCGGACGCTCGACTCCTTGACGGGCGCTCCGAAGGCGGCCACGGCGACGTCGACGCCCGGGACGGCGCCGTCGGCCGACGCGTAGCGCCCAGCCGAATCGCCCATTGCTCAGGTGGTACGACGGCTAATCGGTCGCCCGTCGGGAAGCGCAGCGGTACAGCACGGCACCGGGACACAGGGGGAAACCCTCAGATCACCCCGCAAGGGAAAGTGAGGCGGAGGGGCGAAGAGTCTGGGCGCAGGCGTGGCGCTCGCGTCGTACCGCCCTACACTCGCCTTATGCGAGGCGTGTTCCGCGGGGGATACCAGATTGTCGAGCGCGGAATCCCGCACGCCTGGGATCCGACCCTCGAATATCGCGGGATAGATCGGCTGCCCGGTCCACGAAGCGCGACCGTGTCGCCCTACGGAGAGAACCCCGACCTAGCGCCGGGAGAGAATGCCCTATGGGCTGCGTGGTGGGACGCGTTCTACGAGGACCTGCTCTGCGACGATCGTGCGCTGTGCGAACGGCTGGTACGAGGGGCCGCGCACGTGGGCCTGTCGTTCGAAGTGCTGGAGTACTACCTGATCCTCGAGCGCGTGACACGCGACCCCCCAATACCAATGGAGGATGATCCCGCAGGATTGATGCGCGGCTACGCCGAGGTGGATCAGACGCCTGAGGCTCTGGAGTCGCATCCGAGCTTCCTCGGGTACGACGTGAGCCTTCCGATCCCGGACTACGAATCAGTGTTTCGTCTCCTCGGTCCACCGGAGATCCACGATCTGTTCCGTAAGGCGCTCAACTCGGTCGGGTTGCTGAACACCGTCGAGGAGGCGCTCGATGTCGCGCGAGTCGTCGGTGAAGGGCAGGGCAGGCCATGGCGATACACCCCGGTTGCGATCCTGGGAGACCATGCGGGTAGGTGAGGAGGCGGGGCGAGAGAGTCTCGGACGAGGCGTGGGGGCTCGCCCCGTCAGCCTCGAACGACCGACCGCTACCCTCGACGACTGGACGCCTATGCCGCCGACGACCTCGCCACCTTCATCGCCCGGGGGACCTCCTTCGCGAGCCGAGCGGGTACCAGTTACTGCGGCGCGGACGTGCGTACGAGTGTGGATTCAGTGCGCGTTCGCGGCACCTTCCGCGGCGAGAGGATCGACGCACACTTGGCAAACTTGCCATCCCTGGGCCGCACTCCATTGGCTCCGGCTACTCGGTGTCGTGTATGCCCCCGGCGCCCCGTAGCGGGGATCCATCCCACGTCCGCTCTCACGCACAGCCACCTCGAGCAGCGGTGAGATCGAGTCTGTGCCGTGCTCGAACCGCGCGATCGTCGCTAGGACGGGTGCCTCGTCATTACCCTCCTATCCACCGAGGGGCCAACCACATGAGCACGAGGATCACCACTGTTAGCACCGCGAAGCCGATCGAGTATCCGTGCTTCTCTAACACCCGCTTCACCGCCATGGCGGAGCGAAATCCTATTCGAACACATCCCCGACCGCACTCGGTCGGGAGCGACATGATCAAGGACGCATCGCTCGAGTACAACGAGTACAACCACTCACACGGGTCCGCACCGGCCTATCCGGGTGGGTCGATGCGCCTGGGAGGATTCGAACCTCCGACCGACGGCTTAGAAGGCCGTTGCTCTTCCGCTGAGCTACAGGCGCCCGGCGGGAAGCGTAGCGCCGGCCCGGCCCGCTGCCTAGGAACGTTGGGTCTTACCCGGATGCGCCCGTGCGGTCGGCTCAGACGGAGCACGGGCAGGCCCGCGCTCCTGAGGTCGGCGTCGCAAGCGACGCCTAGCAGCGTGGGTGTCTACCCGGATGCGCTCGTGCGCTCGGCTGAGACGGAGCACGGGCAAGCCCGCGCTCCTGAGGTCGGCGTCGCAAGCGACGCCTACGAGTGTGGTCTCGACCCGGATGCGCTCGTGCGGTCGGTTCAGACGGAGCACGGGCAAGCCCGCGCTCCTGAGGTCGGCGTCGCAAGCGACGCCTAGCGGCGGACGCCGAAGTCGGCGGTCACGACGGTGACCTCCAGACCCTTGAACACTCCCGGAGCCGAGCGCACGTGCACCGCCGAGAGGCCGACCTCGCGCCACTGCGGCGAGAGCAGGATCGCGCGGTGGCCCGGGCTCTTCATCCACATCGAGATCGCGGTCGCCGCGTCGATGTCGGGCGAGTACCAGAGCAGGTTCTCGCCGGCCGACCACATCTCGCTGGAACCGGGGCGGTAGAAGCGCGCGACGCGCTTGGAGAACGGCGTCCCGTCCTTCGAGGTGTGGTCGAAGTAGCCGCGCCTGACCATGTCCCGCGAGTGGGCCTCGGCGGCCGCGGCCAGCTGCGTGGAGAAGCGGAGGGGCCTCAGGCCGCGTCCGGCGCGCAGCGCGTTCAGCCCGCTCAGGACCTGGGTCTCGAGCGAGGCCGCCTTCCCGCGCCGCGGCTCGCCGGCGGATGACGCGCCTCCGACGGGAACGGCCACGACGAGGGCGACCGCGGCGAGCGCGCAGAGAGTGAGGAAAGTCTTGCCCACGGCCTTCGGATCGGTCGCGCCGGCGCAGCGCGGAATCGCTCGTTCTGGCGATCGGGGGCGAAGATCACTCGTTCAAGGGAGTCCGCCGGCCTTGCGGTACGCTTCCGCCTACCGGGACGACCCTTCCGTCGACCCGAGAGAGGTCGTCCCCTGCAGCCGAAGTCCACAGCCCTCCGCGCGCTCTGCGCGCTCGCACTGGTCGCGGGCGTGCTCCTGACCGCCCCTGGGAGCCAGGGGTCGGCCGGGCCGAGCGTCGGCCAGCTGCCGCAGCACGGTCGCGGGCTGGAGAAGCTCGAGGCGAGGCTTGCCCACCTCGTCCGGCTCGGACGAGCCGGGGACCTCGGCGCCGCCCTGCGAACGGCCCGGTCGACCAGGCTGCGAACGGTCGGCAGCCGCGTGCGCGTGATCGTCGAGGCGACGCGGCCGCGAACCGTGCGGCGGGCCCTCGCCGCGGCCGGCCGGGTCGAGGGAGCCGCGGGCGCGCACGTGCAGGCCCTGCTGCCGATCGGTGCCCTGGGCGAGATCGCAGCGCGGCCGGACGTCCGTTTCGTGCGGGTGCCGGAGTACCTGACCCCGGCCGCCGTCCCGGGCGAGGAGGTCGTCGCGTCGAACGCGGTCACGCTGCACCAGCAGGGCGTCACGGGAGCGGGCGTGAAGGTAGCCGTGATCGACGGCGGGTTCAGCGGGCTCGCGCAGAGGCAGGCGTCCGGCGACCTGCCGGCGACCGTCGCCAGGGCCGATTTCTGCCGCGGCAACTTCGACGCGGCCAGCGAGCACGGCGTGGCCGTCGCCGAGATCGTCTACGAGATGGCGCCGGGCGCCCAGCTCCTGCTCATCTGCATCGGCACCGAGGTCGAGCTGGCCCAGGCCGCGGCCTACGCGAGAAGCCAGGGCGCCCAGATCATCAACTTCTCCGCGGGCTTCCCGCTCTCCGGCCGGGGCGACGGGAGCGGGATCGCAGGCTCGGTCGTCGCCGACGCCCGCGCCAACAACATCCTCTGGGTGAACGCGGCCGGCAACGCCGCCCAGGAGCACTGGTCCGGCCTGTTCAGCGACCCGGACGGCAACAGGTTCCACAACTTCGCCGGGAGCGACCAGGGCAACACGATCCAGATCGAGTCGAACCGGACGGTCTGCGCGTACCTCAAGTGGGACGAGTGGCCGAATGCGGTCTCGGACTTCGATCTCGGCCTGTTCCTCGAGAGCACCGGCCAGATCGTGGCCCTGTCGGAGAACACCCAGTCGGGCGCGACACCGCCGCTCGAGGCGTTCTGCTTCGTCAACAGCGGCGCCACCGCGACGTTTGGCATCTTCGTCGGCGGGTATCGCGTGGTCACGGCGCCTCGGCTCGACCTGACGACGCAACTGACGCCGCCGCTCGAGTACCAGGTCGCAGCCGGAAGCGTCACCGACCCGGGCACCTCCCCGAGCGCGCTCACCGTCGGCGCCGTCTGCATCTCGAGCAACGTGATCGAGCCGTACAGCTCGCAGGGCCCGACGATCGACGGCCGCGTCAAGCCGGACCTGAGCGGCCATGACAGCGCGTCGTCCGCCACCTACGGCGCGGCCGGGGTCTGCGGCGTGGACGGCTTCCCCGGCACGTCCGCCGCCGCACCCGAGGTCGCCGGCGCCGCGGCCCTGATCAAGCAGCAGAATCCGACGTTCGACGCGAATGGCCTGCAGACGTTCCTGGAGCAGAAGGGGATCGACGCGGGTCCTGCGGGGAAGGACAACCTCTACGGGGCCGGCATCGTCTCGGTGTCGGGGAGCGCCGGGCCGGTGATCAGGGACACCGTCCGCCCGCGGGCGAAGGCGATCGCGAGCAGGGGGAGGCGCGGCAAGCAGCTCAAGCTCTTCTCGCAGGCCTCCGACGACAGCGGAGTCGTCCGCATCACCGAGACGGTCAAGAAGGGCGCTCGCAGAGTGACCACGATCCGCACGGGATACACGCGGACGAAGCCGAACACGACGTACTTCCTGCTCTGGAAGCCGCCACCGACGCTGGTCGGGGCGCTGCAGCACTGCGTCCAGGCCTTCGACCGGGCCGGGAACAGGAGTGCCTCGAGCTGCGCGAAGCTGACGATCTCGGCCAAGTAGCAGCCTCGGGGCGTCCGGAGTGCCTCTCGCCGCCCTACTCGATCTCGACGGCACCCTCGTCGACACGAACTACCACCACGCGGTCGCGTGGTACCGCTCCTTCCGCCAGCACGGGATCGTGCTGCCGCTCTGGCGGCTCCACCGCGCGGTGGGAATGGGCGGCGACCAGCTCGTGCCGGCGGTCGCGGGAGCTCAGGTCGAAGAGCGCAGCGGCGATTCGATCCGGGCGGCCGAGCAGCAGCTGTACCTCGCGCTGATCGAGGAGACGGAGCCCCTCCCCGGAGCGAGGGCGTTCATCCGCGAGCTGAAGGAGCTGTCGCACCGGGTCGTGCTCGCGAGCTCCGCGCCCGCGAACCAGCTCGACTACTACCTCGACCGGCTCCAGGCGGAGGACCTCGTCGACGGCTGGACGACCTCCGACGACGTCGAGGCGACGAAGCCCGAGCCGGATCTCGTCCGCGCGGCGCACGCCAAGGCCGGCGGCGGCGACGCCGTCTTCGTCGGCGACACCCGCTGGGATGTCGAGGCGGCGGCGCGGGCCGGCATCGAGACGATCTGCGTGCTGACCGGGGGCTGGTCGGAGCAGGAGCTGCGTGACGCCGGCGCGGCCTGGGTCTTCGAGTCGATCGAGGCGCTGACGAAGCGTCTCGACGAGACGCCTCTGGCAGGGTAGGCGTCGCTTGCGACGCCTACCTCAGGAGCGCGGGCTTGCCCGTGCTCCGTCTCAGCCGACCGCACGAGCGCATCCGCGTAGAGACCCACGCTCCTGGGTGCAGGCCCGGGCTATCCTGTGCTGCTCTCGCGGTGGCGGTAGCTCAGCTGGTAGAGCCCCGGGTTGTGGTCCCGGTGGTCGCGGGTTCGAATCCCGTCCGCCACCCCTCGTCCAAGGCCCCGTAGCTCAGTGGATAGAGCGGCGGACTTCGAATCCGCGTGCGGAGGTTCGACTCCTCCCGGGGCCACCAACGTGTCGTAGTTCAAACCGCGACCCTGAGGGTCGCGTGGACCCGGAGACGCCTGCGAGAGCTGAGAGGCTCGGGGCTGTCCCTATGATGTAGCTCGATCACCTCGGCGTCGGACCAAGGAGGAGCGATGCGACACACGTTCATGTCCTTCCACAAGGCCTTTGGGAGCTATTCGGAGGGTATGACGCGTGTCGCAGAAAGAGCTGAACCTCGGAATCCTGGCGCATGTAGACGCCGGTAAGACAACTCTCACCGAACGGCTGCTGTACGAAGCCGGCGCGATCGACGACGTCGGCTACTCGCCGTCTGATCTCAACGCCTACCTCAGGAG
>JBHEMU010000094.1:0-7024 GCA_046262415.1 Gaiellaceae bacterium | reverse complement strand
GTTCTGCAGCCGCCTGCGCCTCGGCGAGCTCCGCCGCCCGCTCCTCGAGCCGCTGCGCCCGGGCGAGGAGGGCTCCCTCGCGTTCGGCGAGGCTTCCCTCCCGCGCAGCCAGGTCGTGGTCGAGCTCCGCGGCCCTCGCTGCCGCCGCCTCCAGCTCGCGGACACGTCCCTCGAGCGCGGCCTCGCGCTCCTGAAACTCGGCCGACAACGCTTCGAGGCGCTCCACCGCTTCGCGGAGCTCGGCCTCGCGCGCCTCGGTCGCGTGCAGAGCCTGGCGCTCTTCCCGCAGCTCGACCTCGCGCCGCTCGATCTCCGCGTCCAGGACCGGAGCGCCCTCCTGGTCGGTCAGCGGCACGCCGCGCCGCTCGAGACCGCCGATCACCGACTCCAGCCGGTCGATACGCTCGCGGAGCCCGGCCTCCCGCGCCTCGGCCGCCAGCAACGACTCGGTCTGCTCCCCGAACGCCGCCGCGGCCGGCTCGATGCGCTCGATCGCCTCGCGCAGCTCCGATTCCCGCGCCTCCGCTGCGGCCAGGGCCTCCGACCGCGCCTGCAGCTCTTCGCTGACCCGCTCGACCTGCTCGGCCGCGGGCTCGACGCGCGCGATCGCCTCCCGCAGCTCGCGCTCCCGCGCCTCGGCGTCGGCCAGGGCCGCCGTCGTCGCCTGGAGCTCCGCGGTCACGCGCTCGAGCTGCTCGGCAGTCGGCTCGAGCCGCTCCCGCAACTCCGACTCGCGGGCCCCGGCGGCGGCCAGCTCCTCCGTCCGGGCGTGGAGCTCGGCGGTCGTGCGCTCCAGCTGCTCGGCCGCCGGCTCGAAGCGCGCGACCAGGTCGCGCAGAGCCGCCTCCCGCGCCTCGGCGGCGGCCAGAGCCTCCGCACGGGCATGGAGCTCGGCGGTTGCGCGCTCCAGCTGCTCCGCCGCCGGCTCGACGCGCGCGAACATCTCCCGCAGATCCGCCTCGTGCGCCTGGGCGGCGGCCAGCGCCTCGGTGCGGGCGTGGAGCTCTGCGGTCACCCGCTCGAGCTGCTCGCCCGCCGGCTCGAGGCGCGCGACCAGGTTTCGCAACTCGGCCTCCCGGGCCTCGGCCGCGAGCAACGCTTCGCTCTGCTGCTGCAGGACGGCCTCCCGGCGCTCGAGCTCACCCGCGAGGGGCTCCAGGCGCTCGATCGTGGCGCGCAGCTCGTCCTCCCTCGCGACGGACGCGCGCAGCTCGGCCTCGATCGCCTCGAGCCGCTCCGAGAGCGCAGTCTCGCGCGCTGCCTGCTCGCTCGCCTCTGCCTCCCTCCGTTCGCGCTCGGCGTGAAGCTCTCGCTCGCGCTCCTGGGCCGAGCGAAGCTCCTCCTCCGCCGCGCGCACCGTCTCCTCGGCCCGTGAGCGGAGCTCGGCGATCGCCGCCTCCTGCAGCTTCAGATCACGGTCGCGCCGAGCCAGCTCGGCCGTGCTGCTGGCGATCCGCCGCCCGACCTCGGCCCGCTCGCGCTCGAGCTCCTCGAACTCGCTGATCCTGGCGTTGAGCGCCCGCTCGCGCTCGGACAGCATCGCCCGCCGGCGCTCCAGCCGTTCGCGCTCCGACCGGAGGGGGTCGAAGCGCCGCCCACGCTCCTCGAGCGGCCCGTCGCCCACCGCCCGATCATACTCCCGCGGGGTCGGGACCTGTCTCGGCGCGGGCTGGAGCGCGGCCGCCGGCCGCCTCGACATGACGTCGACGGCGAGCGCCAGGCCGACGATGATCCAGAGCGGCTTGCCGAGCTGGTTCGAGAGAAAGATCGCCGACAGCGCGTAGCCGAAGAGGCTGACTAGGAGCGCGAGCGAGAAGCGCGACACGACCGCCTCGCTCGTGCGCGTGCGCCAGTAGGCGGCGAAGAGGAACCACGCCGTCGCCCCCAGCAGCAACAGGTAGAGGGCGAGCCCGATCGGACCGAGCTCGGTCAGCATCTCGAGGTAGGCGTTGTGGACGACCCGGTTCGCCCCGATGTAGCCCGCCGTCGTATTCACGCCCGGCGTCGTCTGCAGGAGATCGAGCGCCTCGCGCTGGAAGTTGCCGGCCCCCAGACCGAGCCACGGGCTGTCGTGCCAGCCGTTGACGGCAGCGGCCCAGAGGTCCAGACGGCCCGAGCCGCGGTACTCGCTGCCGGTCGCCTCGGGATTCAGAATCGTCTGGGCGCGCGCGACGAAGTTCGTCGACCCGACGGCGGCGGCGACGGTGCTCGCGACCACGAGCGCGATCGCGTACGAGAGCTTCTGGCCGGGGCTCCGGAAGAAGACACGCCACGGAAGCAGCAGCGTCAGGGGCACGACCCCGGCCAGCGCGACCAGACCCGTGCGCGACAGCGACGAGACGACGGACAAGATGATGACGCCGACCACGATGTAGTAGAGGAGTCGCCACTGCGGACGCCGCTCGCGGGCCGACAACGCGAGCGCCGCCGGTAGCGCGATCACCTGGTACACGGCGAAGTAGTTGGGGTCGCCCTGGAAGCCCTCCGCCCGCGAGGCGCCGCTCGAGGCCGTGTAGGTGGCGAAGGACACGAGTCCGAAGACGAGCGACCCGATCGCGAACACGGCGAAGATGGCCACCAGCTGGTCGGGTGTCCGCACGAGCACGGCGAAGGCGAGCAGGTACGAGATCGCGAGCAGGTACGAGAACAGCGTCTGGTAGACGAGGCCCGAGTCGGCGGCCCAGTAGGTGCTGAGCAGCATCCAGAAGCCGAAGGCGCCCGCGATCACGGTGAGCGCGTTGGGCCGGAGGCTCGAGCGCCCGCGCGAGAGGACGTAGTACGCGAGGACGGCCAGCGCCATCACGCCGGCGAGGCGGCCGATCCGCAGACCCGGCCCCAGCTGGAGCGACTCGACGAACATCGTGAAGACGAGGAAGAGCGGCAGCGCCTTCACGTTCGCGGCCACGATCAGGGAGATCGCCGCGGCGACGACCACGGCCACGGCGAACACCGGCTCCACCGTCGTCAGCGCGCCGACGGAGAGTGCCGCGGCGAGCAGGGTGATCACCGTGACGGACCCGCTCCGCGGCGCGTGCGGGCGGACGAGCGCGGCGACGCGGCCGTTCACTGGCGCGCGCTAGAACTCTTCGTGGGCGACCAGCTCGGGCTCCCGCGCCGGCCGCTCCTCGGCCGGAGGCGTGTCTCCGTAGGTCCCGTAGCCTCCGTACCCGCCGGCGGGCGAGACGTCCGTGAAGACGACTCCGAGCAGGTTGATGCCCAGCCGCTCGACGAGCGCTCGCAGCTCCCTCGCCTCGTCGCGCGTGGACTGGTTGCGGCGCACGACGATCACCACGCCGTCGACGAGCCGGGCGAGCTCGATCGCGTCGGCGACCGGGAGCACGGGCGGCGAGTCGATCAGGACGTAGTCGAACGAGAGCGAAAGGCGGTCGAGGAGCTCCGACATCTGGAGGCTCGAGAGGAGCTCGGAGGGGTTCGGCGGGAGCGGACCGCTGGGCAGGAACGAGAGCCGGCCCTCGCGCTCGCGGGCGGCGGGCGTGCTGCTGCTCGGCAGCGGGATGTCGACGATCGCCTCGTCGATGTCGACCGCACCGACGAGAACGCTGGTCAGACCGGGACCGCCCGAGCCGATCTCGAACGCGTTGTCCAGCCGCGGGCGGCGCAGGTCCCCCTCGAGCACGATCGTGGTCGCGCCCGAGCGGGCGATCGCAACCGCCAGGTTGGCGGTGACAGTCGTCTTGCCCTGCTTCGGCGCTGCGCTCGTGACGAGGATCGTCCGGATCGGACGCTTCACGCCCAGGTACTGCAGGTTCGCGCGTAAGGCGCGAAAGGCCTCCGCGACGTCGCTGAACCCCTCCCAGAAGACGATGCGCTGGTCGCGCCGGCCCAGCCTGACGAACGGGATCTGGCCGATCACCGGCACCCCGTAGCTCTGCTCGACCATCTCGCGCGTCCGCAGACCCCGGTCGAAGTAGTCCCGCATGAACGCCGCCAGCAGGCCGAGCAGCACGCCCAGGGCAGCGGCGACGGCGACGTTCCGGACCGGGCGCGGCTTCACCTTCCGCGGCAGGACGTGCGCTGGGTCGAAGATCGTCACCTCCAGGGCCGGGATCCCCGGCTGTCCGTCCCGTGCGGGCGTCCCCCGGCCGAAGCGAGCCTTCACGAGCGCCTGAAAGACGACGCCGAGCTGCCGGTTCACCTCCCGTGCGACCGCCGGGGAACGGTCGTCGTAGGAGAGGTTGAGGACTGCGGTCTCGGGCTTCCACGAGACCGACGACTTCGAGAGCACGCTCTGGGGCGACTCCTCCAGGTCGAGGTTCCGGATGACCCTTTCTGCCACCACCCGGCTGTGCAGGAGATCGGCCATCGTCGCCACGTACGGGCCGATCTGGTTTCCGAACTCAAGCGGGACAAAGCCGCCGCCCTGCCCGATCACGAGCTTCGACTGTGCGCGGTAGGTCGAGCGCTGGACGGCGGAGAAGAGCGCCGCGCCGGCGACCGCGATCACGAAGACCGACACGAGGATCCACTTCCGCCGCCGGAGAACGTCGATGTAGTGCCGGAGGCCGGCCCCGATCCCCTCCGCCTCCGTGGCGTCGACGGTCGTGCTCCAGTTGCTGGTCGACACGCTAGGTCCTCCCGGACGGCGGGGCGTAACGGCTGCGGGACAGTGTACAAAGGCGCTCGATGCCGACGAGCAGCGGCACCCCTGCAGCGCCGCGGCTCAGGCTGGGGGTGTACGCCGACCTTCGCTACCGCCGCCGGGGCGGGCGCGTCTCCACCGACTTCGCGTTCGTCCAGTTCCTGGCGGGGCTCGAGCCGCGCGTCGCCGAGCTCGTCGTATTCGGCCGGCTCGATCCCGAGCCCGGGGACGAGCCCTACGCCCTGCCGGAGGGTGCGCGTTTCGTCGCGCTCCCGCACTATCCGCGCGTGACGGCGCTGCGCGGCGTGGCCCGATCGCTCCTCGGCGCGCGCCGGGCGTTTCGCGCCGAGCTCGGAGACCTCGACGCCGTCTGGCTCTTCGGGCCGCATCCGCTCTCGCTGGCGTTCGCGCGGCTGGCGCGCAGGCACGGCACGCCGGTCTTCCTCGGCGTCCGCCAGGACTTTCCGCACTACGTCCGGAGCCGCCTGCCGGGCCGGGGGTGGGCCTGGGCCGTGCCGGTCGCGCAGGGGCTCGAGCGGGCCTTCCGCCGCTTCGCCAGGCGCGCGCCTGCGGTCGTCGTCGGCGAGGCCCTCGGGCGGAGCTACCGCGCGGCGGGTGGATCCGTGCTCGTAACCGGGTTCTCGCTCGTGCGCGCCGGCGACCTCGTCTCCGCAGACGAGGCGCTCGGCCGTTCCTGGGAGGGGGACCTGCGGCTCCTCTGGGTAGGGCGCGTGGATCCCGAGAAGGACCCGGTGCTCCTGGCCGACGTGCTCGCGGCCCTGGGCCCACGGTGGCGTCTGACCCTCGTCGGGGTCGGGCGGCTGGAGGAGGCGGTCGCTCGCCGCGCCGAGGAGCTCGGCGTGCGTGGGCGCATCGAGTTCGCCGGCTACGTGCCGAACGGGCCGGAGCTCCGGGCCCGGTACCGCGCCTCGCACGTGCTCGTCAACGTCTCGCTCACGGAGGGCGTGCCCCAGGTCGTCTTCGAGGCGCACGCGGCGGGGGTCCCCGTGGTGGCGACCGACGTGGGCGGGGTGCGCGAAGCGCTGGGCGACGGCGAGCTCGGCCTGCTCGTGCCGCCTCGGGACGCCGCCGCGGTGGCTCGCGCGGTGGAGCGGCTCGCCGGGGACGCCGGGCTGCGTCGGCGGCTCGTCGAGGCCGGTCTCGAGCACGCGCGCCGTGAGACGCTGGACGCGCAGCTCGACCGGATCCTCGCCTTCTTCGCCTCCGAGCTCGCGCAGCCGCCGTCTTGACCGGAAGGCTCACGTTCGGGCCGCTGGAGCCCGATCATCTGCCCCTGCTGCACGAGTGGCTGCAACGGCCGCACGTGCGGCGGTGGTGGAGCGAGCGCGACACCTACCAGCAAGTGGTCGAGCACTACCTGCCGGCGATCGAGGGACGCGATCCGACCGACCTCTACGTCGCGCTGCTCGACGATCGTCCGATCGGCTTCGTCCAGACCTACCTCGTCTCCGACCATCCAGCCTACGCCGAGCTGGTCGGGGCCGGTGACGGCGTCGCCGGAGTGGACCTGTTCATCGCCGAGGCGGGGCTGACGGGCCGGGGCCTTGGCACCGAGATGCTGAGTCGTTTCGTCGCCGAGATCGTCTTCGCCCGCCCGGGTACGGCAGCGTGCGTGGCCGATCCGGATGTCCGGAACCTCGCTTCGATCCGGGCGTTCGAGAAGGCGGGCTTCCAGGTCGTGAGGGAGTTCCTCGATCCGCGCGACGGGCAGACCCATGCGCTCGTGCGCCTCGACCGCGAGGGCACGAAGAACCTGGCCTGACCTCGGATGCCGTCAGGTTCCGTCGTGGGCCGGCCCGGCTACCTCGAGACGACTGTCGGGCGCCCCTCGCGGTGGAGCCGGAAGGTCGTGTCGTTCGGGCCGCTCCAGCGCTCCAAGGCGGCATCCCGGCGACGGCCGGAAGGCGCGACGGGCTGCCGCAGCGCTCCTTCGGGAACGAGTTCGTAGGTGACGATCGCCTGGCTTCCCTCCCACCACCGGGGCCTGGCGGGCCAGCGAGCCGGGGACACATCGGTGACCCGGACGCGCCCCGTTCCGAGGAGGCGGTTGTGCTCCCAGGGGTAGTTGTAGACGATCCGAAGCCGGCGGGGGCTCGCGTCGTAGGAGGCGATCAGCCTCTCGGCGAGCCGGGAGAAGGTGTCGCCGACGACGGGGCAGTACAGGTAGACGACGGAGAGATCGTCGGGAATCGGCCAGTCGAGCATGTCCGCCGTCACGATCGTCACGGCGGGACTGCGCAGGTGGTTCCTCGCCCGCTCGACGTTCTCGCGGGCGATCTCGGAGAGGTCGGGAGCGAGCTCGACCCCGATCACCCGCTGGAACGGGAGCCGGGCGGCGACGATGACCGCGGGGCCCTTGCCGCAGCCGAGGTCGGCGAACACGTCCCCCGGATCGGGGTGGAG
>JBHEMU010000093.1:0-3644 GCA_046262415.1 Gaiellaceae bacterium | reverse complement strand
CCGAGCAGGCGGGCGACAGTCGGCCCGTCGAGCTCGAGCAGCACACGCAGCGCGATCAGCTCCCGATCGGTTGCGCTCAGGCCCCGCAGCGCCGTCTCCAGGGACGGCGATAGACCCTCGGCGAGCGGGAGCTCCGACGCGTCCCGCGGCTCGCTCGCAGCGTACGCCCCCTCGCGCCGCCGCCGCCGCTCCTCGGAGCGGAAGTGGTCGAGCGCGGCGCTGCGGGCGATCTGGCACAGCCACGTCTTTGCGCTGGCCCGGTGGGGGTCGAACCGCCGCCAGATCCTGAGAGCGCGCTCGAAGGTGGCCGCGGTCAGCTCCTCGGCAAGGCTCCGGTCGCCGGTCAGGTAGACGAGGTACGCGTGCACGTCGTCCAGGTGCGCCTCGGCTGCCGCCGCAAAGCTCATCGTTCCGGCGCTGCCGAGGCCCGGAAGCAGTGTCGTGGCCACGTGCACAGCTCCTATACGCCGCGCGGAGCCGGCATCGTCACAGTCGTCAATGGCAGCTGCCCGAACCAGCGTCGCGAAACCGCCCTTCGGCCGCCGGGACGAACCGCCAGCTATACGACTCGACCCCGAGTCGGAGGACGAGGACGCCGTAGCTACTTGCGTGGCGCACCTCGCTTCCGCGACGGGGGAGCAGCGTGGGGTGCAAGCTCCGTCCGCCGGTCCCGACGACGAACTGCCGGAGTCCCCGCCTCGCATCGCGTCGGCCGCGCGGGGTCAGCGGGCTGAAGCGCTCGTAGTCGTGGTCATGGGCGGCGAGCACGACGTCCGCGCCGGCGGCGAAGAGCGCCTGCCAGAGGTCGATCAGCGTGCGGTCGCTGCCGTGCAGACCCGAGCTGAAGCGCGGATGATGCGCGTAGGCGAGCGTGCAGCGAGCGGGGTGTGCGGCGAGATCCGCCCGCAGCCACCGCTCCTGAGGCGAGCCGGCGGCACACCCGCCGGCCGGCCGGCAGTTGCTGTTGAGAACGACGACGTGCCAAGAACCGAGGTCGTAGCTGTAGTAGCCGGGCGTGCGGCCGGCGGCCCGACCGAAGTAGCGGAAGTAGCCACCCGCGCCCGGAACACCGTACTCGTGGTTGCCGACCGCCGGCCGCGTGCGCCGCGCGTGCCGGCCCCAGGACGGCGCGTAGCACCGCCGGAACTGCGCGTCGGTTCCGTGCTGGTAGGCGAGGTCGCCCAGCGCGGCGATCGTCCCGTCGAGGCGGTCGAGCAGCCGCGCCGTCACCTCGTCGCCGCGCGAGTCGCACGAGGCGATGTCGCCCGCGGCGATGAGCGTCGCCTCCTTCGCCGCAAACGGGAGCACGGCGACGGCCGCGAGCGCCAGCATGGAGGCGACCACACACTCAGAATAGGCTGCCCGTCCGCCAGTGCCCCGTCCGACGAATACGGTGATGCGCTGAGGCGCGAAAAGCAAGTCGGGCAAGGACGCAGGGAGCGCCCATATGTTGGTCATATGGGCGCGACTGAGGACGAAGCCCGGCGCAGCTTTGCAGCCGCTCAGAGCGCGCCGTATTCGTCGGACGGGGCACTAGCGAAAGAGGTCGCGCTCGGGCGGCAGCACCAGATCTCGCGCCGACCCCTCGCCCTCGAGCTCGAGTCCGCGCACGATTGCCGCGGGCACGCCGGCCGTCTTGCCCATGACGAGCTCGGCCGCGCCCGCGATCTCGTCGGCGACCGCGATCGTCGTGGAGCGCAGCTCGTAGCCGGCGCGATCCCGCTGTCCACGAAGGTCGAGCAGGACCCGAAGCCCGGCCGCGCCGATCGCGACGTCGGTCGTCCCGTGCCTCCAGGGCCGGCCGAACGAGTCAGTGACGATTACGCCGACGGTCCTGCCGGTGAGCTCGCGCAGGCGGCTGCGCAGACGCTCGGCGGAGGCGTCGGGATCGACCGGCAGGAGCACGACCGTGTCGCGCTCCGGCGCGTTCGAGGCGTCCACCCCCGCCGACGCGCACACGAAGCCGTGCTGCGTCTCCGCGATCACGAGGCCCCCGCGCCGGCGAACGATCCGGGCCGCCTCGCGCAGCACGACCTCGACCTGCCGTGGGTCGTAATCGTCCCCGCTCGCCCGCGCCTCGGGCGACGGGTCGATCTCAGCCAGGCGAACGACGCGCCCTTCGGCCTTGGAGATGACCTTCTGCGCAACGACCACGATGTCTCCCTCCTCGAGCTCCGCCGCGGCGGCGAGGAGACCGGCAAGGTCGTCGCCCTCCCTCACTTCCGGGATTCCCTCAACGGGAATTACCCGGAGCTCCTTCATGGAATGCCGGTGAAACGGATACCGGCGTGTCCGCCGTAGCGCCTGTTCACGTGAAGGATGATCGCCGTCATACCCTCGAGCGCGCGCGCATTCGCGAGTGGCCCGGCGTCGATGGCGCGGCCGCGAACGAGCACGCCGGCAAAGCTCAACGCCAGCCCCTTGGCCGTCATGTCGTCACCGCAGACGAGCACGTCCTGGTCGGGCGGCTCGGGCTGGGTGAGCTGCGCCGCAGCTAGCGACTGCAGGCCCGCAGCCACAGGGGCCGAAAGGATGTCCGCGACCTCCTCTGCCAGCGAGCGTCCCAACCTGCCGGGGAACACCCCTTCCTCGGTGAACGTGAGGTCGCTCGCGACGCAGAGAACCGGTGTCGAGCCGATCGGGCCGACGAGTTGGTGAGCAGTGGCCAGAGCGCCACTCGATCTGACCGCGAGCACGACGAGGTCCACGCCGGTGACGACGTCCTCGTTTCGCCCTCCTTCGACGCCATAGACGGCCCCGAGCTCCTGGGCGCGACTCGGGTCGCGGGAGCCGATCGCCGCCTGCACTCCGGCCAGGCGCAGGCGGTGGAGGAGCGCGCGTCCGAAGCTGCCCGTCCCGCCGACGACGGCGACCTTCATCGCACCGCCGCTGCCGCCTCGAGCGCGGCCTCGGCCAGCCTGCGGCGCGCCTCGTCGTCGCGCATCAGCGTTCTTGCCACGATCGGGCGAACGCCGAGCTCGGAAACGGTCACGGCGTCGCCGGCATCCGCCTCGTCCAAGACGAGCGCGTCGATCAGCCCCGGATAGCAGCCGGCAACGTGAGCAGGGGACGTCCCGCCCGCGAGCCGGGCGAGCATGCGGTCGGCCGGACCCCGGACCGCCCGGCCGCCCACGAGTGGGCTGACCGCGACCGCAGGAACGCGCCGGCGCCCGAGGGCGGCGCGCAGCTCGCGGACGGCCAGGATCGGGCCGATGCTGACGTAGGGATTGCTGGGCGCGAGCACGATCAGGTCGGCGCCCTCCAGGGCCTCGACGACGCCGGGGGCCGGGCTCGCCCGATCCCCGCCTCGGAGCTCCACCGAGTCCACGTCGTCCCGATGGCCGCGCGTCACGAACCACTCCTGGAACGGGAAGGTGCCGGCCGGAGTGACGAGCCAGGTGCGAAGCACATCGTCGGTCGCCGGCACAAGCGTGGGCCGGAGTCCGAAGCGTCCGGCCAGGCGGGCCGTCACGAGCGAGAGCGACTCGCCGCGGCGAAGCGCTTGGGTGCGCACGAGGTGCAGACCGAGGTCGCGATCGCCGAGGCGGAACCAGCTTTCCCCGCCCAGCTCGGCAGCCGCGTCGAGCGCGTTCCAGGTCTCGTCCGCTCGCCCCCAACCGCGCTCCTCGTCCGCGCGCCCGGCG
>JBHEMU010000092.1:0-4595 GCA_046262415.1 Gaiellaceae bacterium | reverse complement strand
ATCCCAGACGGGCCGCTACCCGAACCCAGGGCCGCTGCTGCTGGTGCGCGGGGGCGTCCGCCTGATCGACGCGCCCGGAGCCGATCTCTTCGGCCAGTTGAGCGAGGGAGAGATGCTGTCAGTCCGAGGCGGGAGCCTGTTTCGCAACGGCACGTGCCTCGCCTCTGGTCGCGTGCTCGATGCGGATGGGCTGGCGCGCGCGCTCGGCGAGCAGAAAGCCCGCGTGACCGAGGCGCTCGAGGCGTTTGCCGAGAACACGATGCGGTTCCTGCGCGAGGAGGGGCGGCTGCTGGCGGAGGGGATCGACTTCCCGTCGCTCGACACACGCTTCCGCGATCGCCACGCCCTCGTCGTTGCACGCGGGCCGGGCCACAAACGTGACCTCCGGATCGTGAAGCCGTACGTCCGCGACTTCAAGCCGGTGCTCATCGGGGTCGACGGGGGTGCCGACGCCCTCCGCGAGGCCGGATACCGGCCGGACGTGATTGTCGGCGACATGGACTCGGTCTCCGACTCCGCGCTCTCATCCGGCGCGGAGATCGTCGTGCACGCCTATCCGGAGGGGGGCGCGCCCGGCGCCGAGCGGCTCGAGCGGCTCGGGGTTGCCTACCACGCGGTCGCGGCCACGGGCATCAGTGAGGACATCGCGCTCCTGCTCGCCTACGAGAAAGGGGCGGAGCTGATCGTCGCGGTCGGCACCCACTTCAATCTGATCGAGTTCCTCGAGCGCAACCGAGCCGGGATGTCGTCGACGTTCGTCACGCGGCTGAAAGTGGGCGAGATACTCATCGACGCGAAGGGGGTGTCGCGCCTCGTCAGCCGCCGGGTCGGACTCTGGCCCCTCGTCACGGTCACACTGGCGGGGCTCGCGGCGATCGTCGTTGCCGTCGCGGTCTCGCCGGCGCTTCGCAACTCGATTGAGCTGCTCGGTCTACGGCTTCGCGACGTCCTGGGCCTGTGACTCGTTTTGCGCACGTTCGCTGCAATCTCGTTTCCCACTCGTCCGACTGTCGCCGCTACGCTGAACAGCGGGGGCGAGGGCGCGGAAGCGCCCCCGGGGGAGCTGTTCTGGCGTGGTCGGGCGCGATCCCTGAGGACGGAGCCGTGGCCCGTAGGATCCTGGCCGGGAAGTCATGATCACAGGCGTGCACGGACTGACGGACGAGGGCTTCGGCCTCGTCACGGGAATCCAGATTCCCGGCGGCGGCGAGCTCCCTCTCAACGAGCCGAGGCACACGAGTCCGCTCTTTCCCGGCTGATTGAGTGCCGCGGGTCGAGGCAGAGCGCGAGCTGCTCGCACCCCGCCGCGACGTGTGGGCCTTCCTCGCAGAGCCTCATCACCTGCCCGACTGGTGGCCCGGGCTCGCGAGCGTCGAGCCCGACCGCCGGGGGCTCTCGGAGGGAGCCCGCTGGCAGGTGCGCGCCGCCGACCGGCCGTCGCTGCTGCACCGCTCTCGGGCGCCCGGCATGCTGCTCGTCCGGCGGGTCGAGGAGCCCTCCCTCGTCGCCTGGCACCTAACAGCCGACCGCGTTGACGTCGAGCTCCGGCTCGAGGCTGTCAGCGCCCATCGCACCCGCGCGATCCTCATCGTCTCGAGCCCCTCGCTCGTCGGGTTCGGGCGCTCGCTTCCCCGCAAAGCGCTCAGCCGCCTCCACGCCCTGTGCCAGACTGCCGCCGAGCTCTGACCTTCGTCCATGTTCGACTTTCGCTACCACGTCGCCTCGCTCGCGGCTGTCTTCCTGGCGCTCATCATTGGCATCCTCGTGGGTGTCGCGATCTCCGATCCCGGCCTCGCTGACCGTGCGCTGCTCGAACGGAGGGAGTTGGAGATCGCGCGGCTGCACGAGGAGCTCGATTCGGCCTCGGAGGGGTCGAAGCAGCAGGACGCCGCCGTGCAGTTCGTCGAGGAAGCCTACGACGCGGTGATGAAAGAGCGGCTCTCGGGTCGCGAGATCGCCGTCGTCTTCGTCGGTTCCGTGGACGATGGCCTGAACTCGGAGGTCGAGACCGCGCTTGCCGATGCGGGCGCGGCGGTGTTGCGGCTGCGGGCGCTGACCGTCCCGATCCGGGAGGATGCGCTGCAGGCGAGCCTCCGCTCGCAAGCCGCGCTGGCCGGCTACGTCGGCGACGACCACCTCTCGGATCTCGGGCGCGACCTCGGCCGCGAGCTCGTCGACGGAGGCGAGACGCCGCTCTGGAACGCGCTCGGGGACGAGCTGCTCGAGGAGCGACGAGGCCGATCGCAGCAGGAGGCCAACGCAGTCGTCGTCGTCCGCTCAGCACGGCCGCAGGGTGCGGGGACGGCGCGCTTCCTGCGTGGCTTCTACGCCGGACTTCGGGGCAGCGTGCCGGTCGTCGGCGTGGAGGCCTCCACAGCCGAGCGCTCGGCGATCCCGGTCTACCGCCGTGCCGAGTTCTCGAGCGTCGACTCGATCGACACGCGGGTGGGAAAGGTCGCTCTCGCCGTCCTGCTCGCCGGGGGCGCACGCGGGCAGTACGGCCTGAAGGAGCAGACCGCGGACGCGCCGATTCCGCCGATCGAGCCCGTGGAGCCCAATCGGGACGCGGGTGGATGAGCCCGTCGCGATCCTCGTCGCCGCGCGCGACGAGGAGGAACGGATCGGCCCGACCGTCTCGGCTCTGCGCCAGACATTCCCCGCGGTAGAGGTCTTCGTCGCTGACGACGGCTCCCGGGACGCGACGGCGGACGCCGCCGAGGCCGCGGGGGCGACGGTGCTCCGGCTGCGGGCGCGCGGAAAGGGCCAGGCGCTGTCGGCGGCCGAGCGCGCCGCCCCGCCGGGTTCGTTGCTGCTCTGCGACGCCGACCTCGGAGGGAGTCTCCGCCCGCTCGTCGCCGACGACGCCGATGTCGCGATCGCGCGCTTCGCCCAACGTCAGGGGGGAGGCTTCGGCCTGGCCAAGCGCGCCGCGAGGGCTCTGATCCGACTGCGCTGCGGCTTCCGGGCCGCCGAGCCGCTCTCGGGGCAGCGGGCGGTGTCCGCGACGGCGCGGGCGACCTGCTTCCCGCTCGCTCCCGGGTTCGGGTGCGAGACGCGGATGACGATCGACGCGGTCCGGGCGGGGCTCCGCGTAAGCGAGCTCGAGCTGCCGCTCGCGCACCGCGCCACCGGCCGGGACGTCAGAGGCTTCCTGCACCGAGGACGCCAGCTGCATGACGCACTGGTCGCCTGTGGGCCGCTGGCCATCAACTACCGCGGCGTCAGGGTCCCGCTGCTCGGCTGGCTCGTGGGCGTCGGCCGCGACCCCGCGCTCGCCGCGGTGGCCGCGACCGGGCTCGTCGACGATCTCTGGAGCGGCCGCGAGCGAGGCCTTCGCGCCCATCTCCGTGCCCGCGGGACGACCGGCGTGCTGAAGCTCGTCGCGATTCCGGCGATCGGCTTCCTCAGCACGCGGCGCGCCTCGGGGGCGCTCCTCGTCGCGCTCGCGGCCAATGCGCTGAACCAGCTCGACACGCGTCCGGGTCGGGCTCTCAAGGCATATCTCGCGGCGGCTTTCCCGCTCGGCGCGCCGCGCGGTCTGGCCGTCCTGCTGCTTGCCTACGATCTTCGCGAGATGGCGATGCTCGGGGACGGGGGGTCGAACGCGCTCGGGGCGCTGCTAGGCTTGAGATCCGTGACTCGACTCACGGAGCGGGGCCGCTGGCTGGCAATCGGGGCGCTGGCGGGCTTGAACCTCCTCGGCGAGACCCGTTCCCTCGGCCGCCTGATCGAGCGCACGCCGGGGCTCGCGCAGCTCGACCGGCTCGGGAGGATTTCGACGTGAGCGCCCAGCCGACCAAGTACGTCTTCGTCACCGGCGGCGTCGTCTCGGCCCTCGGCAAGGGGATCGTGGCGGCCTCTTTGGGACGCCTGCTGAAGGCCCGCGGGCTCAAGGTGCAGGCGCAGAAGTTCGACCCGTACCTGAACGTCGACCCGGGCACCATGAGCCCCTTCCAGCACGGCGAGGTGTTCGTCACCGAGGACGGGGCGGAGACAGACCTCGACATCGGGCACTACGAGCGTTTCGTCGACGAGAATCTCTCGCGCAACGCGAGCCATACCGCGGGGTCCGTCTGGCACTCGGTCCTGCGGAAGGAGCGCAAAGGCGAGTATCTCGGGGCCACCATCCAGGTGATCCCGCACATCACGAATGAGATCAAGGAGCGAATCCGCCGCCTCTCGGATGCCTCCCCGACGGACGTCGTCATCAGCGAGATCGGCGGCACGGTCGGCGACATCGAGTCGCTGCCGTTCCTGGAGGCGATCCGTCAGTTCCGCCGCGAGGCCGGCCCGGAGAACGTCCTCTACCTACACGTGACGCTGGTGCCGTTCATCGACGCGGCCGGTGAGCTGAAGACGAAGCCCACGCAGCACTCCGTCAACGAGCTGCGGCGGATCGGAATCCATCCCGACATCGTCGTTGCCCGCTCGCGCGATCCCCTCTCCGACGACATCCGGGACAAGATTGCCCTCTTCGCCGACGTCGAGCCACGGGCAGTGGTCTCGTGCCGCGACGTGTCCGACGTCTACCTGGTGCCCGAGGCACTGCAGGCAGAGGGGCTCGACGAGCTCGTGGCCGAGAAGCTCGGCCTGCC
>JBHEMU010000091.1:0-32799 GCA_046262415.1 Gaiellaceae bacterium | reverse complement strand
CGGCGCGATGGTCGACGTCGAAGCCGTCGTGGAGCTCGCGCATCAGCGTGGCGCTCTCGTCCTCCTCGACGCCTACCAGACCGCGGGCTCCATGCCGCTGGACGCCAAGCAGCTCGACGTCGATTTCCTCGCAGCCGGCACGCTGAAGTACCTCCTCGGCTCGGCCGGCCTGGCGTTCTTCTACTGCCGCCGGGAGCTTTGGGAGAAGGCCAGGCCGACGGCGACGGGGTGGTTCGCCGACGAGGACATCTTCGCCATGGACATTCACGACTACTCGCCGTCCCCCACGGCGCGGCGCTTTCAGTCGGGGACGCCGCCCGTGCCGTCGATCTACGCGGGGATCGCGGGCATCGAGGTGATGGAGGAGATCGGGATCGCCGAGACGCGGGAGCACGTGAACGGGCTCAACGAGCGGCTGATCGAGGGCGTCGAGGAGCTGGGCGGCCGGGTGGTGACGCCGCGTGCGACCGAGCGACGGGGCGCCCTCGTGTGCATCGCCTCGACCGACGCCCCCGCCCTCGTGGCCGCCCTCGCCGCCGCGCGGATCGTGACGTCCTCCCGCGACGGAAACCTCCGGGTGTCGGCCCACTGCTACAACACGGCCGAGGACGTCGAGGCCGTCCTCGGGGCCCTGGCGCGGCACCGGGAGCTGCTGGCGTGACGCGGGTCTGCGTCGTCGGCGCGGGCGTGATCGGCAGCCTCTACGCCGCCCATCTGGCACAGGTCGCCGACGTCAGCGTGCTCGTCCGGCGCGGCGAGCACGCGCGCGCCCTGAACGACGAGGGCCTGCGGGTCTCCGGCAAGCACGACTTCGTCGCCCGGGTCGCAGCCACGGTGGATCCGGCGGAGCTGCCCGGGTTCGAGCTCGGCATCGTCGCGACGAAGGCGACCGATCTCGAGCGGGCCGCGGCCGGCCTGGCCGGACGGTCACCGGGCGCGACGCTGATGACGATCCAGAACGGCCTCGGCGCCGAGCAGATCGTCCGCGCCCACGGGGAGTGGCCGCTGATCTCCGCCGTCACCTTCATGAGCGGCGTACGCCACGGGGACGCGCACGTCGAGTACGAGCTCGACACCGAGACCTGGATGGGCCCCTACCTGGGCGAGCTGCCCTTCGAGCGCGTGGACGAGGTGCGGGAGCTGCTGGAGCAGGCGGGGCTGCGCGCGCGCGCCTTCGACGACCTGCGGCCCGCGCAGTGGTCGAAGCTGATCTTCAACGCGACCGTCAACCCGGTCGCGGCGCTCACCGATCTCCCCCACGTCGCCCAGTTCGCGGCGACCGAGCGACCCGGCGACCTCGGGCACCTCGTGCGCGACCTGGTCGACGAGGGCAAGCTCGTGGCCCGTGCCGCCGGCGTCGAGCTGCACGAGGATCCGTGGGAGATGAACGTGCACGCCGTCCGGCGGGGCGAGACCGAGGCGGCGGCGGGCGCGTACGCTCACGTGCCCTCGATGCTCGAGGACGTCCGGAGCCGACGGCCGACCGAGGTCGACTTCATCACGGGTGCGCTGGTGGGCGAGGCGGAACGGCACGGCATCGCGGTCCCGTTGCACACGGCGCTGCTCCGGCTCGTCAAGGCGCGGGAGAGCGGCTGGTGAGGGTGGCGGTGGTCGGGTGCGGGGCCGTCGGCTCCCTGTTCGCCGCCCACCTCGCGCAGCTCGAGGACGTGGAGGTGTGGGCCTTCGACCTCGACGAGGCGCACGTGCGCGCGATCAACGAGGCCGGCCTGCGGATCTCCGGCGCCGGCGAGCTCGTCGGACAGGTGCGCGCGACGGCCGACGCGGGCGATCTGCCGTCGTGCGACTACGGCGTCGTCGCCGTGAAGAGCATGCACACCTCGGCGGCGGTCGCCGCGGCGGCGCACGCATTCCGCGGCGGCGCGGTGTGCTCGGTGCAGAACGGCGCGGGCAACGAGGAGCTGATCGCCGAGCACGTGCGTGAGGTGATCCGCGGCACGACGTTCCCGGCGGGCCACGTGATCGCGCCCGGCCACGTCGGGTGGGACACGAAGGGCGACACGCACCTCGGCCCGTTCGAGCCGAGCCCGGCCCCGCTCGAGAAGGTGCGCGAGCTCGCCGACGCGTGCACGCGGGGCGGGATGCCGACGCACGCGCTCGAGGACGCGCGCGGGGCGCAGTGGCGGAAGCTGATCTTCAACGCCGCGTCGAACGCGATCGGCGCGCTGACGGGGCTCACGCACGGTCGCATCGCCGAGCACCCGGCGACCCGCGAGCTCGCGTGGGCGGTGATGCGGGAGGGGCGAGCTGTCGCCGACGCGCAGGGCATCGTGCTCGACATGGATCCGGAGGAGCTGTTCGACTTCGCCGCGCGCAAGGAGGTGGCCTACGACCACAAGCCGAGCATGCTTCAGGACGTGGAGGCTGCGCGGCCGACCGAGGTCGACTTCCTGAACGGTGCGATCGTCGCGTTCGGCGCGCGGCAAGGCGTCGAGGCGCCGCTGAACGGCGCCCTGACGGCGCTCGTCAAGGGCATGGAATGGAGGTGGGCGCAGTGACGGACTGGGAGCTCGAACGGCGCCAGGACGCCGTCCGCGCGGCGGCGGCGGAGGCCGGCGTGGACGCGGTGCTCGTCGCCGGGTCGGAGTACACCGGGTTCGAGGGCGCCGTTCGCTACCTCTCGGGCTTCCGCATCCTGCATCGCTACGCGTACGTCGTCGTCCCCGTCGACGGCGAGGCGGCGATCGTCTTCCCGCGCGAGGCCCGCTGGGTCGGCGACCACGGCGAGGCGCTCGTCCCCGAGCAGGTCTTCGCGGAGCATCCCGGCGAGTGGATCCGCGAGCGGGCGCGGGAGCGCGGCTGGCGGCGGCTCGGCGTCTACGGGCTCGACCACGTGCTCGCCGTGCGTGACTACCGCGCGCTCGTGGAGGGCCCGGCCGAGCTGGTGCCGTTCGACCGGGAGTTCGACCTGGCGCGCGCGGTGAAGAGCGCTGCCGAGCTCGAGTCCGTGCGCGAGAGCATGCGGATCAACGAGGAGGGGTTCCGAGTCGTCCTCGACGCCTACGAGGTCGGCCGGACCGAGGCCGAGGTGATGGCGGAGGCGGAACGGCTCTTTACCGCCGCGGGCACGTACCGGACGACGATGGACATGGTGCTGGGAGGCGGGGAAGGTGCCGCCTGGCCGGAGTTCAGGTTCCCGGCGCACGACCGCCGGATCGAGCGCGACGACCTGCTGCTGTACGGCCTGGAGATCGCGGGGCCCGGCGGCCACTGGGTCGAGTTCTCGCGGCCGATCTGCGCGGGGACGCCGAGCCCCGAGACGCTCTCGGCGATGGAGGCGTACGGCGAGTACTTCGAGGCGGCGCGGACGGGAATGCGCGCGGGCGCGACGGCCCATGACGTCCACCGGGCGGTGTCTCGGCCGTTTGTGGAGCGCGGCTTCACGCTCGGCCACGTGACGGGCCATTCGATCGGGATGACGATGATCGAGTTCCCCCGGATCGGCGAGGGCGTCGACGTCGAGCTGCGCGAGAACATGGTCGTCTCGATGCACCCGCACGCGATCACCACGGACGAGCGGGCGTCCCTCTACATGCAGGACACCTGGCTCGTCACGGCGGGCGGCGGCGTGCCCTTCTCGGACGTGCCGCTGCGGATCTTCACGCCAGGGTAGATCGCTTCGCGGTCGGTTATGGACTCCACACACGCGGGAGGTCGCTGGTCCAATCCCAGCCGCGCCCATTTTCAGAGAGGCGACGTGGCTCTTTCAAACTGAAACTACGGCATGGGCGGAACACCGTGCAGACCCCCAAGGCGTATCCCGAGGCGGCTATCAGACTGCAGCAAACTGATAGATCAGTTCGTCCCTGACCTCCGGACTCGACAACCATCCTCGGTTCCAGAGCTGGTACGCGGCCACGCTTGCGCCGACCCCGTACCGCTCCAAGAGTGCTTCAAACTGTCCGGTCTCCGCAGCCCCGTCGAGCTGACCGTGGCTGGCCTCTCCAAGCGCCGCTTCCGGAAGAAGCAATTCGGCAGCAAAGGCACCTGACCTGCGTCGCCTCGTTTCCTGAGCAAATGGGCCAGAGGCAGCGCCGATAGCCCCTTCTCTGAGTGGATCGAGGAGAAGGTGGCCGAGCGCCCGTACGGCCTCGAACCGTTGCCCCCAACTTCGCGACGTCCGGGGTGTGCTGAGAGTCACAGCGATCGGGGTGCCCTCTTCTCGTGTGCCAACGATCATCCGATCGTGATGTCCTTCCACCGAGGAATGCTCGTAGAGGAGGCCGAATTCGGCGAGCAACGCAGCGTGATCCTCGACGGGCTGGCCGTCGAGGCCAGCATGACCACGCAACTCGATCGCCGCTAGTTGACCGGCAGCCTCGACAGACTCCGCAGCCCGAGCGGCATCAATTGCCAGACCTCGAGCGCGGCGCCAGCGCATGAAAGCATTTGGAGCCGCTCCGTTGACACGGTGCCCGACTTCGGCAATTAGCTGACCGATCTCGGAGCCGACAACTGGTGAAAGATCGCGCAGTATTTGGCACTGGGGGCTAGCGGCGGGATCGGTGCACGCATCATTCAGGTGCAGAACGTCCAAGAGTTCGCCGAGCTGCTCTACCCCAAAGAGCGCCTCAAGGGCATCGAGCCGACGACCGGTGTAGTACTCGAGGGCGGTCCGAAGCTCGGCTGGCAAACGGTCTAGTGGATCTTCCTCGCGCACCCACGGATAGACTCCGTCGACGGCGGTGCCGCGGAGCCAACTAGCCACCTGAGCAATGAGACTCCGGATTGTGGAATGCGCTTGATCCCACTGAATCTCGAACTCACCTTCTCCACAAAGCATGGTTGGAGCGTTGTCTCCGACGAAGCGGGGAATCCTCCACTCGACGATGAGGTTCTCATCGTCTCGAGCGAACGCCAAATCTGGCAATCGTGCGCCGTCGGTCCCCGCGCGGAGGAAGTGCCGCAACCACCAATCCTCACGAGCGTCTATCCAATCATCCTCGCTCATTCCTGACAGAGGAGCAGTATTGCCCCAGCTTGCGGCGCTTGCGTGAAGATGTCGCGACGTCGGAAAGAGTGCTGCTCGTTCCTCGAACTCGAACGCGGGAAAGACCTGTAGGAGCCAATCGGCGATCGGAGCGAGGGGAACATATAGGTGATCGCTGACCTCGCTCGACCCAGGCTCGATATGCCGGCAGAGATTCTGTCCGCCGACCCAAACCGCGGTCCCGGCCCATCCTGCCACTTCCGGCAGATAGCGGCGCTCCCAGGAGGGGGTGACGGGCGTAACCTCAAATGCGAGCTCGTTTGTGTTGCCGATCAGGGGCATCCGAATTCCTTCACAAGCTTGCTGTACTCGGCCCTAGTGATCTGCTCTCTGTCCCGGAACACTCGAAGCACGCACCCTTGCCGGAACGAAACTTGCTGGATGGCCATGAAACTCAGGCTCGCCTTCGACATCCTGATGCCATTTTGCGTCGTATAGCTCTAAGCCTCGCCCGCTCCTCCGGATATTGAAGCGCCGGGACCGAGGATCGGTCGGGTCGATCGGGACAGCCGTTTGGAGCAGCTCCCTCCGCTCTCTCAGCTGCATATCGTTCGGGCACGGCGCTTTGTCGGGCCGCCAGCGGGGCGGTCCAGCCTCCGTGGTCTCGGTCTTATGAGCGGGGTTCGGCCAGTAGCGCACACATGAAGAGTAGCGGCTGTCAGACAGGCGTTACTCCGAGACAGCACGTCGTTCGCACCCGAAATCGTTCAGTCTAACCCGCCGTAGCTGGTCTCCAGACGGTCGACGACGATCTGGATGCCCGCGTCGTGGCTGTTCCCGAAGGGACGGTTGAGAAGGTCGACCTTCGATTCGTTGCCGCCGAAGGCAAGGCCATGGGTTTCAGCGTTGCAAAGCAGAGCGAAGACATCGCCGCATCCTGAAACGTCCCGAACTTCTGTCTCCCGTCCAGCGATCTCGAGCGCGGCCTCATCCGACGACCGCCGAGTGCAGCGGCATACTTCCTGACCTTGCCGGCTTTGAGCGTCGCGAGACTCAGTCGAGGTCATCGCGCAGAAGATCGCGGCGGCACTGGCCAACGAGTAGCGGCGAGCCAGCTCCTGACGTAGCGTGGCCCCTCTCCGCCCCGCTACGTCGGGATCGGGCCACCAGCGGCGACCTACATGGAACGTTCGGGTCCGCTTGTCGGGCGTCGCCGCGGCAGCGAGAACTCGCGACCGCCCGTCAGCCCGGCGGGGCGCACGATCAGGACGAGCGCCATCAGCGCGCCGAGGATGACGAGGCTCGTCCCCTGCGGCAGGGTCAGGTCGAAGCCGACGTGGACCGTGTTCTCCGCATCGACCAGGAACGCGTTCACGCCGCTGACGAGGAGTGCGCCGACGACCGCGCCCCAGAGGCTCGAGACTCCCCCGATCACGAGCATCGCGAGCGTCAGGAACGTCAGGCCGAGGTAGACCTGGTCGGTGGTGATGCTGCCGAGCAGATGCACGAGGAGCCCCCCTGCCAGCCCCGCCAGAGCTCCCGACAGGGTGAATGCGAAGAGCCGCTGACGGTAGACGTCGATGCCGCACGCCTGCGCGGCGCCCGCATCCTCCCGCGTCGCGCGCAGCTGCCGCCCGGCCCGCGACCGCTGGTAGACGAGCGCGACGGCGGCGACGGCGAGGGCACCCACGGCGGCGCGCCAGATCGTCGTGGTCTCCGGCACGAGCGAGAGCGTCAGCGGTCCCGGGCCGATCTTCGTCCAGTTGCGCAGGACGTTGTAGGTGATCCCGAGCACGGCGAGCGTGGCGATGCCCGCGGGCAGGCCCGAGAGACGCATCAGCGGCAGGCCGACGAGGAAGGCAAAGACCCCGCCCGCTACCGCCGCCAGCCCGAGCGACGGGAGGTCCCCGATCGTCGTCTCCTGGAGGAACCCGAACAGGCCGGGTAGGACGAACTGCTTGCTCTGCGCCTCGATCGTCAGCAGCCCGGAGGCAAACGCCCCGACCGCCACGAAGCTGACGTGTCCGAAGGAGACGACGCCCGAGTTGCCGACGAAGACGTAGAGCGCGACGACGATCGCGACGTTCACGAGCGCATTCCGGAACTCGATCTCGCGCGCGTGCGAGGTGAGGCTGCCGACAACGGCGACGGCCAGGATCAGGAGCGCGGGCCCGAGGAACTGCACGAGCGGCTCGAGGCGTCTCACACCCGCTCCACCGGCACGCGGCCCCCCGCGAACAACCCGCCCGGCCGCAGCAGCAGCACACCGATGACGAGCCCGAAGACGAGCGACGGCAGGTACACGCGCGCTCCTCCCGAGAGCTGGTCGCCGAGCAGCGAGTAGACGAAGCCGATCGCGAAGCCGCCGAGCGTGGCCGTCCACAGCCGGTCGAGGCCGCCGACGACGACGCCCACGAGGGCGAAGATCGTGACGGGGACGCCGAGGTCGGGCGTCACGAGCGAGTTCTGCACCGTGAAGAGGACGCTGACGACCGCGGCGAGGAAGCCGGAGACGAGGAAGGCGAACGCGATCACCCTGTTCGCGCGGACGCCCAGGATCCGCGCCGTGCGGAAGTCCGCCGCCGCGGCTCGCATGTGCAGGCCGATGCCGGTGCGCCCGAGCAGCAGCGCCGTCCCGCCGAGCACGGCCGCGCCGCAGCCGAGCGTGACGATCGTGATCCAGCGAATGTGGAGCGAGCCGACATCGACCGCCTGCTGCAGGCCGGCGAGCGTCGAGACCGAGTCGCCGAGCGAGCCGAACACGAGCAGGTACACGGCCTGGAGCAGGTAGCTGACTGCGAAGGTGGCGACGAGCATCGTCGCCGGGGAGGCGCTCCGCAGCGGGCGGAAGGCGATCCGCTCCATCGCCAGCGAGAGGGAGACGACGACGGCGAAGCACGCGAGGATGGCGAGGAAGGCGGGCTCGTCCCTGAGCACGTGCAGCGTGTACGCGCCCGCCGTGATCAGCTCGCCGTAGGCGAAGTTGATCAGGCGCAGCACGCCGAAGACGAGCCCGATCCCGACCGCGACGAGGGCGTAGATGGCGCCCAGCGCGACCGCGTCGATCACTGCCTGGAGGGTCGTCACGAGAGGTACGCGGCCGCGAGCCGCTCCGTATCGGCCGCGTCCGGCGGGCTCAGCGTGAGGCGGATCTCGCCGTTCGCGAGCACGTACGTCCGGTCTGCGAGGCCGATCGTGATCTGCGCTCGCTGCTCGACGAGCAAGATCGTCACGCCCTGCCGGCGGATCTCGGCGAGCGTCGAGAAGACCGTCTCGACCACGGTCGGCGCGAGGCCGAGCGAGGGCTCGTCCAGGAGCAGGACGTCCGGCCTGGCGACGAGAGCGCGCGCGATCGCGAGTTGCTGCTGCTGTCCGCCCGACAGGGCGCCGGCCTGGCGCCGGCGGGCGGCCGCGACCGCCGGAAAGAGCTCGTGCACGCGGGCCAGATCAGCTTCGACGCCGTCCCGCGTCCGGCGCCCCGCGAGCCCCAGCCGCAGGTTCTCCTCGACGGTGAGCCCGGCGAACACGTGGCGCCCCTCCGGGACGAGGGCGACGCCGGCACGCGCCACGAGCTCCGGCGGCCGGCCGCGGAGCGACTGCCCGGCGAGGCGGACGTCGCCCTTGCTCACAGGGACGACGCCCATGATCGCGTGGAGCGTCGTCGACTTGCCGGCCCCGTTCGGCCCGATCAGGCCGACGAGCTCGCCGCGAGCCACTTCGAAGGTGACCCCCCGCACGGCCGCAACCTGGCCGTAGCGGACCTCGACTCCTTCCAGGGCGAGAAAGGGCTCAGCCAAGGCTCCCACCGAGGTAGGCGGTCGTGACGTGGAGGTTCCGCCTGATCTCGGCCGGCGGACCCTCGGCGATCGTCCGACCCTGGTCGAGCACCTGCACCCGGTCGCAGACCTCCATGATCAGGGCGACGTTGTGGTCGATCAGCAGCACGCCGGCCCCGTGCTCGTCCCGCACGCCGCGCACGACCGCCGCGAAGTCCGGGATCTCCGCCTCCTGCAGCCCGGCGGCCGGCTCGTCCATCAGCACGAACCGGGGCCGCGTGGCGAGCGCGCGGGCGACGCCGAGCTTCCGCTCGTCGCCGTGCGGCAACACCGCCGCCGGCCGTTCCGCCCGGTCGCCGAGGCCGAGGGCGCCCAGTAGCTCGTCCGCGCGCTGGCGCGCCTCCCGGGGCCGCGCGCCCGAGCCGAGCGCGGCGACCTCGACGTTCTCGCGCACGGACAGACCCGAGAAGAGATGGCCGTGCTGGAACGTGCGCGCCAGACCGGCCCGCCCGCGCCGGTGCGCCGGCCAGCCGGTGATGTCAGTGCCCGCGAGCTCCACCCTGCCGGCGCTCGGGAAATCGAAGCCGGTGACGACGTTGACGAGCGTGGTCTTGCCGGCGCCGTTCGGGCCGATCAGCCCCACCACTTCGTGGCGATGGAGCTCGAGCGTCACCTCCTCGAGCGCGTGGACTCCCACGAAGGCGCGCGAGACGCCGATGGCCCGGAGCGCGCCTCCGGGCCATCGGTCGTGCTGACTGGAACCGTGCTGCGCGCGCTCCGACGTGCCTACCCGATGTCCGCCGGCGAGCTCGCCTTGATCAGCCGCAGGTACCTCGCCTTGTTGTTGTTGATCACCATCACCCGGTAGGCGCGGCCCGTCACGCTGTGGAAGGCCGGCGAGAACTTGACCGAGCCGGAGATCGTCTTCAACCCCTTGAACTTCTCCATTTGCGCCGCCAGCTTCGCGCCGTCGGTCGAGCCACCGGCCCGCTTGATCGCGGCGACGATGCCCTCGATCGCGGTCGGGCCCTGGACGAAGCTCGCCGTCCCCGGTGCCTTGCCGGCGCGCCTCATCTTCGCCGCCAGCCTGTTCACGGCGGGATTCGGGTCGTCGCCGAAGGCGGACGCGTACGTCACGTAGTAGTAGTTCGTCACCTTCGGCTTCTTCGGGTTCCAGTAGGTTCCGTCGCCGCCCCACGAGTTCAGGATCGCGGTCTTGTTGCCGAGGCTGCGCAGGCCCGCGACGAACTGGGGCAGCTCGCCGAACGCGGTCACGAACGAGATCACGTCGGCCTTCTTGCCGTTCACGCGGCTGACGACGTTGTTGATCGTCTTGTCGAACGAGGTGAAGCTGTCCTTGTAGACGATCTTGCCGCCCTTCTCCTTGAAGCGCTTCTCGAACGCGTCGTTGACGTTCTTGAAGTAGACGAGCAGGTTGTCCTTGACGATGATCGCGGTCTTCCAGCCGCGCTTGATCGCGTACTCCGCCATCGCGGCGCCCTCGTCCTGTGCGGCGTTGCCGAAGCTGAAGGCGAGCTTGCCCTTCGACCCGAAGCGCTTCGGCCCCATCTGGTCGGTCCCGATGCACGCGGAGACGGTGAGCTTGCCCGCGTTCAGGCCCTCCTGGATCGCCGGCGTCGCGAAGTCGACGTCGCAGGTGACCATCAACACGTCGGCTCCCTGCTCGATCAGGTCGGCGGCCGCCTGCTTCGTCTTCGCGGGGTCGAGCTGCGTATTGACGAACTTGAGCTGCAGCGGGCGCCCGTTGACGCCGCCCTTCGCGTTGATCTCCTTGACCCTGATCTGCGCCGCGGCAAGCCCGGGCCCGTCGAACGGCGCCATGTTCTTCGTCAGGTCGCCCGCCCAACCGATCACGATCGGCTTCTGCGCGTCGCTCGTGCCGGTGGCCGTCGTCGCGGCCAGGCCTGCGGCGAGTCCGCCGGTCACTGCCACCGCCAGGGCCGCCACCCACCATCTCCGTCGTGTCATGCCGTCTGCTCCTCCCTCGTAGGACCCGGGGCAACATTGACCCATCGCCGCGGAAACTTCAATCTCCCGTGCGATGCGCGCGGAACCGAGGCTGTCGATCTGCGAGTTCACGACGATGGGGGCTAGCTTCGACGAGGATCTCGCCGCCTACCGCGCCGCCGGCGTGGCCGGCATCGGCGTCTGCGAATTCAAGATTCTCGGCGACGAGGAGGCGCCCGCGAGGCTCCGCGACAGCGGCCTCTCGGCGACCCACTGCATTCCGGCCGTGCCCTCGATCCTGCCGCTGCCGTCGATGCCCGGCCCGGACGATCCAGCCGAACGGGTGGAGGCGCTCTGCGCGAGCGTCCGGCGGCTGGCGGAGCTGGATCCGGACTGCATCGTCTTCCTGACCGGGCCGGGCAGCGACCGGCGCCGCCTCGTGCTCGAAGCGCTCGGCGAGATCGCGGCGGTCGCCGAGCGCGCGGGCGTGCGCGTTGCGCTCGAGCCGATCCACCCGTCCCAGGCCGACGAGCTCTCGTTCGTCCACACGATCGGCGACGCCGTCTCGCTCCTCGCCGAGGCGGGTGCGCCTTCGGTCGGGATCCTGGTCGACACGTGGCACGTGTGGGACTCCCCGGGGCGCGACGAGGAGATCCGGACGCATGCCGGGAGGATCCTCGGCGTCCACGTCGGCGACCGCCGCGAGCCGACGCGGAGCGGCTTCGACCGCGTCCTGCCGGGCGACGGCGTCATCGATCTGGGCCCGCTGCTCCGAACGCTGGACGAGGCGGGCTACGAAGGCTGGCACGACATCGAGATCTTCTCCGACGACGGGACCTTCGGCGAGCAGTTCCCGGACTCGCTCTGGGCGCTCGAGCCGGAGGAGCTGGTCCGCCGGGCCCGGGACAGCTTCCTCCGGGTCTGGGCACTGCGCTGATGCGGCGGTACGACGCCGTCTGCGTCGGCAGCGGCATCAATTCCCTCGCCGCGGGTGCGCTGCTCGCGAAGGCAGGCTGGGGCGTCTGCGTGCTCGAGCGGAACGACTGGCTCGGCGGCGCGATCAGAACGGCGGAGCTCACCGAACCCGGCTTCGTGCACGAGGTCCTCGCCGCCTGGCATCCGCTCTGGACGGGATCGGCCGCCTACGCCGAGCTGAAGGGCGACCTCGACTCGCGCGGACTCGAGTACCTGAACACCGACCTGCCGACGGCGACGCTGTTCCCCGACGGCGAAAGCGTCTTCCTGACGACGTCGCAGGATCAGAACGTCGCCGAGCTCGGGCCGGCCTGGTCCGGCGTCGTCGAGCGCTTCCTGGCAAACGCCGACCTCGCCTTCGGCGTCCTCGGCACCGAGCTCTGGTCGCGGGCGGGACTGGCGCTCGGGCTGAAGGCCTACCGGCGGCTGGGGCGGCGAGGGCTCGTCGCCTTTTCGGGCGACGCCCTCTCGTCGTGCCGTGACTGGTCGACGGAGACCTTCGAGTCGGAGCGGGCGCGCGGCCTCTTCGCGCCCTGGGTGCTCCACACCGGACTCGGCCCGGACGCGGCCTCGTCGGGCTTCATGGCCCAGGTGATCTCGGTCGCCCTGCAGCTCGGCGGGATGCCAGTGCCCCGTGACGGCGGCGTCAAGCTCGTCGAGGCGCTCGCCGGCGTGATCCGGGATGCCGGCGGGTCGCTCGAGACGGGCCGCGACGTGGAGCGGATCCTCGTCTCGGACGGGCGCGCGACGGGTGTGCGGACGCGCGACGGCGAAAGCTACGCCGCCGGGCGGGCCGTGCTGGCGAACGTGACGCCGTCGCAGCTGTACACGGAGCTGCTCGACGGCGCCGGCGTGCCCGGCCCGATCGTCGCCGAGGCGCGGCGCTTCCGCTTCGGGCGGGGGGAGATGCAGATCCACCTCGCGCTGTCGGAGCCGCCCCGGTGGGCCGGCGACGAGCGCCTGGCGCGGACGGCAATCGTCCACCTCACGCCCGGGCTGGACGGCGTCTCTCGCGCCGTCAACGAGGCCGACCGGGGGCTGCTCCCGGCGGAGGCGACGGTCGTCGTCGGCCAGCCGCTCGCGGTCGACCCGTCGAGGGCGCCCGAAGGCTCGTGGATCCTCTGGATCCAGCTCCAGGAGCTTCCCTCGCGGCCTCGGGGCGATGCCGCAGGGGAGCTCGACGTCGGTGACGGCACCTGGACCGAGGAGCTGCGCGAGCGCTACGCCGACCGCATCCAGGAGCGGCTGGGCCGCCAGCTCACGAACCTCGACTCGGGGCTGCTGCGGCGGGTCGTCCTCTCGCCGGCGGACATCGAGCGGGCGAACGTGAACATGCCCGGCGGCGACATCGACAGCGGCTCCTGCGCTCTCGACCAGAACCTGCTCTGGCGGCCGCGGCCCGGGCTCCCCGGCCACCGGACACCGGTCGAGGGTCTGTGGCACATCGGCGCGAGTACGCATCCGGGTCCCGGGCTCGGCGCCGGCTCGGGGACGCTCGTCGCCCAGCGGCTACTGCGGCCGGGGCTCGCCCGGCGGGCGCTCGCCCTCGGCCGGCCTAGCAAGTTGGTGAAATCGCCCCCCTGAACAACAACTCCGCTATCGTTCCTTCGATGGCCGGCACGGCCGACCTACTGGAACCCGTCGTGCGACTGCGGCTTGCAATCCAGCAGACGCGGGACCCGGCGCTGCGAGACGAGCTGCGCGCGATCGAGGTCTCTCTGCGCCGTCAGCTCTCTCCGTCCGTGACGAAGCGTGGCGCCGCGCGCCTGCTCGGCGTGAGCGTGACAGCTCTCGACCGCTGGATCGACCGCGGCCAACTACCGGTCGTAGCCTCGCCCAAAGGATCGAAGCGGCTCGCAGTGGAAACGGCCCCCCTGCTCGAGCTTGCGACCATGGTGCGTCGCTTGCGCCGGGCCGGCCGTTCGCGAGGCGTGCTTTCGGAGGCGGTTCGGGAGCTTGGCTGGCCACAGCGGGGGCGCCGTCTTGTGCTCGCGCACGACATCGCTCGGCTCCCCCGTCCGAACGTTCCGCTGGACGATCTCCAGCGGCAGTACGAGCAGACGAGCCCGGAGGAGCGTGTCCTCGAGCTGGCGGCGCTCAACCGATCACTGAACACGCTCGCGCAGGGGCAGTCTCCTGGGCAGAGGTAAGCGCGACCGCCGCGAATCGCCGCCCCAGGGGAGCGGCAGCTTAACGAAGAGGTTGCCTGCCCCGGACATCCCGGCGATCCTCGCCACACTCGTCAAGCACGAGGTGGAGCTCATCGTGATCGGAGGCGTCGCGGTCGGCCATCACGGCTACGTACGGTCGACAAAGGACATCGACATCGTGCCTGAGCCGAGCGACGAGAACCTCGAGCGCCTTTGGCACGCGCTCAGCGAGATGGAAGCCGAGCCCCTCTTGCTTGCGGACTTCCGTCCACAAGACCTGCCTGTGCCTTTCACGCTCGATTCTCTCCACGACCACGGCAGCTGGGATCTGGCAACCAAGTTCGGCCGTGTCGACATCCTCCAGTACGTCTTCGGCAAGCTCGAGACCGCGGACGATTACGAAGGGCTCGCGGAGCGCGCACACGAGGCGCACTTCGACTTCGGCGCCGTCCTCTTCACCGGCTACGAAGACCTGCTCGACTTCAAGACCCTCGCGGGACGCGACCAGGACCTGATCGACATCCGAGCCCTACGCGAGGCCCGCGGGGACATCGGCCCGAGATAGATCGGCGGCGACGGACGGCCGCACCGCCAGTCAGGACTCTTCCGACGTGGCAGGCACAAACCTCATGCGAGTGGAGCGAGCTCAACGCCCCTTTCGATCAAATGTCTGCCTCGACGATCGCGCGGAGCTCGTCGTCGGAGACCAGCCGGCGCTCGCGTGCCCCGAGGGCCTTCACCGCTGCCAGCACGCCTGCGCGGCGCTCCTCCGCCACATCCAGCCCGAGCTCCTCGCACCGGATCCGGATCGAGTCGAGCCCGCTCTTCTTGCCGAGCACGATCCTCCGTTCGGCGGCGACGACGGCGGCCGAATAGGGCTCGATCGCCGGAGGATCGTGAAACTGACTCGCGACCGCGCCCGACTCCCGGACGAAGAGGGTCTCGCCCACGACCGGCTTCCACGGCTCCAGCTGGTACCCCGACAGCCGGCAAACGAGGTGAGACACCTCTCGCGCGCGCTCGAGCCGGAGGTTGGTCGCCACGCCGTAGAGCGCGTCGAGCGCCAGCGCCACCTCGAGCAGGTTCGCGTTGCCCGCGCGCTCGCCCATCCCGTTGACGGTGCCCTGAATCCAGGCCGCACCGGCCCCGACCGCGGCCACCGCCGAGGCGGTCGCCAGGCCGAAGTCGTTGTGTCCGTGAAAGTGGACCGGCACCTCGGGCCCGACCCATTCCCGCGCGCGGCCGACCAGCATGGCGGCCGTCTCCGGCGTCGCGGCGCCGATCGTGTCGACGACCACGACCTCCGCCGCGCCGGCGCCCACCGCCGCCTTGTAGATCCGCTCGAGGAAGGCGAGGTCGGCGCGGGACCCGTCCACGCCGAAGTAAGCGACCCGGATTCCGTGCTCGTGGGCGTGGGAGACGGCGGCGACGACGCGGCGCTCGACCTCCTCGCGCGAGAAACCGTACGCGTCGAGCTTCGCGTCCGACACCGGCGACTCGATCACGGTCGCGGCGACGCCCAGCTCGATCAGCGCGTCGACATCGCCGGTGAGGGCCCGCGAGAACCCCCAGATCTTCGCCGTCAGCCCTGCGGCGAGGATGAGACGGAAGGCCTCGGCGTCGTCCTGGGACACCCGCGGGAAGCCGGCCTCGATCCGGTCGACCCCGAGCAGGTCGAGTGCGCGGGCGATCTCGAGCTTCTGCTCCGGATCGAGGACGACGCCGACCGTCTGCTCCCCGTCGCGGAGCGTCGTGTCGTAGAGGCCGATCGGCCCATCGACCTCGAGCGGCCGGTTGTGCGGCCCGGTCCAGATCAGGTCGCGATCGATCACCGGAAGTCGTCCGGGAACGGGGAGAGCTGCTCGGCCCCGGCGGCCGTGACGAGGAAGTTGTCCTCCAGGCGGAGGCCGCCGCCGCTGGGCCAGTAGATCCCCGGCTCGATCGCCAGCACCATGCCGGCCTCGATCGTGCCGGTCCCGGCCTGGTGGGCATACGGCGGCTCGTGCGCCCTGGCGCCGACTCCGTGGCAAACGGGGTGCGAGGGCTGGCCCGGGTAGCCGGCCGCCGCGATGCCCTCGCGCACCAGCCGGTCGAGCTCGGGCAGGCTCGCACCGGGCCGGCAGTGGTCGATCGCGGCGGCGTAGACCTCGAGCAGCTGCTCGAGCAGCTCGTCGTAGCGGGGGTCGAGCTCGCCCGGGCACACGTTCTTCGTGTGGTCGCACCAGTACCCGTCGGCGCAGACCCAGATCTCGAAGAGGGTCGGCTCGCGCTCCTGCACCGGCCGGGAGCCGGTGGCCGTGAACGTGCGAATGGCTGGTCCCGACCAGACGAGGGAGAAGCCGAGGGCGAGCTCGACGGCGCCGCCGCGCCAACCGGTGCCGGCGCCGTGGACGTGGGCCTGCCAGATCGCCGCCGCCTCGCTCTCCGTCATCCCAGGGCGCAGCTCGGTCTTGACGCGCTCCATCGCCTCCGCCGCGAGCTCGTTCGCGAGCCGTAGCCGCTCGATCTCCTGCTGGGTCTTGACGGCGCGGGCGCGGGCGAGGAGTGGCGCAGCGTCGACCGCCGCCGGGAAGGCGTCGAACCACGCCTTCGTGAAGGTCGTCGGCTCGCCGACCATGCGATCCGAGGCCTGCGTCCCGAGGCTCAGCTCGAGCCCGACGCGATCGAAGGGGCGCGCGGCCTCGACGGCCACCTCGAGGGCGCGCAGAGGCGGCGGTCGCGGGTCGCGCTCGTCGTAGCCGGCGAAGAGGCGGACGTCCGCGGTCCAGGCGTGCCGGGCGGCGTCGTCGGCGGAGGGCTCCAGCGCGATCAGCACGGGGTCGCCCTCCTGGGGGAAGACCACCGCGTCGTAGCCCTTCATGCCCCAGAAGTTCGAGAGATACAGGACGTTGTCGGGGGCCCGGACGACCAGCGCGTCCAGATCCTCGGCAGCCATCAGCGTGCGGACGCGATCGAGCTTCGCGTCGTCTCTCGGCCAGGGCATCCCGTCACGCTTCCTGCACGGAGACGGCACAGACCGGTGCGAGGCTCGACCCTAGGCTGTCGGTGGGCGGGGGTGGTGGGACCCGGTGCACGCGTCTACCTCTTCCTGCGGCCCGCTACCACCGAACACGCGCGGGCGGGGACTCACCGTGCGCCTCCTGCCACGACACGACCGGGTTCCGCAGCACGCCGATGCGCTCGATCTCGGCCTCGATCACGTCCCCCGGTCGCAGGTAGAGCGACGCCGCGTCCTCGCTGAAGCCCGCCACGCCGGAGACCGTCCCGGTCGAGACGACGTCCCCCGCGCTGTAGCCGAGCGCGGAGTAGTGGCTCACGATCTCCGGGACCCTCACGCTCATCCGGCTCGAATGCGAGGTCTGACGGACGTCGCCGTTGACCCGAAGCTCCATGCGCAGATCGTGCGGGTCGCCGAGCTCGTCCGGCGTCACGATCCACGGCCCGAGCGGGCAGAACGTGTCGATCGCCTTGCAGAAGCTGAAGACCCCGGAGCGCATCTCGCGCCGCTGGATGTCCCGCGCGGTGATGTCGTTGAAGATCACGTAGCCGCCGATGTGGTCCGCCGCCTCCTCGGAACCGAACCACTTGCCGCGCTTCGAGATCACGACCGCGAGCTCGAGCTCGTAGTCGAGCTCCTCGGTCAGGTGCTCGGGATAGACGATCGGCTCGTCCGGGCCGACGATCGCGTCGACGTTCTGGAAGAAGACGATCCACGGGGCGATCTCGTGCGACCAGCCGACCCGCTTCGACTCCTCCTCGTGCTCGCGGAAGTTGCCCGCCGTGTGGAAGAACTTCTTCGGGGCGATCGGCGCGCGGAGCCTCGCCCCCCGGAGCGGCAGGCGCTCGCCCGTCTCCTCCGCGCCGCCGCGCTCGAAGTAGGTGCGCAGGTCGGGCACGTCGAGCACGTGGATCTCGTCGCCGGCGACGTGGCCGACGCGGGGGTCGTCGCCGAAGGTGACGAGCTTCACGCGACCCCGCAGACCCTGGCCGCGGCCCGCGCGTACACCTCGGCCGTCCGCACGAGACCGGCGATGTCGAGGTTCTCCCCCAGCTTCGCGTCGGGGAGGCCGCTCGACGTCCCGTAGTTCACGGTGGCGATGCCGTAGCGGGTGAGCACGGAGGCGTCCGAGAACCAGCGCGTCACGTCGCGATCCGGCCGTGACCCGAACACCTCGGCGTGTGCGTCCTCGAGCGCCGAGACCAGCGGGTGTCGCTCGTCGATCTCCGCGCCCGGCGCCGTCACGTAGACCTCGGCCTCCACCCCCTCGAGCGAGCGCGCGAACTCGAGCGCCTTGCGCCGCGCGTCGGCCATCGGAACGTCCGGCGGGACGCGAAGGTCGAGAAAGAGGTCGGTGCGGTGCGGCGTCCGGGAGACGCGCCAGCCGAACCCGCCCTGGACGGCGCCGACGCTGGCGACGCCACGGACGTCCCCGTAGGACATCTCCACCTCCCAGCGGGGCAGCCACTCGAGCACCTGGTCGAGGACCCCGCGCATGCGGACGATCGAGTTCTCCTCGATCCGCCCCGCCGAGAAGGCGGTGTGGAAGAACGGGCCGCGGACGGAGAGCCGCAGCCAGAGCGTCCCGAAGTGCGCGAGCACGAGCCGGTTCTCGGTCGGCTCCCCCAGGATGCAGACGTCCGCGACTCCCCCGTGGGTGACGAGGTGGCGCGAGCCGGCCGCGTAGCCGCGGTACTGCGCCCCCTGGGCCGCGCCGTGCTGGGCCTTCTCGATCTCGCCGGCGACGGCGGCGACGATCACGTCCCCTTTCAGACGCACGTCCGCGTCCTGCAAGGCCCGCACGGCCGCGACGTACGCGCAGAGCGCGCCCTTCATGTTCGAGATGCCGAGGCCGTAGATCCGTCCGTCACGCTCGAAGCCCTCGGGCTGGAAGCCGGGAATCCCCTGCAGCCAGGGCTCCCGGCCCGAGTAGGACGTGTCCATGTGCCCGTTCAGCATCAGCGTCTGGCCGCCTCCGCTTCCCTCCCGGATGCCGAGCACGTTGGCGCGCCCGTCCTCGACCTGCTGCCACTGCACGTGCAGGCCGAGCTCCCGGAACGTGTCGCGCATGAACTCCGCCATCGCCTGCTCCGATCCGGTGACGCTCGGGATCGAGACGGCCTCGAGCGCCAGATCGACGAGGGCGCGCTGGTCGATGCGGAGCTTCACGGCGCGCGGAAGTGCGGGAGGACCTTCTCGCCGAACAGCTCGATCTGCCGGTGCCGGTTCGCTCCCCACAGCTCGAGCATGACGTGGGTGCAGCCGGCGTCGCGGTACTCCTCGATCGCCGCCACGCAGTCCGCGGGCGTGCCCGCGATCGGCTTGCAGCGGTCCAGGATCGCGTCGGTCACCTCCGCCTTCGCCGCGAGCCGGCCGCCCCGCTCCATCGCCTCTGCGATCGGGCGGATCTCCTCCTGGCGCAGCCCCGCGAGGTCGAGCAGGGTGTCCGCGACCCCCTTGATGTTCTGCACCTTGTTCGCGAGGTACATGCCCGCGATCTCGCGCGCTCCGTCGCGGCCCTCCTCCCGCTCCTCGGCGATCGAGGCGACGACCGTGCAGCCGATGTCGATGTCCCTGCCGACGTTCTCGCGGGTGTAGCGAACGAAGGCGGGCGTCGTGATCGAGGGCGTGAGGCAGCCGTCCGCGATCTCGCCGGCCAGGGCCTGCATCTTCGGCGCCGTCGCGGCGATGTACACGGGAGGTGCCCCGCGGGGGGTCTCGGCTTCCTCCCGGAGCGCGGGCACGGAGGCACCGAAGGCCTCGCCCTGGTACTCGAACTCACCGCCCTCGAGCACGCCGCGCACGATCGCCACCGCGTCTCGCATCGGGCCGAGCGTACGCCGCCCGTCGAGCCTCGCGTTGTTGAGGAAGATCTTCGAGGTGCCGAAGCCGAGCAGGAACCGGCCGGGCCCCGCCGCCTCCTGGACGACGCGGCCATCCATCGCCGCCTGCACCGGGTGACGGGTGAACGGCGAGATGATCCCCCAGCCGATCGTCAGCCGCTCGGTCTCGCGCGCCATCAGCGCCGACACGACCGTGGACGAGCGCGCCTCCATGCCGTGCTTCCGCCACCACGGGTACGCCTCCGCGAGCCAGACCGTGTCCATGCCGACGCGATCCATGACGCGGGCGCTCGCCAGCATCTCCTCGAGCGGCTCCATCGTCAGCTGCATGACGCCGATGCGGAAGGGCGGAGCCATGCGCGGGATTAAACCGCCGGGACGATCCGCCCGGAGACCTCGCCCAGCGTCGCCTCGCCCGCCCGTCCGCGCAGCACGACCTCGTCGCCGTCCTCGAGGAAGGTCCTCGTCGTGCCGTCGGCCAGGCGGAGCGGCTCCGTGCCGTTCCACGTGAGCTCGATCAGGCTGCCGCACGAATCGCGAGTCGGGCCCGAGATCGTCCCGGAGGCGAGCAGGTCGCCGGTGCGAAGGCTCGCTCCGTTCGACGTCGCGTGCGCGACCTGCTGCTCGACGGTCCAGTAGAGATGCCTCGCGCTCGTCCGCGAGATCGTCTCGCCGCCGAGCTCGACCTCCAGGTCGAGGTCGAGCGCCCACGGCTCGACCCGCAGGTGCTCGAGCGGCTCGGGCTCCTGGGGCCCGGCGGCCACGCGGTAGGGCTCGAGCGCCGCGAAGGGAGTCACCCACGCCGAGATCGACGTCGCGAAGGACTTGCCCAGGAAGGGGCCGAGCGGCTGGTACTCCCACGCCTGAATGTCTCGCGCGCTCCAGTCGTTGACGAGCACGACGCCGAAGACGTGATCGAGCGCCCGTCCCGCCGGCACGGGCCGACCCTGCTCGCTGGGAACGCCGACGACGAAGCCGAGCTCGAGCTCGATGTCGAGCCGGCGCGAGGGGCCGAAGGAAGGGTGCCGGGCGTCCGGCGCCTTCGACTGGCCGCTCGGCCGCACCACCGGGGTGCCGCTGACGACGACCGTGCCCGCCCGCCCGTGGTAGCCCACCGGCAGCCAGCGCCAGTTGGGGAGCAGCGGCTCGGAGTCGGGACGGAACATCCGCCCGAGGTTCGTCGCGTGCTCGAGCGAGGAGTAGAAGTCGACGTAGTCGGCGACCTCGAACGGCAGGTGCAGCTCGACCTCGTCCAGCGGCACGAGCGCAGCGTCCCCGTGCTCGAGCAGCTGCCGGACACGCCCCCGTGTCTCCGCCCAGGCCGCGGGGCCCTGCGCCATGAACCCGTTCAGGCTCGGCACGCGGAAGACCTCGCCGAGGCCCGCCGCCGCGAGATCGAGTACCCCGTCCTCGAACCGGACCCCGACGCGCGCGTCTCCGCCACCCCGGCCGAAGACGCCGTAGGGAAGGTGCTCGAGCCCGAAGCCGGTCACGCCGGCAGGAACCCGAGCGCGCGCAGCTCGTCCGCGGGCTCCTGCGCGCTGCAGCTGCCGAAGCCGACGAAGAGCCCGGCCCGCATCCGGGCGATCTCCTCCGCGCCGGCCAGACGCCCGCGCCACGAGAACCCCTCCTCCTCGAGCGCGAACGCGTCCGGGTCGGTCTCGGCCAGCGCCTGCTCCTCCTCGCCGAACTGCGCGGCGGCAAGCAGGTTGAGGAACCCGTGCTCGGCGCCGGTGCGAACCGCGTGGTGCAGACCGGCCGTCGCCTTGAACGGGACTCCGAGCTCCCGGCATCGCCGCACGAACCCGGCGAGCTCCTCGACCGTCGGAACCCGGGCGCCGCCGCAGCGGACCTTCGCCCGCAGGCCGTGCGCCGCGAGGGGCTCGAGGTCTCCGCCGGGCGCCACCTCCAGATAGACCTCGGTCGCGAGGGCCGCCAGGCCGCGGACATCAGCTCCGAGCCCGGCCTCCACCGCCTCGACGCGGGGATCGTCGATCGGGTGCTCTCCGTCCAGGACGACGGAGACCGACCCGTCGAGACCGTCCAGCTCAGGCAGCTTCGACGCCGGGCAGACGAAGCGGCGGACGAGCCACCCGTCCGGGCCGGCTCGGAACCGCCGGTCCTCCGCGAGCGCGGCCTGCATCGGCAACGCCGCCGGAGGGAAGAGCGGCGCGTGGTCGATCAGCCGCTCGAGCAGGGCGCGTCGGGCGCCGGCGGGCACGTCAGGGATCTTCGGTCGACTGCGTCGGCCCCTGCGGCTCCTCGGAGTAGGCTTCCTCGTGCCACGGGCTGACGCCTTCCTCGGCAGCGCTCGAGCCCTCGATCTCGGCAGGATCCGCCCCCGGACCCGGCTCCGCGGGCGGCCCCACGTCCTTCAGCTCCGGGTCGGTGCGGGCGTCCGCCGCCAGCGAGGAATCGGCGGCGCCGGCGGTGCCGCCGCCCGAGCCGGCGGTCTGGGGAGGCGTCTCTGCGTCGAGGCTCCTCCGGGCGGCGACCGCCTCCTGCACCTGCACGTCGAGCGCAGTGAGCACGTTCTTGACCTGCTGGTTGACGATCGGCTGGAGCACGCGCTGGCCCATGCTGCCGACCGGCCCGGCGATCCGGACGTCGGCCTCCCAGCGCATCGACGTGCCGCCGTCCTCGCCGTCGGAGAGGTCGAACGCGGTCGTCATCTGCATCAGCGCGCCGACGCCGATGCCCTTGGCGCTCAGCTGGGCGTACTCCGAAGGCCGCTCGCCGGTCTTCTCGAACTGGATGCTCATCCTCAGCGCCCCCAGGCCGAGCGGGATCGCCACCCTCGCCTGCCAGCGGCGCTCGTCCTCGACCTCGAACCCCTCCACGCCGGGCATCGTCCTGGCCAGGCGCGAGGGGTCGTTCAGGACATCCCAGACGGTCTCGCGAGCGGCGGCGAAGCTGCGGGTGCCCTCGACTCTCACCGGCGCTCGACCTCGATCCCCCGCCGGCTCGCCTCGGGATCGCGCAGGAGCTCCCACACGCGCTGGTAGGGGTTGTGGCTGTCGTCGACGATCGGCTTGCCGGCGGGGCGCAGCGCGTCCTGCAACGCCGCGCACACGGCGTGGATGCCCGCGCCTCCCCCCTCGCCCATCCCCTTGGCCCCCAGCGGCGTGAACGGGGAGGTCGACTCGATGTAGCCGTTCCGCATCGGCGGCATGTCGAGGGCGTGCGGCACGTGGTAGTCGTAGAAGTTCGGGGTCAGCAGGTTCCCGTCCTCGTCGTAGACGAAGGCCTCGTGGATCGCCGCGCCGAGCGCCTGCGCGGTCGCGCCGTGCACCTGGCCCTCGACGATCTGCGGATGGATGCGCGTGCCGCAGTCGTCGATCGCGGCGTAGTCGACGATCTCGTAGACGCCGGTCTCGCGGTCGACCTCGACGATGCACGCATGGACCTGGGTCGCGTAGGTGAGCGTCAGGTTGCCGAACTTCCGCTCCTTGTCCGGCACGTCGAAGTGGGGCCGGAAGACGTAGCGGCAGTTGAGCGTGACGTCGTCGAGCTCGGCGGGCAGCCCGGCGTTGTTCGCGTTGACGATCGCGCCGCACGCCATGAAGGGCAGCGCCACCTCGGGGTTGTCCTTCAGCCGGGCGTGGCCCTCGGCCAGCTCGATCGCCTCCGGGTCGCCGGCGCCGAGGATCACCGCCGCCAGACGCTTGATCTGGTCGGCCAGCATCTCGGTCGCCCCCTTCACGGCGCCCAGACCCGTGACGGCGAACTGGCTCGCGTACGTGCCCGAGAAGCCGGCGTGGGAGTTCCAGTACGAGTCGTGGCCGGGCCGGACGTGGACGTCGTCCGGGGTGACCCCGAGGAGGTCGGCCACGACCTGCGCCGCCGTGGTCTCGTGACCCTGGCCTTGCGGCACGGTCCCCAGCGTGACGACGAGCTCGCCGAAGAGGTCGAGCTTGACCGTCGCCACCTCGTTGTTGCCCGAGAACTGCAGTTCGGGGTTCAGGAGCTGCGACTGGCCGAAGTTGTTCGTCCCGGAGTCGAGCGTGGAGCCGATGCCGAGACCGAGCAGCTTTCCCCGCGCGGCGGCCTCGGCCCGGCGCTCCTCGATGCGGTCGTACCCGATCAGCTCGAGGGCGCGGTCGAGGCAGAGCGCGTAGTCGCCCGAGTCGTAGATGCACCCGTTCGGCGTCTCGTAGGGCATCTCCTCGGCGCGGATGTAGTTGCGCCTGCGCACCTCGATCGGGTCGAGCTCGAGCTCGGCCGCGACGATGTCGACGATCCGCTCGGTCAGCCAGAGGTGCTGCATACGCGAGTAGCCCCGGTTCGGGGAGACGGGCGACTTGTTCGTGCAGACCTGCGTGAAGTCGACGCGGATGTTCCGCCAGCGGTAGACGCCGGGAGTCACCTGCGCCCAGATGATCGCGCCGAGCGGCTCGTAACGCGGGAAGGCGCCGCAATCGTCGATCGCGCGGACGCTGAAGCCGAGCATCGTCCCGTCGGCGCGCACCGGCACCTCCACGTCGAGGAAGGTCCGCTCGTTGCCGTGCGCGTTGGCCATGTGCTGGTCGGAGCGCCACTCCGTCCACTGCACGGGCCGCCGCAGCTTCCGCGCCAGCAGGCAGCACGCCACGTAGTACGGGTGCAGGCAGATCTTGTTGCCGAAGCCGCCGCCGATGTCGTGCGAGACGAAGCGCAGCTTGTCGAGCCCGCAGCGGAGCGCCGGACCCATCCAGATCGCCCCCACGCCCGGCATCTGGTGGTTGCCGTACAGCGTCCACTGGCCGGTCGCCCGCTCGTACTCGACCAGGCAGCCGCTGCACTCGAGCGGCGTCGACGAGAAGCGGTGGAAGTGCAGCCGCTCGATCCGGACGACGTGGTCGGCCTCCGCGAGCGCCGCGTCGTAGTCGCCCCAGTCGAAGGAGCCGGCCCAAACCACGTTGGAGCCCGCTTCCTCGTGGATGATCTCGGCTCCCTCGGCCAGCGCCTGCTCGCCGTCGACGATCACCGGCAGCGGCTCGTAGGAGACCTCGACCAGCTCGGCCGCGTCCCGCGCGAGCTCGCGCGTCGAGGCGACGACCGCGGCAACGGGCTCGCCCTGGAAGCGCACCTTGCCGACGGCGAGGGCGTAGTCGGCGATGTGCGCCCCCGGCGCCGTCGAGAGCTCGAAGAAAGGATCCGTCTGCGCCGCCACCTCCTCGCCGATCAGCGTCCCGTAGACGCTCTCGAGCGCCGCCGCCTTCGAGACGTCGATGCCCGTGATCGCCGCGTGCGCGTAGGGCGAGCGCACGAAGTGGACGTAGCCCATCCCGTGCCGGCGCAGGTCGTCGAAGAAGACGCCCTGGCCCTGGACGAGGCGGCGGTCCTCCTTGCGCGGCACGCTGCGGCCCTGGTAGCGCTCGCGCGGCGGGGCAACGAGCTCGACGGACTCCGGCGCGGCGGTCTCGGTCATCGCGCCAGCTCGCCCCGCGCCGCCGCCGCGACCGCGGCGACGATGTTCACGTAGCCGGTGCAGCGGCAGATGTTGCCCTGGAGCGCCCGGCGGATCTCGTTCTCGGTCGGCTCGGGGTTGTGGTCGAGCAGGTACTTGGCGCTCATCAGCATCCCCGGTGTGCAGTAGCCGCACTGCAGCGCGTGATGGGCGCTGAAGGCCTCCTGCAGGGGGTGAAGCTCGTCTCCGGCCGCGAGACCCTCCACCGTCTCGATCGTCGACCCTGCCGCCTGCACCGCGAGCACCATGCAGCTCTTGACCAGGCGTCCGTCGAGGATGACGCTGCAGGCGCCGCAGTTGCCGGTGTCGCAGCCGACGTGCGTGCCCGTGAGCTCGAGGTCGTCGCGGATGAGGTGGACGAGCAGCCGCCGCGGCTCGACCTCGCGCTCGAACGTCTCGCCGTTGACGGTGACGGCGATCACCGTGCGGTGACCGCCTCACGCACCGCGCGTACGGCCAGCACCTCGGCGAGATGCCGGCGGTACTCGGCCGAGGCGTGGACATCCGAGGGAGGGTCGAGCCCGGCAGCGCGGACGGCCTCCCGCACCTCCTCCTCGTCCGTCGCGGTCGGGCGCACGAGCTCGGGAACCGCGGCCACGCAGCCGAGTGCGACCTTGGGCCCACCGCCGTCCACGCTCGCGGCCGCGTTGACGATGCAGGTTCCCTCCCGGCCGATCGTGACGGACGCGAAGCCGTCGCCGCCGGTGGCGGGCGGGATCCTGACCGCGGTGAGGAGCTCCCCGGGGCTGACCGCCGTGAAGTAGACGCCGAGGAAGAAATCCTCAGCCGGCACGGTGCGCTCGCCCTCCGGGCCGGCGATCGTCATCGACGCGCCGAGGGAGACCATGAGCGGAGGCAGGTGGTTGGTCGGATCGCTCGCACAGACGTTCCCCCCGACGGTGCCCAGGTTTCGCACCTGGACGTCGGCGATCTGGCCGCAGACCCGGGCGAGCACGGGACGCGCCTGGTGCACGTCGGCCGAGGCGATCACGTCGGCGTAGGTGACCGTCGCGCCGAGGACGAGCTCGCCCGCCTCCCCGCGACCGATCGTCCGGAGCTCCGCGATCCCGGCCAGGTCGACGAGGACGTCCGGCGCGGCGGCGCGCAGCTTCATCACGTTGAGCAGCGTCTGGCCTCCGGCGAGGGCCCGCGCGTTCTCGTCCTCGCCGAGCGAGGCCACCGCCGCCTCGACCGTCGCGGGGCGGACGTAGCGGACCGGCTTCAGCAGCATCGCCGGGCCGGTTATAGCGACCCGGACGGCGACACGCTCGGAGAGCTTTCGTCAGGTTCCGGCGCTAGGGTCTTGTCGAAAAGGCGTGAAGGTGTCATTGTGAGCGGGCGGGAGTCCGCGCAGAGGGAGTGAGGGAGCTTGAGGGGACCAGCCAGAGGGACAGCGTTCTGCGGATTCCTCCTCGCCGCCGTGGCGGCGGGGCTGGCGCTGCCTGCGACGAGCATGGCCTCGAACCTGATCGACCGGGCGGCGCGCCGCCCGACGGCCGCGACCCTGAAGCTCCAGGTAAACAAGGAGAACGTCGCGCTCCTCACCTACAGGAGCGTCGCCGGCGGGAGGCGCGTGATCGCCTGGGGGGCGGAGAACGCGGTCGCGCCGACCACCGCCCGTGACCAGGAGAGCTTCAAGCTCCAGTACATGGGCACGACGGGGCGGATCCGCACGGAGGTGGTCAAGGGCACCTTCGTCAACGCCTGCCGGAAGTACACGGGTCCGAAGCTCGACTGGTTCGTGACGGGCTGCACCGCCCGCGACGGGTCGTGGTGGGCTGTGCAGGCGTGGCAGCGCGCGCTCCCGAACTACGGACTCAAGGCCCCGCGCGACCTGGCCGTCTGGGAGATCCGCCTCTCTCACTGGAGCGGTGAGCTACCGGTGCTGACGATGAAGAGCGACTGGTCGTACGGGGGCCAGTTCGACCACTTCTACGGCTCGGTCACGTATCGGGGCCGGCCGATGCACGGCTTCCGGACGACGTCCTACGGAGCGCCGCTCGACAAGTACGGCGTGCTCATCTACCTGGACACGTTCAACTCGGAGTACGGGAGGGGCTGGCGGCGCGAGAACAGCTTCGTCACGCACAAGCCAAGCGGAATCTTCTGTTACGGGATGGGCCCGCACGGCTCGCGGCCGTCGGGGAAGGGCACGAAGTACCGCGCGACGATGGTCGGCCCGGGCGCCCTGCCCGACATCATGTGGACGGCGAAGTCGGTCGGCAAGTACGACCCGGCCAAGGACAAGATCGCGAACGAGGAGCAGGCCGCGAGCTTCTCCGACAAGAGCTGCCGGCCGAACTAGAGAGCGACGCGGCTCGCCGGAGAGGGCGCGCCGAGCCCGGATTCGACCACGCGATCGTCTACCCTCAACGGCCGTGGCCGTGCTGACGTCGCAGATCGAGCGCGCCGACGAGGTGTTCGAGCGGCGGCGCCTGCTGATGGAGGAGCTCGTCGCGGAGCTGCGCGAGCGCACGGCCCTCGTCGCCCTCGGCGGGGGTGAGCGCGCGACCGAGCGGCACCGGTCGCGGGGAAAGCTCACCGCCAGGGACCGGATCGACCGGTTGGTCGACCCCTCGACCTCGTTCCTGGAGCTGTCGGCCCTGGCGGCCTGGGAGGTCTACGAGGGGCAGGCGCCAGCCGCCGGCATCGTCACCGGCGTCGGCGTCGTCGAGGGCCAGGAGTGCGTGATCGTCGCCAACGACGCCACCGTCAAGGGCGGCACGTACTTCCCCCTCACGGTGAAGAAGCACCTGCGCGCCCAGGAGATCGCCGAGCAGAACCGGCTTCCCTGCATCTACCTCGTCGACTCCGGCGGAGCGTTCCTCCCGCTTCAGGCGGAGGTCTTCCCGGACCGGGACCACTTCGGCCGGATCTTCTTCAACCAGGCCCGCATGTCGGCGCAGGGGATCCCGCAGATCGCCGTCGTGATGGGCTCGTGCACGGCCGGCGGCGCCTACGTCCCCGCGATGAGCGACGAGACGGTGATCGTGAAGGGGACAGGGACGATCTTCATCGGCGGCCCGCCGCTCGTGAAGGCGGCGACCGGCCAGGACGTGACCGCGGAGGAGCTCGGCGGCGCCGACGTCCACACGCGGCAGTCGGGCGTCGCAGACCACTACGCGACGGGCGACGAGCACGCGCTCGCGATCTGCCGCTCGATCGTCTCGCACCTGCACCGCCGCTCCGAGCCGCCGTGGGACACGGCCGAGCCGGAGCCCCCGGCCGCCGATCCGGGCGAGCTCTACGGACTGATCCCGGAGGACTTCCGCCACCACGTCGACCCGCGCGAGCTGATCGCCCGGATCGTCGACGGCAGCCGCTTCCACGAGTTCAAGCCGCTCTACGGCGAGACGCTCGTCACCGGCTTCGCGCGGCTCGAGGGCTACCCGGTGGCGATCCTGGCCAACAACGGGGTGCTCTTCGCCGAGTCGGCGCAGAAGGGCGCGCACTTCGTCGAGCTCGCGTGCGCGCGTCGGATCCCGCTCGTGTTCCTCCAGAACATCACCGGCTTCATGGTCGGCAAGGAGTACGAGGCGGGCGGGATCGCCCGCGACGGAGCGAAGCTGGTGATGGCCGTCGCCTGCGCGGAGGTGCCGAAGTTCACGGTCGTGGTCGGCGGGTCGTTCGGAGCCGGCAACTACGGCATGTGCGGTCGGGCCTACTCGCCCCGCCAGCTCTGGATGTGGCCGAACGCCCGCATCTCGGTGATGGGAGGCGACCAGGCGGCGACGGTGCTGACGATGGTCGGCGACGCCGACCCCGACGCGATCCGCGCCAAGTACGAGGCCGAGGGGAACCCGTACTACTCGACGGCTCGGCTCTGGGACGACGGGATCATCGACCCGCTCGACACCCGCCGCGTGCTCTCCCTCGGGATCTCGGCGGCGCTGAACGGACCGATCCCGCCGACGACCTTTGGCGTCTTCCGCATGTGAAAAGATCGTCAGCTCCTGGCTCGTCACCCACATCGGCAAAGGAGCATGCGCATGAAGAGACATCTCAAGCGGTACCTGCCCTCCCCGGCGATGTTCGTCGCGATGGTCGCCCTTCTCGTCGCCCTCGGGGGAACCGGAGGAGCGGCCGTGTCGGTCGCCGGCCCGACCGCGAAGGCAAGCCCGTCGACCAAGGCAGGCCCGACCTCGACCACCCATCCTGGCCATCCTGGCGCGCGGGGCCCGCGTGGCTTCCGTGGCCCCCGTGGTCTGCGCGGTTTCGCAGGGCCGAGGGGCCCCGCCGGACCTGCCGGGCCGGCAGGACCCGCGGGCCCCGCAGGTCCGGCGGGAGCCCCGGCCACGGCGCTCTGGGCCTCGGTCGACGCCACCGGCACGCTCGTGCGCAACAAGGGAGCCGTGTCCGCCCTCAAGATCGGCGTCGGCGACTACCAGGTCATCTTCAGCCAAGACGTGACGGCCTGCAGCTACCAGGCAACGCTCGGTGGGCCGACCACCGGTCTCACGACCGGCGAGATCTCGATCGCCCAGCGGACGGCCATCGCCGCCGGGGTTCGGGTGTTCACCCTGAACAGCGCCGGAACGCTCACGGATAAATCGTTCTTCGTGGCCGTCTTCTGCTGAGCGAGCGACCGGGACCCGCCCACGGGGGCGGGTCCCGGTACTCACGCCGGCACCTGCGCTCTTAGAGTTCCGCCGTGCACGAGAGAGTCCGCGGCGCACTCCGGGTCGATCGAGACGGCGCCGTGCTGCGCGTCACGCTCGCGCGGCCGGAGCGACGAAATGCGTTCGACGCGGCGCTGATCGCGGAGCTGACCGGGGCCTTCGCCGAGGTCGGCGACGCGCGGGCCGTCCTGCTGGCCGGTGAGGGAGCGAGCTTCTGCGCAGGCGCCGACGTCGAGTGGATGCGATCGTCTGCCGAGCTGTCCTACGAGGAGAACGTCGAGGACGCGCTGCTGCTGCGCCGGATGCTGGACGCGATCGACGGCTGCCCTGCTCCGGTGATCGCACGCGTCCAGGGGCACGCGCTCGGCGGCGGCTGCGGGCTCGTCGCCTGCGCTGATGTCGCCGTCGCCGAGCCCGGAGCCGCGTTCGCGTTCTCCGAGGTGAAGCTCGGCATCGTGCCGGCCGTGATCTCGCCGTTCGCGCTCGCGAAGATCGGCCCCGGCGCGGCGCGGCGCTACTTCGTCACGGGCGAGCGGTTCGGCGCGGAGACCGCGCTGCGGATCGGTCTCGTTCACGAGGTGTCCGCCGACCTCGACGGCGCCGTCGAGAGCGTGATCGCCGAGCTTCTGTCGGCGGGGCCGGAGGCGGCCCGGGCGGCCAAGGAGCTCGCCCGTCGCCCCCTCGAGGCGGCGGGGACCGCACGCAGGATCGCCGAGCGGCGGACGAGCGCGGAGGGCCAGGAGGGTCTGCGGGCCTTCCTCGAGAAGCGCCCGCCCAACTGGCGCGTTTGAGCCGGCGCCCGCTGCTCCTGCTCGCCGGGGCGATCGTCTTCCTGGACACGATGTTCTTCGCGGCGCTGACGCCGCTGCTGCCGCACTACGTCGACCGCTTCGAGCTCTCCAAGGTCGGGGCGGGCGTGCTCCAGGCGGCGTACCCCGCCGGCGCCCTCGTCGGCGGCATCCCCGCGGGCATCGCGACCGCCCGCCTCGGGCCCCGGCCGACCGCGATCGCGGGGCTCGTGCTGATGTCGGGGACGACGCTCGCGTTCGGCCTCGCCGACTCGATCTGGGTGCTCGACGGCGCCCGCTTCGTGCAGGGGTTCGCGAGCGCGTCCGCGTGGACGGCGGCACTCGCCTGGCTCGTCTCGGCGAGCCCTTCCGGGCGGCGCGGCCAGCTGATCGGAAGCGCGATGGCGGCTGCGATCGTGGGCGCGCTCTTCGGGCCTGTGCTCGGGGGCCTCGGGTCGATCGCCGGCACGGGAGTCGTCTTCGGCGCGGTCGGCGCGGTTGGGCTGGCACTGGCGGCGTGGGCCGCCGCGACCGAGCCGCCCGCGCGCGTCGAGGGACAATCGCTGCGCCTCTTCGCGCGGGCCGTGGGCGACCGGGCCGTCGCGGGTGCGATCTGGCTGGTGACCCTGCCGGCCCTGCTGTTCGGGACGCTGTCCGTGCTCGCGCCGCTCCGCCTCGCCGACCTGGGCTACGGGGCGGTCGCGATCGGCGTCGTCTACCTCACCGCCGCAGCGCTCGAGGCCGTCGCCAGCCCGGTGCTCGGCGCGTTCTCCGACCGGCGCGGGCGCAGGTTGCCCCTGATGGGCGCCTGCGCCGGAGCGGCCGTCGTCACCGCCCTCCTGCCGTGGCCCGACCACAGGCTCCTGCTCGCGCCGCTCGTCGTCGCCGGCGGAGTGGCCTTCGGCAGCTTCTGGGCGCCGGCGATGTCGCGGCTGACCGACGTGGCCGAGGCGCGCGGTCTCGACTACGGCTTCGCCTTCGCCCTGATGAACCTCGCCTGGGCACCGGGTCAGGCGCTCGGCTCCTCCGGGGGCGGCAGTCTCGCAGACCTCACGTCGGACGCGGTGCCCTACCTCCTGCTGAGCGGCGCCTGTCTGCTTACGCTTGCGGCGCTGTGGAGATCCGGAAGCTCCTCGTAGCGAACCGCGGCGAGATCGCCGTCCGGGTCTTCCGCACCTGCCGGCACGAGGGCATCGGGACGGTCGCGGTCGCGGCTCCCGACGACGGCGGCTCGCTGCACGCGAGGTCCGCGGACGAGACCGTGGCGATCGCGAGCTATCTGGACGCGGCCGAGCACGTGCGGGCGGCGCGCCGAAGCGGCGCCGACGCGATTCATCCCGGCTACGGGTTCCTCGCCGAGAACGCGGACTTCGCGGCGGTGGTGGAGGAAGCCGGCCTCGTCTGGCTAGGGCCCCCCGCGGCCGCGCTCCGCGCAGGCGGCGACAAGCTCGAGGCGAAGCGGATCGCCCGCGAGGCGGGCGTGCCGGTCGCGCCGAGCGGCGAGCCGGCGGAGGTTGGCTTCCCCCTCATCGTCAAGGCCGCCGGCGGCGGCGGCGGTCGCGGCATGCGCGTCGTCCGTCACCCGGGCGAGCTCGAGGACGCCCTCGCCGCCGCCCGCCGCGAGGCGGCCGCCGCGTTCGGGGACGACCGCGTGTTCTGCGAGCGCTTCGTCGAGCGTCCCCGCCACGTCGAGCTCCAGCTGCTCGCGGATGCAGACGGCACCGTGGTCTCGCTCGGCGAACGCGAGTGCTCGATCCAGCGGCGGCATCAGAAGGTGCTCGAGGAGAGCCCCTCCCCCGCGCTCGACCCCGACCTCCGCGCCCGGATGAGCGCCGCCGCCGTCGCATTCGCCGGCGCGATCGGCTACCGCAGCCTCGGTACCGCCGAGTTCATGCTGGACGGCCGCGAGTTCTTCTTCCTCGAGCTGAACGGCAGGATCCAGGTCGAGCACCCGGTGACGGAGGAGGTGACCGGACTCGACCTCGTCGCCGAGCAGCTCCGGGTCGCCCGCGGCGAGGCGGTTCGCCCCGCCGTCGCGCCGCGCGGGCATGCGATCGAGGTGCGGCTCTACGCGGAGGATCCGCGATCGTTCCTGCCCCAGGCAGGACGGGTCGAGCGGCTGCGGCTGCCGGCCGGGATCCGGGTCGACGCCGGCGTCGAGGAAGGCGACGAGGTCGGTGTCGGCTACGACCCGATGATCGCGAAGCTGATCGCGCACGGACAGACACGCGGCGAGGCGCTCGACCGGCTCGCACAGGCGCTCGACGACACGGAGGTCGGGGGCC
>JBHEMU010000090.1:0-2593 GCA_046262415.1 Gaiellaceae bacterium | reverse complement strand
TAGCCAGAGGTCGAGCAGCGAGCGTTCGAGGACGCGGTCGAAGAGCTGGTCGTCTGAGGAGACGCGGGGGTGTGAGGCAAGCCACTCGCGGCCGTCGGCCTGGCCAGCGACCCCGTTGCCGCTCGCGACGAGCGGCGGCTCCGCGGGCGCTCCCTCGCCGGCTTCGCTCAGGGCGTACCGAAGCTCCACGGTGCGGGCTTCCCCGGGCGGCAAGTCGAGCTCGAACGTCAGGACGCCGCCTTGAGCTGACTCCGGCGCCGGGGACGCGGCGATCGTGGTGCTGCGCAGGACGTCGTCGCGCCCCTTGGCCTCGATCAGGATGCACTCCCCGTCCAACCGGACCGGCGGCGAGAGGCGCCGACTGCCTCCGACGATTCCGCGGATGGCGAGCATTGGCTCGAAGTCGGCCGCGAGCCTCAGTCCCAGCGCAACTCGCACCGGGGCTCGGTGATGACTGCGCACGGTGACCAGCTCTCGCATGGCGTGAGGTGGGTCGAACCGACGGTCCAGGCGGATCTGGAGGCTCTGGGCGGCCAGCACCGAGCCGTCGGGAAGCTCGAGGTCGGGGTTGGTCATCTCGTGCACGGCCTCGGTTCCGAGCGCATCGGAGGCCACCAGCAGGAGGGGCAGCGCGCCGGCGACCCGCAGCTCGTGCGCCGAGAGGAAGCGGCAGTCGCGGTAGTAGAGCCCGAGCGGATGCTTGCCCTCCGGGGGGATGCGGCCGTCGCGCATGCTGACCGCAAACAGGTTTCCCCTCTTGATGACGAGGGTGTCGTCGAGGTTGCCGAGCGCCCCCAGCGGGTTGGCCTGCGACTCGTCGGTGGATGCGGGCTGCGTTTGTGCGGTCAAGGAGCGCTCGGGCGGACGGAAGGCATTAGGGTAGGCGGGGGGCGGCGCGAAGCAGATGAACGCTGACACAGACGACCAGACCGACGGCCCTTCCCTCACCGTCGCCATGCTGGCGCCGCCGTGGATCCCGGTGCCGCCGCCGGGCTACGGCGGGATCGAGCAGGTCGTCGAGCTGCTGACCGCCGAGCTCGTGCAGCGGGGGCATGACGTGACCCTTTTCGCCGCGCCGGGGACCGAGTCGCCGGCCACCGTGGCGCCGATGCTCGAGAGCGCCCATCCCGACGCGATCCAGGTCGCGATCTTCGAGGCCGACCACGCCGCGCGGGTCTTCGACCAGATCGACGCGGCGGCTGCCTCCGGCAATCCTTTCGACGTGGTCCACGATCACTCGGGGTTCACCGCCTTCGCCTTCGCGAACCGGATCGAGACGCCGCTCGTCCACACGCTGCACGGCCCGTTCACCGACGACACGCGGTCCTTCTACGAGCGCCACGCCGACAAGGCGTGCGCGATCGCGCTGAGCGACTATCAGCGCCAGCAGGCGCCCGACGACCTCCAGGTCGTCGCGGTGGTGCCCAACCCGATCGTCGTCGACGCCTTTCCGTTCGAGGCCGAGAAGGAGGACTACCTGCTCTGGATCGGGCGCCTAAACGACGACAAGGGCCCCCAGCGGGCGATCGCCGCCGCCCAGGAGGCCGGCAGGCGGCTGCTGCTCGCGGGCCCCGTCCAGTCCGGCGAGGAGGAGTTCTTCAACTCCGAGGTCAAGCCGCACATCGACGACGACCAGATCCAGTACATCGGTGAGGTCGGCGACGAGAAGAAGAAGCTCTACGCAAACGCCGCGGCGCTGCTCATGCCGATCCGCTGGCCCGAGCCGTTCGGGCTGGTGATGACCGAGGCGATGGCGTGCGGCACTCCGGTGATCGCCTATCCGGAGGGCGCCGCTCCGGAGATCGTCCTCGACGGCGAGACCGGATTGGTCGTCGACGGCGAATCCGAGATGGCCGACGCGATCAAGCGGCTCGACGAGATCGATCCCGCGCGCTGCCGCGAGAGCGCCGCGGAGCGCTTCGACGTGACGGCGGTCGCCGCGGCCCACGAGGGCGCCTACCGCGAGGTGATGGACAGGAGCGACGGCAGCTGACGGGCGGGCGCGGCTACGCTCCCGCCGCGTGTCGCCCGCCCTGCCCCGTCGCGAGCTCACGCTGCTGGCCCTCGCCGCCGTCGCGGCGGCCGTCGCGATGCACTGGCCGCTGGTCCTGCACCTCGGTCAGGACGTTCCCAAGGACCTGGGCGATCCCCTCTCGCAGGCCTGGCAGGTCGCCTGGGGCGGGCACGCGCTCGCCAACCAGCCGCTCGACTACTTCCAGGCCAACCAGTTCTGGCCACTGCGCGACAGCCTCGCGTTCTCCGACGCGCTCATCGGCTACGCCCCGGCGGGGATGGTCGGCGAGGGCTTCGAGGCGGCCATCGCGCGCTACGACGTGCTCTTCCTCTTCGCCTACGCGCTCGCGTTCGCCGGCGCCCACCTGCTCGGCCGCGAGCTCGGGCTGGGGCCGCTGGCGGCCGCGGTGGCCGGCGCCGCCTATGCCTACGCGCCGTGGAGGCTCGAGCAGGACGGGCACATGCACGTCATCTCGAGCGGCGGCATTCCGCTGTCGCTCTTCCTGCTCGTGCGCGGCTACCGGAGCGGTCGCCCCGGGCTGGTCGTCGCGGGGTGGGCCGTGGCGGCCTGGCAGCTTTC
>JBHEMU010000089.1:0-7013 GCA_046262415.1 Gaiellaceae bacterium | reverse complement strand
GGCGGGGGTGGAGGCGTGCCCTGCGCGGACACCTCGGCAGAGCCCAGCGTGATCTCGCTCCCGGCGGGCAGGCCGCCGTGGTCTGTGGTCAGGAAGATCGAGACGCCCGTCATCGCCGCGCGGAAGGAGGGCGCGGCGGCGCCTGCGCCCGAGCTCTGCTGGGACGCGGTCGCGTAGCCCCAGTCACCCAGCGCCACCCGCGCGCCGGCGCCCGCGCCGACCGGGACGCCCGCGACGGAGAAGCCGGACACGCCGGCGCCCTCGACGCCCCCGGTCGCGCTCGTTCCGCTGGTCGACGCGCGCGCGCGCGCCGCCACGGCGGCCACCGTCACCTCGCCGCCGAAGATCGAGACGGACGCGACGTCGGCCGCGGCAGTGGCCGTGGCGTTTCCGGCGGCCGTCCCCGCCGAGGCGCTCGCGCTCACCGTCCCGGCCGTCAGCACCGATCCGTCCGCGGGGTAGGCGAAGCCTGCCTCGGACGAGCTCGCCTCCGGCGGTGCGGAGACGGCGCCGACGACGGCTCCGATCTGGCCGGGTGCCACGATCCGGATCGCCACCGCCTGCGCGGTCGCCGACGCCTCGGGCGCCGTCTCCGTCGCGCCCGCCGACCCGACCGGAAGCACGAACGCGAGCAGCGCCAGCGCCGCGGTCGATCGTCTCTGCATTCGCCCCATTATGGGGATCGCCGCGGCCTGCGGCACCCGCGAGTAGGCTCCGGCGCGGTGAGCTGGGCCGCTCACGACCTCGAGCCGTACGCGATCCAGCGCCATCTCGGCGTGCGGGTCGCCTTCGTCCCCCTGCTGATCGGGTCGTACGCGCCCGACCTGATGTCGAAGTGGTTCGTCTACGGCATCCGGATCGGCGGGATCGAGCTGAAGGCCGACGATCCGGCGCAGTTCCACCGTGGCTGGCCGGGCGTGGGGTTCACGCATTCGCTCCTCTTCGGCGCCCTCGTCGCACTCCTCCTCTGGAAGGTCGCGGGCAGCCGGATCTGGGGCGTGAGCTTCCTGATCGGGCACTGGGCGCACTCGCTGACGGACACGGGCGACACGGTCGGGACGCAGCTGTTCTTCCCCTGGACGCTGCACGTCCATTTCGACGCCTGGGCGTACGCCGGGCAGGCGGGGCGGCTGACCGACGCCGCCGCGTACTTCAGCGGGCCCGGCTGCATGTGGGACCTCGTCTGGATCGTGTACGGGCTCTTCAGCTGGCGGGTGCTCACCCGGAGCTACTTCCTGGAGACGATCCTGCCGGCCGACGGCTTCCTGCGGTGGATCGGCCGGCTGGTTCCGGAGACGGCGCTGCTGACGCTGTACCGGGCGGCGTTCTTCTACGGCACGTGCCGCTGGATCGCCTGGACGATCTGGGCCCACGTCCTCCACGACTACCCCTACGACCTCACCTGGGGAGGGCCGCACTGGGTCGAGGCGGAGCATCCGTGAAGCAATCCTGACGAGCTCGCGCCCGGCGGCGGGTACTCTCAGGCGGTCATAAGGAGAATGATTCTCATTCCCATCCTCGCCGCGACGGCTGCGGCCTGCGGCGGCGGCGAGGAGCAGGCGGCGGTCGTGGCCGCCTTCTATCCGCTCGCGTTCGCCGCGCGGGAGGTGGCGGCGGCGGGGACGCCCGTGCTCGACCTCACGCCTCCGGGCGTCGAGCCCCACGACGCCGAGCTCTCCCCGCGAGAGGTCGAGCGAGTGCGCTCGGCACGCGTCGTCCTCTATCTCGGCCGCGGGTTCCAGCCGGCGCTCGAAGAGGCCCTCGAAGGCGCGCGGGGCACGAAGGTCGACCTGCTCGCAGGACTCGAGCTGCGGCGCGCCGGCGAGAACGAGCGCGACCTGCACGTGTGGCTCGACCCGGCCCTCTACGCCCGCTTGGTCGAGCGCATCGGCGTCGCCCTGGGGGCGAGAGGGCGCGGCGAGTCCCTGGCTCGGCGCGTGCGGGCGCTCGACCGCGAGCTGCGGGCCGGGCTGGCCCGATGCCGGCGGCGGACGATCGTGACGAGCCACGCCGCCTTCGGGTACCTGGCGGCGAGATACGGGCTCGAGCAGGTTGCGATCAGCGGCCTCGCCCCGGAGGCGGAGCCCACTCCCCGCGAGTTCGAGCGCATCGTCGCCCGCGTCCGCGACACGGGGGCGACGACGGTCTTCGTCGAGACGCTCGCCTCGCCGCGGCTCACTCGGGCGGTGGCGCGCGAGACCGGCGCGCGGACGGACGTCCTCGATCCGCTCGAGGGGCTGACGGACGACCAGGTCACGCGCGGCGCCGACTACTTCTCGGTCATGCGGGCCAACCTGGCGGCACTCCGGCGGGGTCTGGAATGCGCCTAGCGGTCGAGTTCGAGGCTGTCTCGTTCGCCTACGGCAGCCGCCCGCCGACGCTCCGCGCGGTCGACCTCGCCGTCCGGCCGGGCGAGTTCGTGGCGATCGCGGGGCCGAACGGCGGCGGCAAGACGACGCTCCTGCGACTCGCCCTCGGGCTCGAGCGTCCGACCCTCGGCGAGGTGCGGCTCTTCGGCGAGCCCGCGCGCGCCTGCTCGCGCCGGGAACGGCTCGGCTACCTGCCGCAGCGTCCGCGGCTCGAGCTGGCCGCGCCGACGACCGTGCGCGAGGTGGTTGCCGCCGGCCGCCTCGGCCGGGCCGGACTGCTCGGGCCACTCCGCGCCGCCGACCGGAGGTACGTGGAGGAGGCGATCGAGCGCGTCGGCCTCGGCGGGCAGACCTCGACGCCGATCGCGCGCCTCTCGGGAGGGCAGCTGCAACGGGCGCTCCTGGCCAAGGCGCTGGCGGGCGAGCCGGAGCTGCTCGTCCTGGACGAGCCGACGACGGGCGTCGACTCGGAGGCCCAGGACGCGCTCGCCGCGTTCCTCGATCGCGTCCACCGCGAGCTCGGCGTCACGATCCTCTACGTCTCCCACGAGTTCGGCGCCGTCGAGCGCTTCGTCGAGCGCCTGGTGCTGATCCGTGGCGGCGTCGTCTTCGACGGCTCCCCCTCGGCGCTGCCGGAGGTCTGGCACGACCCGTCCCACGCCCATGCTTGAGTCCGAGTTCATGCGGCTCGCGTTCGCCGCGGGCGCGGTCATCGGCGTCCTCGCCCCCGCGGTCGGCTTCTTCCTCGTGCAGCGGCGGATGAGCCTGATCGGGGACGGCATCGGGCACGTGGCGTTCGCGGGGGTCGCCGCCGGCTACCTGCTCGGGATCTCGCCGGTGCTGACGGCGCTCGTCGCCTCGCTCGCGGGCGCGATGCTGATCGAGTGGCTTCGGGCCGGCAGACGGGCCGCGGGCGACCAGGCGTTGGCGCTCGTGTTCTACACGGGCATTGCCGCGGGCGTCGTGATCATCTCGGCCGCGGGCTCGTTCAACGTCGACGTCCTCGCCTTCCTGTTCGGGTCGATCCTCACCGTCTCGTACGGGGATCTCGCGCTGATCGCCGCGCTCGGCGCCGCCGCGCTCGTCGCGATCGCGCTGCTCTACCGGGCTCTCGTCGCCGTCGTGCTGGACGAGGAGGCCGCACGCGTGCGTGGGGTGCCCGTGGCCCTGCTGAACGTCGTCGTCGCGGCCCTGGCCGCGGTGACTGTGGCGCTCTCGATGCGCATCATCGGCATCCTGCTGGTCGCCGCGCTGATGGTGCTGCCGGTCGTCACGGCCACGCAGGTCGCCTGGAGCATCCGCTCCACGCTCGGGCTGTCGATGGCGATCGGTCTCGGGTCGGTTCTCGCCGGTCTGACGATCTCGTACTACGGCGACCTGCCGCCCGGCGGGACGGTCGTCCTGGTCGCCGCCGGGGCGTTCGTGGCGGCGAGCGGGAGTGCCGGGCTGCGGCGCGCTCTGGGAGCGAGCGGTTGAGCGACGCGTGGACCGAGGAGACGATGGCGGCCCTGCGCGGGGCGGGCTACCGCGCGGGAGGCGCTCGGAGGGCGGTCGTCGAGCTGCTCGGGGGCCAGACGTGCTGCCTGACCGCGCAGGAGATCCTCGACCGGCTCCGCGAGCAGGGACGGCGGGTGGGCGTCGCGAGCGTGTACCGAACGCTCGAGCTGCTCGCCGAGCAGAAGCTCGTCCACCGCGTGCAGATCGGCCAGGGCAGCGCCCGGTATGAGCCGCTGTTCGCGGCGGGAGAGCACCATCACCACCTCGTGTGCGACGGCTGCGGTAAGGTCGAGGCGTTCAGCGACGACGTGCTCGAGGTCGCGATCGACGCGGTCGCCGGCGGCCTCGGCTACGCGGTCGAGGGCCACGACGTCGTCCTGCGAGGCGCCTGCGACGAGTGCGTGACGCAGTAGGGCGCTACCGCTTCGCGGTCGCGGTCCCGAGCCAGGCCCTCGTGCCGTCGAGCCGGACGGCCTGAAGGCGATAGACGTGGCTCGTTCCCGCGCGCGCGCCGCGGTCGAGCAGGCGGTACGCCGTCCCACGGGCGGGGATCAGCGTCCGGTTCAGCCTGGCGCCCGAGCGGTAGACGTTGAACCCGAGCACGCCGGCCCCCTGCGCCCTCCAGCGGAGCTCCACCCCCCGGCTCAACGGCCGGGCACTGAAGTCGGCGAGCTTGACCGCGGTCGGCGCGGCCGTGTTGAGGAGGATCGAGATGTTCTCCGAGTCGTAGTTGGCGAGAGCGAGGTCGGCCCTGCCGTCGTGGTTCAGGTCGGACGCGACGAGACCATACGGCTGACCTCCGGCCGCGAACGGAGAGCCGGCACTAGGACTGAAGTCGCCTGTGCCGTCCCCGAGCATGATGATGACGTTGCTCAGCTCGCCGTCGGCGACGGCGAGGTCGGGAGCACCGTCGAGGTTCAGGTCGGCGACCGCGATCGCGTTCGGCGAGTCGCCCGCAGGGATCGGGGGTATGGCCGTCTTGTCGAAGCGGCCGGTGCCGTCTCCGAGCAGAATCCTGAGGTCGCCGTAGTGCGCCATCGGGGCCGGTCGGAGGACGGCGAGGTCGGGGAGGCCGTCGAGATTCAAGTCTGCCGCGGCGAGTTCCCTGGATACATGCCCGACGTGGATCGGTGACCCGGCGGCTTCGCTGAAGCCTCCCAGGCCATCCCCGAGCAGGACCGTGACGTAGTCACTCCCGCTGATCGCGAGATCCAGCCTGCCGTCGTGGTTCAGGTCGACCGCGACCGAAGATGCCGCCCACCCGGCGACGTGGACCGGCGAGCCCTCGGCCTCCTTGAACCGGCCGGTGCCGTCTCCGAGCAGGATCGTGATGTTGCCGTCACCACCGTTGCTGGCTACGAGGTCGAGACGGCCGTCGCGGCTGAGATCGGCGGCGACCAGCGAGTTCGGGAAGCTGCCTACCCCGATCGGCGACCCCGGCGCGGCTCCGAAGCCACCCAGACCGTCGCCGAGCAGGACCGTGACAGTGTCCGATCTGATGCTCGCGCTGGCGAGGTCGGGCTTGCCGTCACGGTTCCAGTCGCCGCTCACCAGGCCGGGGGCGAAGCCGTCGATGGGGGCGGGCGTGCCAGGTCCCGGGCTGAAGCCTCCCGAGCCGTCTCCGAGCAGGACGCCGGCGTAGGGCTGGGACGAGCCGACCCTGTAGTCAGCCGTATAGGCAAGGTCAGGGTTGCCGTCTCGGTCCAGATCCGCCGCAAGCACTGTCCACGGACCGGCGTACGTATCGATGGGCGAGCCGGGTGCCGGAGTGAAGGTCGGATCGGCCGCCCCGGCGATGCCGGCAACGAGACCGGCGAGCAGGCAGCCGCTAACAACGAGGCCGAGGCGCCGACGGCGCGACCGGCGAGTCCGAACAGACGCTCTCAGCATGGCCGCCCCCTCCGTCGATTCCAAGCGGGCGAGTTCTTCCGACACCGCACGCTCTTGGAGCTGCACGCCATTATTAGCACGTTCGATCGGCCTTGCGGTCAGCGCTCCAGCTTGCGGGCCAGCACCCTGAATCGCTCGCGGGCCCCGTCGTCGTGCCCCGTGTCCCCGTCCAATCGCTCGTCGGCCGCCACCTCCCGGGCGACGGCTCTGATCTCGCTCTCGATCCGGTCCCGGTGGACCGGATCGCGCAGCAGGACGTCCACCCAGGTCTCGCTCTCGTCGTGGGCGCCCACCCCCTGCTCCATCAGCATCCGTCCGAGCAGGATCCCGACGCGCACGTAGGCGAAGGTCCGGAACGCGAGCAGCCGCCTCGGGGTCGAGACAAGCCGGGTGAGCTCGGGGTCGCTCTCCTCGATTCCGGCGACCAGCGCGCCGATCGGCTCGTCGACGAGCGGGATCCACAGCTCAGGATCGGGCACCCGCGAAGCATAGGAAGGTGGGCCGCCTGTTTCTAGGCCCGGGCGCGCCAGGCGACCTGCGCCGCGACGACCAGCACGAGGAGGCCGAACAGGCGCCGCAGCGTGTCGTCGGACAGCGACTCGGCGAGGGCGACTCCCCCGGCGACGCCGGCCACCGAGCCGAGGCCGAGGACGAGTGCCGGCCGCCAGCGGACGTTCCCGTAGCGATGCTGCCGCAGGGCCCCGGCCGCCACGGTGGGGAGGATCGCGAGCAGCGAGGTCGCCTCGGCATGGATCTGCGTCAGCCCCAGCACGAGCGCGAGCGTCGGCACGAACAGGATGCCGCCGCCGACTCCGAACAGCCCCGCGAGGACGCCTGCGGCGAGGCCGAGGAGGCCGGCGAGAACGAGGCTCCACATCTACTAGTGCCCCGTCCAGTGACGTTGCCGCGCTTCTGGGTCGCGAGCACCAAGGCAGGCTAGGACGCGGGGAGCCCGCGTACCTTCAGGTACGGGGGCGACCGAGGACGACGCATGGCGCCGCGTGATCGCGGGCCAGAAGCCGGCGGGCGTTGCTGGGCGGGGCACTAAATCAGCAGCCAGACGCCGATCGCCGCGAGGAGCGCCGCGAAGCCGAGCGACAGCGTGCGCGACGCGACGCGCTGCTGGAGGGCGGTCCCGGCGACGGCGCCCAGGGCGGCGGGCAGGCCGACGATCGCCGCAGCGCCGGGCTCCAGCTCCCCCAGCGCCCCGTAGGCGATCGTGCCGGCGAGGGCCGTGATCCCGATCGCGCCCAGTGA
>JBHEMU010000088.1:0-26504 GCA_046262415.1 Gaiellaceae bacterium | reverse complement strand
CCGCACCTTTCTCGCGGTCGGCAACCCGCTCTTCCTGGACGGGACAGGCCCCGTGTTCGGCGCGCTGATCGTGGCGACCCCGAAGACCGAGCTCCGCGACGCGTGGCTGACGCTCCTGAAGCTGCTCGGCGTCTCCTTCGCGGGGGGGATCGCGGTCGCGGGCGGGCTCGCCGTCTACCTTTCGCGACGGATCACGAAGCCCGTGCTGGGGCTCTCGCGGGCCACCGAGGAGATCTCGCGGGGCAACTACGACGTCGCCGTGCCCGAGGTTCGGGGGGGCGGCGAGATCGGCCACCTGGCCGAGCGCTTCGGGCAGATGGCGACGCGCCTCGCCGAGGCGGAGCGCCTCGAGCGCAACTTCCTGATGACGGTGTCGCACGAGCTGCGGACGCCGCTGACCGCGATCCAGGGCCACGTCGAGGCGCTCCGCGAGGGGCTCGCGGACGATCCGCAGGCCCGCGCAGCCTCGCTCGAGGTGATCGCGGCGGAGTCGAGCCGGCTCGCTCGTCTCGTCGGCGACGTGCTCGACCTGGCGAAGCTGGACGCGCATCGGTTCACCGTGATGCGCGAGGAGGTCGACATGGAGCGCCTGCTCGACCAGGTGTACACCTCCTTCGCAGAGGAGGCTCGCCGCCGCGGAATCGACTACCGGCGCGAGGTCGCCGCGAGACCGGTGATCGTCTCGGACGGGGATCGCGTCCTGCAGATCGTCTCCAACCTGCTCTCGAACGCGTTCCGGTGGACTCCCGACGGGGGCAGGGTCGACCTGTCCCTTTCGGCGCAGAACGGCGCCGTCACCGTCGCCGTCGACGACACGGGGCCGGGGATCGGTCCCGAGGACCGGGAGCGGATCTTCCGGCCCTTCTGGTCGAAGGACGGCAGGACCGGCACCGGCCTCGGACTGGCTGTCGCCCGTGAGCTCGCGGTGGCGCTCGGCGGCCGGATCGTGCTCGACAGCGAGCTCGGGAACGGCAGCCGCTTCGAGCTGGTGCTGCCGAACGTCGAGCCCTGAGCGAGGCGCCCATCTACCATCCCCGCGTGGCACTCGCGGAGCACGTCGCCCAGGGCCCGCCCGCTCTCGGCGGCCTCGCCGTCGCGCGATCGCCCGCCCGCGCTGCCTTCGCGTCCCTCCGGCCCCGCCAGTGGTCGAAGAACCTGCTCGTCTTCGCCGGACTCCTGTTCGCGGCGAAGCTCGGCGACGCGACGCGCTGGCTCGAAGCGGCAGTCGCCTTCGCCGCCTATTGCTCCGCCTCGAGCGCCGCCTACCTCGCCAACGACCTCCTCGACTCCGAGAGCGACCGTCTGCACCCGGTCAAGTGCCGGAGGCCTGTGGCGAGTGGAGAGCTTGCGCGTGTGCCGGCGCTCGGGCTCGCGGCAGGTCTGGCGGCGGCGGCGCTCGGTCTGGCCGCCGCGCTGGGACCGTGGTCGCTCGCCCTGATGGCGGGGTTTCTCGCGCTGCAGGCCGTCTACTCGGTCCGGCTCAAGCACGTCGTCCTGATCGACGTGATCGCGATCGGGGTACTGTTCGTGATTCGCGCCGCCGCGGGAGCCGTGGCGGTGGACGTGCCGATCTCCTCGTGGCTTCTCGTCTGCACGGCGTTGCTCGCGCTCTTCCTCGGCCTGGCCAAGCGACGGGCCGAGCTCGTCCTCGTCGGCGCGGACTCGACCCCGGGACGCCCCGTTCTCGCCGGGTACTCGCTCGCCCTCGTCGACCGGCTCGTCGCCGTCGTGGCCGCCTCGACGGTGGTCGCATACTCGCTCTACACGCTCAGCGCACACTCGAAGACGATGATCGCGACGGTTCCCTTCGTCGCCTACGGCATCGTCCGCTACCTGCTCCTGATCCACCGGCGCGACCTGGGCGAGGAGCCGGAGAACGTGCTGCTCTCCGATCTGCCGATCATCGCCACGGTCGCCGCGTGGGCGTGCCTGTCGGGGTTGATCCTCGCGCTCACCTGAGTCGAGGCGAGCCCGTGAGCGTCGAGATCGTCTTCGAGACCCACTCGATCAGCACGGACAACGAGGCGGGGATCGCCACGGGCTGGCTGCCGGGCCGGCTGTCGGAGGAGGGCAGGAGCCTTGCCGCGAAGCTCGGCGAGCGCCGGCGCGGCGACGGCATCGCCGCCGTCTTCACCTCGGACCTGCGCCGGGCGGTGGAGACCGCCGAGATCGCGTTCGCGGGGTCGGGCATCCCGATCCACCAGGATCCGCGGCTGCGCGAGTGCGACTATGGCCCGCTGAACGGGATGCCCGTCGCGCTGGTCGCCGCCCAGCGTTCGCAGCGGACCGACGAGCCCTTCCCAGGCGGAGAGAGCTACCGGCAGGCGGCCGAGCGCGTCCGCGACTTCCTCGACGACCTGTGGCCGGCGTACGACGGCAGGCGAGTTCTGGTGATCGGGCATTCGGCCACGCGCTGGGCCCTCGAGCACCTCCTGGCCGGTGCGGCGCTGGAGGACCTCGTCGACGCGCCCTTCGAGTGGCAGGAAGGGTGGCTCTACGTGCTGCCTGCTCCGCGGACGTGATCGTCACGCCTCGGCTGCGCGGGCTCCCGCTGGCGGAGACCGACTTCGACGACCTCCACGCCCTGCACCGCGACGACCGCGTCCTCGCAGCGTTCGGCGCCGGCCCCGCCAGTGCCGCCGAGACGCGGGCGTTCCTCGTTCGGAAGCTCGAGCACTGGCGTGAGCATGGGTTCGGCATCTGGATGTTCCGCGATCCCGCCGGCGAGTTCGTCGGCCGCTGCGGCATCCATCGCTGGGCGCTCGCCGGACGCGCCGAAGTGGAGCTCGGCTACATCGCCCGCTCGGAGGCGTGGTCGCAGGGATACGCGACCGAGATGGGCACGGGAGTCGTCCGCCACGCGTTCTCCGAACTCGGCCTCCGGGCGCTCGTCGGCTTCACGCGGGCGGACAACGTGCCCTCACGGCGAGTGCTGGAGAAGCTCGCGTTCGCCTACGAGCGGGGTTCGTGGCAGACGGCGAGGAATCGGTGCTGTACCGCCGCCGCAACCCGTCCGCGTAGGCGTCGCTTGCGACGCCGACCTCAGGAGCGCGGGCTTGCCCGTGCTCCGTCTGAGCCGACCGCACGATCGCATCCGGGTAGAGGCTCACGCTCCTAAGCGCCGCCGGCGCCGGCGGCACGTCACATCGAGCCGGCTTCGCCCCGCCGCTCGTCCATGCGGTAGACGACCGCATCGTCGCGGCGCGTGAGCGCGTCCTCGATCCGGGCGAGGCGGCGGTCGACGCTCTGCCAGCCGGAGGTGATCAGCTCGACGAGCAGGGCGAGGTCGTCGACCCGGGCGTGGCGCTCGGTAAGCAGCGTGCCTTCGATCCGCTCCAGGCGCCGGATCGTCTGGCCGGCGAGGCCGCGTGTCTCCGCGAGCTGCCTGCCGAGCGGCAGGGACTCGGCGCGGATTCCCTCCCGGACCGCGTTGCCGACCCGGTCGGGCAGCGTCGCCTCGAGCTGCGCCGCGGTCTCCGCGAGCTCCTCCAGCCGGCGGTGCGCCCGCTCCAGCGCGGCGTCCGAAGCCGCGGGGTCGTAGGGCTCGTCGCTGGATTGCGCGAGCCGCCGCATCGCCCGCTCGATCGCAGCGCCGTCCATGGCGTGGGAGGCTAGCGTTCGCGTCGGATGTGAAGGTCTCGGAGCTCGACTACGACCTGCCGCCCGAGCTGATCGCCCAGCAGCCGGCTTCGCGGCGGGAGGGCTCACGCCTGCTCGTGTACGACCGGGCCGGCGGCGCCGTCCGGCACCGGCCCTTCTGGGAGCTGCCGGCGGAGGTCGCCCCGGAGGAGCTCGTCGTCGTCAACGACACGCGCGTGCTGGCGGCCCGCCTCCGCCTGACCCGGCCGGGCGGAGGGGCGGCCGAGGTGCTGCTGCTCGAGCGCTCCGGCGCCGACGGAAAGTGGGAGGGGCTCGCGCGGCCGACCTCGCGACTGCGCCCCGGCCAGCGGCTCGGGCCCGTCGAGCTCTTGGAGCACCTCGGTGAGGGCCGGTGGCGGCTGCGCCTCACCGGCGAGCCGGAGGGCGAGGCCCCGCTGCCGCCGTACATCACCGAACGCTCCGGAGACCCGTCGCGCTACCAGACGGTGTACGCGGCGCAGGAGGGGTCCGCCGCCGCGCCCACCGCCGGCCTGCACTTCACGCCCGAGCTGCTCGACCGGCTCGAGGTCGAGCGCGTGACGCTGCACGTCGGACTGGACACGTTCCGGCCCCTCACGGTCGAGGACCTCGCCGAGCACCGTCTGCACGGCGAGCGCTACGAGGTAGAGCCCGCCGCGTGGGAGCGAATCCGATCTGCCGGGAGGGTGCTGGCAGTCGGCACGACGACGGTCCGCGTGCTCGAGTCGCTCGCGCGTGGCGCGCCGCTCTCCGGACGCACGGAGCTGTTCGTGACGCCGGGCTTCGAGTTCCGCCGCGTCGACTCGCTGCTGACGAACTTCCACCTGCCGCGCTCGACGCTCCTGGCGCTCGTGATGGCCTTCGCCGGCGTGGAGGAGACGCGCGAGCTCTACCGGCTGGCGATCGCGGAGCGGTACCGCTTCTACTCCTTCGGCGACGCGATGCTGATCCTGTGAGCTTCGCCGTCACCGCGACGGACGGGGCGGCCCGGGCCGGCGTCCTGACGACCGCGCACGGCGACGTGCCGACGCCCGCCTTCATGCCCGTCGGCACCAAGGGCACCGTCAAGGGGATCCACCCGGACGAATTGCGCGCCCTCGGGGCGCACATCGTCCTCGGCAACACCTACCACCTGCACTTCCGCCCGGGAGAGGAGGTCGTCGCCGAGCTCGGCGGGCTCCATGCCTTCATGGGCTGGGACGGCCCGATCCTCACCGACTCGGGCGGCTTCCAGGTCTTCTCGCTGCGGGACACGCTGCTCGCCGTCGACGACGACGGCGTCACCTTCGCCTCGGTCTACGACGGCGCGCCGGCGCGGCTGACGCCGGAGCTGGCGGCCGGGATCCAGGCCGCGCTCGGCTCCGACGTCGCCATGTGCCTCGACATCTGCCCGCCCGTCGGCGTTCCGCGCGCCGAGCTCGAGCAGGCCGTGCGCAGGACGACGCTCTGGGCTCTCCGGCAGCGTGCGGCGCCGCGGCCGTCGGGCCAGCTCCTCTTCGGGATCGCGCAGGGCGCGACCGATCCGGACCTGCGGCGGCGGTCGATCGAGGAGGTCGTCGAGCTCGGCTTCGACGGCTACGCGCTCGGCGGCCTCGCGATCGGGGAATCCCGGGCGGAGATGTTCGAGGCGACCGGCTGGTCGGCGCCGCTCCTCCCCGCCGACCGGCCCCGTTACTTCATGGGGATCGGCGACCCGGAGGGGATCCTCGAGGTGATCGCACGCGGCATCGACATGTTCGACTGCGTGCTGCCGACTCGCCTCGGGCGGACCGGCAGCGCGCTCACCTGGTCCGGCCGCCTCAACCTCCGCAACGCCCGCTTCGCCCGCGACCCGCGCCCGCTCGACGAGGGGTGCGGCTGCCCGGCGTGCACCCGCTTCTCCCGCGCGTACCTGCGGCACCTCGTCAACCAGCAGGAGCTGCTCGGCCTGCGGCTGCTCGGCCTGCACAACCTCAGCTTCCTGCTCGAGTTGACCGCCGGCGCCCGGGCCGCGATCGAGCAGGGGAAACTGGCATCCTTCACGGCGGAGGCGCTCGCTCGCCTGGCGTCCGCCACGGAGACTGCATGGAACTACTGATCCTCATGGTGCTCGGCTTCGCGTTCCTCTGGCTCTTCGCGATCCGCCCGGCGCGCCGGCGGCAGGCCGAGCAGGCGGCGATGCTCGAGCAGCTGGCACCCGGCGCCGAGATCATCACCGCCGGCGGGCTCTACGGCACCGTCCAGAGCGTCGACGACGACCGCCTCACGGTCGAGATCGCGCCGGGCACGAACGTGCTGCTCGCACGGCGCGCCGTCGCGGCCCTCGTCCCCGACGACGAGGTGGAGGAGCCCGGCGAGGCCGAGGTCGAGGACGCCGTGGAGGACGAGCCGGTCGAAGCGAGCCCTCGCTAAGCTGGATCGGCCGTTCCCGTGCAGAGCCGCCGACCCCACCTGATCCTCGTCGCGCTGATCCTCGCCGCGCTCGCCGGGTCGGCGGCGCTGATCTGGCAGAAGGAGGCGAGGCTCGGGCTCGACCTGCAGGGCGGTCTCGAGGTCGTGCTCAAGGCGCAGCCGCCGAAGGGCTACGACCTCAAGCCCTCGGACCTCGACCGCTCGATCTCGATCATGCGCGAGCGCGTCGACAAGACGGGCGTCGCCGAGCCGGAGATCCGCAAGCAGGGCGAGGATCAGATCGTGATCCAGCTGCCCGGCGTGACGGACACGAAGGAAGCCTCGGAGCTGATCGGCCAGACGGCCCAGCTCGAGCTGTTCGACCTGGAGACCAGCCTCTTCGGGCCCTCGATCGTGAACAACCAGCCCCGCCCGGCCGTGCAGCTCCACGAGCTCCTGAGCTCGGTGCAGTCGCAGGCGAAACGGGGCAAGCCGACGGTCTTCTACCTGTTCGACAAGCCGACGAAGCAGCTCGTGGTCGGGCCGAAGGAGACCCGGGCCGACCTGCTCAAGGGCCCGGGCGCGCCGTATGCGGAGGGCAAGGCGCGCGCAAGGCAGGCCCAGGTCTTCGCCCTACCGGAGAAGACCACCGTGGTCACCTGCGGCAAGGCCGCGGCCGTCTGCCCCGGCGTGAACGAGGACCCGCCCACGCGCGTCTACTACTACCTCTTCAAGTACGACCTGGAGAACGAGGAGAAGCCGATCCCGCAGATGACCGGCGAGGACCTGAAGCTCTCCGGCACCCGTCAGGACTTCGACCCGAACACGAGCGATCCGATCGTCCTGATGCAGTTCGACAAGGAGGGCGGCAGGAAGTTCCACGAGATCACGAGGCAAGAGGCGCAGCGCGGGCGCCTGCTGTCCGGCATCAGCGGCGAGAAGGTGCTCCAGAGCTTCGCGATCGTCCTCGACAAGGACATCAAGTCGTTCCCGACGATCGACTTCGAGGATTACCCGGACGGGATCGACCCCGTCAACGGCGCGCAGATCACCGGCATCCGCTCCCTCGACGAGGCCAAGCGGCTGGCGATCGTGCTCCAGACGGGCGCGCTGCCGGTCAATTTCATCCAGATCGAGCGCACGGACGTGTCCGCCACGCTCGGCAAGGACTCGCTCGAGGAGGCGAAGCGCGCGGCCCTGATCGGCTTCCTGATCGTCGCGATCTTCCTGCTCGCGCTGTACCGCTTCCTGGGTCTGATCGCGGTGATCGGCCTCGGGATCTACGCCGCCTTCCTGTACGCGGCGATCCTGATCCTGAACGTGACCGTCACGCTGCCCGGCTTCGCGGGCCTGATCCTGACGATCGGGGTCGCCGCGGACGCGAACGTGGTCATCTTCGAGCGGATCAAGGAAGAGGTGCGCGCCGGGAAGTCCGTGCGCGCGGCGATCTCGGCCGGGTACGCGAAGGGCTTCCACACGATCATGGACGCGAACGTCGTCACCTGCATCACGGCGCTCGTGCTCTTCGCCGTGGCGACCGCCAGCGTCAAGGGGTTCGCCCTGATGCTCCTCGTCGGCGTCGTCATCTCGGTGGTCACGGCCGTCGCGGCGACCCGCGCCATGCTCGGCCTGCTCGCCGGCTTCCGCTGGTTCGACAACCCCCGGTTCATGGGCGCGGAGGGCCAGCAGAGCGCGAAGTGGCTGCAGATCGACTTCATGCGCCGGCGCTACACGTGGTTCGCGATCTCCGGCGTCGTTCTGGCGATCGGCGCCGTCTCGCTGGGCGCACGGGGGCTCAACTTCGGGATCGACTTCAGGGGCGGGACGCAGATCACGTTCAAGACGCAGCAGCCGGTCGGGCTCGACGTCGTCCGGAACGAGGCGAAGGCGATCGGGCAGGCCGGGGCGGTGATCCAGGGACGCGGCGCGGAGATCGCCGGCAAGTACAGGAGCTTCCAGATCCGGACCGACGCGCTGGAGACGGCCGACTTGGACAGGCTCTCGGCCGGCCTGAAGGAGCGCTTCGGCGAGAACATCTCCTTCGCGGTCAAGAACGTCTCCTCGAGCTTCGGGCGCCAGATCGCCCGCGCGGCGATCCTCTCGATCTTCGTCTCGCTGCTCCTGATCGTGCTCTACATCGCGATCCGGTTCGACTTCAAGTACGCGATGCCGGTGATCGTGGCGCTGATCCACGACATCCTGATCACCGTCGGGATCTACTCGCTGACGGCGAGGGAGGTGTCGACCGCGACCGTGGCGGCGATCCTGACCGTCCTCGGCTACTCGATCTACGACACGATCATCATCTTCGACCGCATCCGCGAGAACGTGCCCCTGATGCGGAGCTCGGCCTTCGCCACGATCGCGAACGTCTCGCTCTGGGAGACGATCCGCCGCTCCCTGGCGACGACCTTCATCACGCTGCTGCCGGTGACGAGCCTGCTGATCTTCGGGGGCGAGACATTGAAGGACTTCGCCTTCGCCCTGCTCGTCGGGATCGGCGCCGGAGCCTACTCGTCGATCTTCATCGCCGCGCCGCTCCTGACGATGTCGAAGGAGCGCGAACCGGAGTACGCCAAGCGGATCGGCCAGGACGAGCCCGGCATGGAGGATGGAGGGACGCCGGCCAAGCGGCGGCCGCTTCGCCCGCGGGGCGGCCCGGCGCTCGACCCCGGGACGCTCGCGCTCGAGCAGGCGACGGAGGCCGCCGCCGCCGAACCGGCGCCGACGCTGACCGACCTGACCCCGCAGCCGGCCGGCGCCGCCTCGGCGGCCAAGCGAGAGCGCCGGCGCCAGCGCCGCCGGACACGTCCGCATGGACGAGCCCGCTAGCGGCGTCCGGGAGTCGCTCGAGCGGCTGGCGCTGTCGGCTCTCGGCGCGGTCGTACTGACCGCCGACCGCATCGATGACCTAGCCGACCGCCTCGCCGGCCGCGGCGACATCACGCGCGACGAGGCCCGGGTCGTCGTGCAGGAGGCAGCGACACGCTGGCGCGGCGAGGCGGTGCGCTTCGGCGAGCGTGCGGGCGCCGGCCTCGAGGGCATGTTCCGCGAGCTCGGGCTCGTGCCGCGGCGCGAGTTCGACGAGCTGGAGCTCCGGGTCGCCCAGCTCGAGCACCGGCTCCGGCTCGTCGAGGGCGTCCCGCCGCCGCTGCCGCCGCCGGGCTAGATTCGGTCTGAACAGCCGGCGAGGCTGGAGAGCTTCCAGCCGCCCAGGAATCCCGGCGCCGCCGTGCAACACTGAGGCATGGCCGAGCCCGCGACCAGGAGCCTGGGGCGGATCGCCGAGATCGCGCAGGCGTCGGTCCGGCACGGCTTCGGCTACTTCTTCGCCCGGCACCGCCTGACCGACCTCGTGCCCGGCCACGACGCGGCGCTGGTGCTCGAGGACGTCCCCTCCGAGCGCGGCAGGCACCTGCGTGAGCTGCTCGAGGACCTCGGCCCGACGTTCGTCAAGTTCGGGCAGCTGCTCTCGATGCGGCCCGACGTGCTCCCGCCGGACATCATCAGCGAGCTGCGCGGGCTCCAGGACGACGTCAAGCCGTTCCTCTACGAGGACGTCGAGCGCGTGGTGCAGGAGGAGCTCGAGCTGCCGATCGAGCGGCTCTTCGTCGAGTTCGACGAGGTTCCGATCGCGGCCGCCTCGATCGGCCAGGTGCACCGCGCCCTGCTGCCGAACGGCCACCACGTCGCCGTCAAGATCCAGCGGCCGGAGGCGCCGCGGCAGATCGAATCCGACCTGACGCTCCTCTACCAGGCGGCGCGGATCGCCAAGGAGCGGGTACGGGCGCTCGACTTCATCGACGCGCAGGGCCTCGTCGACGAGTTCGCCCGCTCGATCCGGCACGAGCTGGACTACCGGCTCGAGGGCCGGAACGCGGAGACGTTCCACCGGAACTTCGCCGGCCACCCGCACGTCCGGGTGCCCAAGGTCTACTGGAGCTACACGCGCACGCGGGTGCTGACCCTCGAGCTCTTGGAGGGGATCCAGCTCGCCGACCTGGACGCGGCCGCCTTCTCGCTCGAGGAGCGGCGCCGGCTCGCCTACCTGATCAGCGAGACCTGGATGACGATGATCTTCCGGCACGGGTTCTTCCACGGCGACCCGCACCCGGCGAACATCCTGGTGCTCGGCCATCCCGAGCGCATCGGACTGGTCGACTTCGGGCTCGCCGGGAAGCTCAGCGACGACGACATGTCGAAGCTGACCCGCCTCTTCATCGACGCCGCCTCCGAGAACGTCGACGTCCTCCCCCGCCGCCTCGCCGAGCTGGGCGTGCGCTACCCGAGGGAGCTGGAGGAGGAGTTCGGGCGCGAGCTGCGCGAGCTCTACTACCGCTACTACGGCGCCAGCCTCGCGGAGATCGACCCGCTGCAGGTGATCCGCGAGGGGTTCGCGCTCATCTACAGGCTCAACCTGCGGCTGCCGACTCGGTTCGTCCTGCTCGACAAGTCGATCGCGACGCTCGGCTCGGTCGGCGTCGAGCTGTACCCGGACTTCAACGTGTTCGAGGTGGCGAAGCCCTACGCGCGCAGCCTCATGCTCGGGCGGTACACGCCGAGGCGGATCCTCGCGCGGGCATCGCGCGAGTCCCGGAAGCTCGCGCAGGTCGCGGCCGACACGCCCCACCAGGTGCACGACGTCCTCGACGCGCTGCGCGACGGACAGATCGAGGTCGGCTTCGTGCACAAGGGCCTGGACGACTTCACGCGCCGCCTGACGATCGCGTTCAACCGGCTCGTGATGGCGCTGGTCGTCTCGGGCGGCCTGATCGGGTCGAGCCTGATCGGGATCTTCGCCGAGGGGGGGCCACGCTTCCTCGGGGTGCACATCGTCTCCGTGGCCGGCTTCGCCGTCTCGGGAGTCCTCGGGATCTGGCTCCTCTGGGCCGTCGTCCGCTCGGGCCGGCTGTAGGCCCGCGCCTGACGGAGTCAGCGCATCGACCCCTCGGACCGCCCGAGTCGCCCCCGTCCGTTCCGGGCGGCTGTCGAACGTTCGTGGCAAAGTCGCGCGAAAGGACATCTATGCGCCCCGCGAGGGCGGTGCTAGCTTCGTGGGCATGCACGCCGTCCTCCTGGCCGAGCCCGAGCAGGAGACGCGCGTCTTTCTCGAGCGGCACCTGACCAGCGACGGCTTCCAGGTGGTCGGCGCGACCGCCGCGGGGGAGGCACTCGAGCTGGCCGAGCGCGCTCGGCCGGCGCTCGTCCTGCTCGGCGCCGGGCTGGAGGACGCCTCCGCGCTCGACGTCTGCCGGCGGCTGCGCGAGGGCGAGCCGGGCCGGTCCTGGGATCGCGAGATCCCGGTGATCGTCCTCGGCGAGACCGAGTCCGACGCGGTTGACCGCGTCCGCGCCTTCGACCGCGGCTGCGACGACTTCCTCGGGCGGCCCTTCGTCTACGACGAGCTCCTGGCCCGCATCCGGGCCGTGCTCCGGCGGCGGCACCCGGCCGCCTCGGAGCTCCTCGTCGCGGGGGAGATCGCGATCGACCGCGGTGCCCGGAGCGTGAAGGTGGGGGGCGAGCGGCTCGTCCTCGCCGGCAAGGAGTTCGAGCTCCTCGCCAAGCTCGCGACCGCGCCGACCCGCGTGTTCACGAAGGAGGAGCTGCTGCGCGAGGTGTGGGGCTACCGGTCGCTCTGCCGGACCCGGACGGTCGACTCGCACGCCTCGCGCCTGCGCCGCAAGCTCGCGGCGCGGAGTCAGACACCCTACGTGATCAACGAGTGACGCATCGGGTACCGGCTGATGCTGCCGGCCTAGGCTCGCTTGCGACGCCGACCTCAGGAGCGCGGGCCTGCCCGTGCTCCGTCTGAGCTGACCGCACGAGCGCATCCGGGTAGAGACCACACCCGCGTACGGCGCGCTCGAACTCCGCGAGCACGAACGCCCAGCCGTCGACATAGGACGCCCGCGACGCTGCTGCGCGGTCGCGGAGCCGCTCCCAGCCGCGATGCTCGAGCTCGACGCGCGTGCGGCCGCCCTCATCCCGGAAGCGAACCTCGATCTCCGTGGGGTTCGAGGCGTGGGCTCCCACTCGCCAGGTGAACGCCAGCCGCTGCGGCGGGTTCCAGGCGGTGACCTCGCCCCAGACGCACTCCTCGCCGCCCCTGATCGCCTCGACCAGACGGCCGCCCTCGTGCGGCTCGATGCGGATGCTCTCGGCCCGCTCGCCGCCGATCGAATGTCGCGCGAGCGGCCACCAGCTGGAGATCCGATCGGTGAAGACCGTGAACGCGTGCTCGACCGAGCAGTCCACCTCGATCGTGCGGGTGACGGGCTCCAGTGTCGCCTGCATGTTCATCGCGTGCTCCCTTCGCTCTCGGCCGCCGCCTTGAAGCCGGCGAGGGCCTCGTCCCAGAACCCCTCCAACCACTCGCGCAGGTCGGCCAGGCCCTCCGGGTCGACGCTGTACAGATGCCGCGTGCCGTTCCTCCGCTCGCTCACGAGACCCGCTGCTTTCAGGACGCGGAGGTGCTGCGAGACGGCCGGCCGACTGACCGGCAGCCCGCGCGCGAGCTCGCCCACGGCCGCGGGCCCCTGCTTCAATCGCTCGAGGATCGCCCGGCGGGTTGGGTCTCCGAGGGCACGGAGCGCCTGTGCGTAAGTCATAACTTACGGTAAGTTGTAGGCTTACCTCTCGCTGACGTCAACCTCTTCCAACTGCAGCAGGGCGCGCTTGCGGTGGAGCCCGCCGCCGTAGCCCACGAGGCTGCCGCCGGCGCCGAGCACGCGATGGCACGGGAGGACGATCGGCACCGGGTTCCGGTTCAGGGCGCCGCCGACGGCCCGGGCGGCGCGCGGCTTGCCGATCCGGTCGGCCAGGCGCCCGTAGCTGGTCGTCTCGCCCCAGGGGATGCGGGCCAGCTCGAGCAGGACGCTCTGCTGGAAGGGCGCGAGCCGGCTCAGATCCGATTCGAGCTCGAAGGTGCGACGCGTCCCAGCGAAGTACTCGTCGAGCTGGCGGCGGGCGGGATCGAGCCGGCGTGGCGCCCGCAGCACCCTGGTGCCGAAGGCGCGTGCGAGACGCTCCGCCTCGGCGTCCGGCTCCGGATCGAAGGCGACCCGGCACAGGCCCCGCCGCGTCGCGGCGACGAGGAGAGGCCCGATCGGCGAGTCGGCGACGTCGTAGGCGACGTCGAGGGCAGGGTCGGCGGCGGCCGCGTCGCGGAAGCGGCGGTCGAGCTCGTCGGTGACGGTCATCTGGTCTCCCTTCGTCGTCTGAGCCGGCGGACGCCGGAGGACGCGGCCTGCCGAGCGGCCTGCTCGTTCGAGCCGAGGGCCGCGCCGATGTCCGAGTAGTCGAGGTCGTAGCCGTAGCGCAGGACGACGGCGGCGCGCTCTTTCGGCGGCAGCTCTCCGGCCAGATGCTCCAGTGCGGCATAGGCCGGCCGCTCGTCCCGCGTGACCTGCTCGGGAGCGGTGCCGGCGGGCCGGCGTCGCCGCAGCATGTCGAGCGCGACCCGCGTGGCGATCGTCAGTGCCCACGCCCGCAGGAAGCGCCCGTGCTCCAGCGACGCGTAGCTCCGGAGCGCCCGCAGGAACGTCTCCTGGTAGGCGTCCTCGGCGTCCTGCCGAGGGAGGAGGCGCGTCAGGTGGCGGAACACGTCGTCCCGCTGGTCCGCGTAGAACCGCTCGAACGGCGGCACCTGTGCCTGCACGGGCTCCATCATCTCCTCTAACGCGCAGGGCGCCGAACTTGTGAGACTGCTCGCGTGAAGCTGGCCGTCGTCGGCCACGTCGAGTGGGTCGAGTTCGCCCGCGTCGAGCGCGTGCCCGCCCCCGGCGAGATCGTTCAGGCCACCGAGACCTGGGCGGAGGCCGGCGGCGGTGGAGCCGTCGCGGCCGCGCAGCTGGCGCGCCTCGCCGGCGGCGCGTCGTTCTTCACCGTCCTCGGAGACGACGAGCTAGGGACGAAGGCGCGCGAGCAGCTCGAGCGGCAGGGGGTGACCGTGCACGCCGACGTGCGCCCGGGCACGCAGCGACGCGCGTTCACGTTCGTGGACGCGAGCGCGGAGCGGACGATCACCCTGCTCGGCCCGAAGCTGGCGCCACGAGGGCCGGCCGAGGGGAGCATGCCCTGGGAGGAGCTCGAGACGTGCGACGGCGTCTACTTCGTCAGTGGCGGGCCAGTCGCGCTCCGGATCGCCCGCCGCGCCCGCGTGCTCGTTGCCGCGGCGCGCGGGCTGGAGACGCTGCGACGGGAGAGCGTGGCGCTCGACGCCCTCGTCGGCAGCGGCCGTGACGATGCCGAGCGGTACGTCCCGGGCGACCTCGACCCGGCGCCGAAGCTCGTCGTCACGACCGCGGGCGCACTCGGGGGCTGGGCCCAGCCGGGCGGCCCCTACGAGGCTGCCGAGCCGCCGGGCCCGCGAAGCGACGCCTACGGCTGCGGGGACGCTTTCGCGGCCGGCCTCACCTTCGCGCTCGCCGAGGGCCGCGACAGCGCCGAGGCAGTCGCGTTCGCGGCCCGCTGCGGCGCTGCGGCCGTGACCGGCCGGGGCGCCTACGGCGGCCTGATCGGCCTGTAGGCAGGTCGGGCCCGTCCGCTCCGGGGCGCGCGACGGCGTCTCTCGACCACCAGGGTCTGACCCTCGGGATGTGCCCTTCGGGCCATGGCGTTTGTGCCGAAGGTGTGACGATTCGTCCACGGACGCGTCCGGATCAGGCGCCTCGGGGGCGCGGACGGCGGCGAGGGCGGGTTAGGTTGGACTGTCGGCGCGGCTCGGCCGGAGGATCGCCCATGCGCCGAAGGCGCAACCCCGTGGGTCGCGGGGGTTGCGCGGTGGGGGATTGTGGTTTAGAGTGGTCCGAAGTGGGAGATGCTACTCGGCGAATACGACCACATACTCGATGAGAAGAACCGCCTCACTCTTCCGGCCAAGTTCCGTCAGTCCTTCGCGGGCGGCGTCGTACTCACGCGCTGGGTCGACCGCTGCCTCTACGCCTACCCCCGGAAGGACTGGGGCCGGTTTCTGGAGTCGCGGCTCGCCGAGCTCGACCCGCTGCGCCTGGACGACCGCCGCATTCAGCGCTTCCTCTTCGCCGCCGCCTCAGAGGCGGAGCTCGACAAGCAGGGGCGCCTGATGGTGCCGGCGCCGCTGCTGAAGCATGCGGGGCTGAAGCGCGAGGTCGTCGTGGCCGGAGTCAACGACCATCTCGAGATCTGGGACCGGGCCGCCTGGCGGGCGGAGATGACCGAGGTCGAAGGGAGTGCCGAGCATGTTGCCGAACGCCTTGCACAGAAGCGCGACTGACCACGTTCCCGTCCTCGCCGAGGAGGTGCAACGCCTGGCGGCCGTGCGGCCCGGCGATACCGTCGTCGACGCCACGTTCGGCGCCGGCGGGCACGCGAGCGTCCTCGCGGCGGAGCTCATGGGCCGGGGGCGGCTGATCGCGATCGACCGCGATCCCGGCGTCCGGCCGTACTTCGACCGGTTCCGCAAGCACAGCGGCGTCCAGGCGCGTCTGCTCCGCGGCGAGTTTTCGATCGTCCTGCGCCAGCTGGCCGGAAACGACGTGCGCGCCGACGTCGTGCTGCTCGACCTAGGGGTCTCGAGCATGCAGCTCGACCGGCCCGAGCGCGGGTTCTCCTACGCGGCCGACGCTCCGCTCGACATGCGCATGGATCCGTCACAGGAGCACTCGGCCCGCGCGCTGGTGAACGAGGTGGGCGAGCGTGAACTGGCAGCGATCTTCAAGCGCTACGGCGAGGAGCGCTACGCACGTCAGATCGCCCGCGCGATCGTCCGCCGCCGGCGTGATCGGCCGTTCGAGCGGACGGGCGACCTGGTCGAGACGATCAAGGCCTCGATCCCGGCACCCGCCCGGTTCGGGGACGGCCATCCGGCGAAGCGGGTCTTCCAGGCGCTCAGGATCGCGGTCAACGAGGAGCTCGAGGCTCTGGAGGCCGCGCTCCCGGCGGCCCTGGAGATGCTGCGGCCGGGTGGGCGTCTCGCCGTGATCAGCTTCCACTCGCTGGAGGATCGGATCGTCAAGCGCTTCCTCCGGGAGCGTGAAGGAGGCTGCACCTGCCCGCCGGACTTCCCGGTCTGCGTCTGCGGGCAGGAGCCTGAGCTGCGCGCGATCGTCCGTAGGGCCGTTCGCCCGAGCGCCGCCGAGGTCGCAGCGAACCCTCGCGCGGGCTCGGCGCGCCTTCGCGCTGCCACGAAGGTCTGATGGCCTCGTTCGCGCCCGCCGCCGAGCCCGCGCGACGCGCGCGGACGCAGGCCCGCCCGCGCGAGCAGGTCGCACCCGCGCCCGCCCAGGCTCGCCGCAGGCCGAGCACGGGCGCGTCACAGCGGCGGCTGGCGGGAGGCGCGGTCTGGATCGGCGCCGCCTCGCTGCTCCTCGCGGGGGTGGTCGCGGTCAACGTCGCCGTGCTCCGGCTGAACCTCCGCCTGGACGAGCTCGGCCGCGAGCGGACGCAGCTTCGGGCCGACAATGCCCGCCTTTCGGCTGAGCTGGCAGGCGCGGCAGCCACGCTTCGGATCCAGCAGCTCGCGGCGGCCAAGCTGGGGCTGGTCGCCGCCGACGGCACCACCACGACCTACGTCCGGCTCCCCCTGCGCAGCCGTTGATCGAGCGCCTCGCAAACCGCCGCATCCGTCTGCTGCTGGCGCTGTTCGTCCTCGCCTTCGGTGCCACGCTCGCCCGCGCGTTCTGGCTCCAGGCGGTGCGCGCGCAGGCGCTCGGTCACCGGGCGGCGAGTCAGCACCGGGAGGCGATCACGCTCCCGGCCGGACGCGGGACGATGGTCGATCGCACCGGCGTGCAGCTGGCGATCGGAGAGGAAGCAACCACCGTGTACGCGAACCCGCGCGAGGTGGCCCAGCCCCGCGCGGTCGCCCGGGCGGCCGGCCGGGCGCTCGGACTCGAGCCGGAAGCGCTCTATCCGCTGCTGGTCGACCGCTCGCGCGGCTTCGTCTATCTGCAGCGCAAGGCCGATCCGGCCCGAGCCGCGGCGTTCCGCCTCCAGAAGCCGGCCGGCGTCGGCTTCTACGCGGAGGAACGGCGCACGTATCCCCAGCGAACCGTCGCCGCCCAGGTGCTCGGATTCGCCGGCGTGGACAACCGGGGCCTGACCGGGCTGGAGCTCGCGCTCGATCGCACGCTCGCCGGCCGGCCCGGCCGGCAGATCGTCGTCAAGGACCCGCTCGGACGCGTTATCGACGTCGTCGGCTTCCGGCCGGAGGAGCCCGGGCGCGACGTCGTGCTCACCCTCGACCACACGGTGCAGGCGAATGCCGAAGCCGTGCTGAGGACGACCGTGCGGAAGTGGAGGGCCCGGTCCGCAACGGCGGTCGTGCTCGACCCCCGAACCGGCGCAGTCCTCGCGATGGCAATCGCTCCCGGCTTCGACGCGAACAGCTATCCGAGCGCGCCGCGGGCGCTGCAGCGCAACCGCGCCGTGACCGACACCTACGAGCCCGGCTCGACGTACAAGCTCGTCACCGTGGCGGCGGCCCTGACGGAGAAGCTCGTCACCCCCTCGACGGCGTACACGCTTCCCTACTCGATCCAGGTCGCCGACCGGGTCATCCACGAAGCCGAGGAACGCGACACGGAGACGATGTCGGTCGCCCAGATCCTGTCGCGCTCGTCCAACGTCGGGGCGGTCACGCTCGCGCAGCAGCTCGGGAAGGAGCGACTGGCGCGCTGGATCGCGAGGTTCGGGTTCGGTCGAGCGACCGGGATCGACTTCCCCGGGGAGAGCCGGGGCATCGTGCTGCCGCCGGAGCGCTGGTCGGGGTCGACGATCGGGAACGTGCCGATCGGGCAGGGGATCGCGGTCACGCCGATCCAGATGGCGGCCGCCTACGCGGCAATCGCGAACGGCGGCGTCGCGATAAGACCACACCTGGTCGACCGGGTGGCCGGGTTCCCGCGGCCGCGGACGGAGCGGCGTCGCGTCGTTCCCCGGGTGGTGGCGGCCCAGCTGAACACGATGCTGCGCCTGGTCGTCACCGAGGGGACGGGCACGATGGCCGCAGTCCCGGGCTACACCGTCGCCGGGAAGACCGGAACGGCGGCCAAGCCGCAGTCCGACGGCGGCTACTCCGACTCCCGCTACGTGGCGTCCTTCGTGGGCTTCGTGCCGGCGACGAAGCCGAGGCTCGTCATCCTCGTCACCGTCGACGAGCCGCGAGGAGCGATCTGGGGTGGCGTCGTCGCCGCCCCGGCATTCGCGGAGATCGCCCGCTTCAACCTGCAGTACCTCGAGGTTCAGCCGGATTCGCCCCTACCGCCCGGGTAGCCGCTCGTGCAGCGGGCGGGAACCGCCGTGAACCCAGGTAGACTCGCGGCGCGAATGGACCTGGAGCGCGTAATCGCCGCGCTCGCTCCGACCGACGTCGTCGGCCGCGCCCCAGTCACGATCGAGGATCTCGCGTACGACGCCCGCCGGGCCGGGCCGGGCTCGCTGTTCTTCTGCGTCGCGGGCGCGCGGGCGGACGGGCACGACTTCGGCGCGGAGGCCGTCGCGAGGGGTGCGGTGGCGCTGGTGGTCGAGCGGCCGCTCGAGCAGCCCGTCCCGCAGCTGGTCGTCGCGAACTCGCGCGCCGCGATGGCGGTGGCGGCGGACGTCTTCTTCGGCGAGCCGACGCGCGAGCTGCTCGTGGCCGGGGTGACCGGGACGAACGGCAAGACGACCACGGCCTTCTTGCTGCACTCGATCCTCGAGGCCGCAGGATTGCGGCCGGGGCTGCTCGGGACGGTCGAGAGCCGGGTCGGCGGCAGCGTCCGCGCGGTCGAGCGTACGACGCCCGAAGCGATCGACCTGCAGAGGACGTTTCGGGAGCAGCTCGATCTCGGCGACCGCAGCTCCGTGATCGAGGCCTCCTCGCACGCGTCCGAGCTCCGCCGGCTCGACCGCGTCCGCTTCGCCGCGCTCGTGTTCACGAACCTGACGCAGGACCACCTCGACTTCCACGGCACGATGGAGCGGTACTTCGAGGCCAAGCGGCGGCTCTTCCTGGAGGGAGAGCGGCCGCCGGCGGCGGTGAACGTGGACGACGCATACGGGCGGCTGCTGCTCGCGGGGTTGCGCGCCGCGCGGCACGAGCCGGTGGTGACCTTCGGCTTCGCGGCCGGCGCGGACGTGCGGCCGGAGCAGCTGGAGCTGACCGCCTCCGGCACGCGCTTCCGGGCGTCCGGGCTCGAGCTGCGCTCGCGGCTGCGCGGGCGGTTCAACGTCGAGAACATTCTGGCCGCGGTGGCGGCCGCCCGCCTGCTCGACCTCGCCGACCAGGACATCGCCGCCGGAGTCGAGGCGATCGAGGGCGTGCCCGGGCGGTTCGAGGCGGTGGAGGAGGGGCAGCCCTTCGCGGTGCTCGTCGACTACGCCCACACGCCCGCCTCGCTGGAGAAGGTCCTGCGCACCGCGCGCGACCTGACGGAGGGCCGCCTGATCGCGGTCTTCGGCTGTGGCGGGGACCGGGACCAGGGCAAGCGGCCGCTGATGGGCCGGATCGCAGCCGAGCTCTCCGACCTCGCGATCGTCACGTCCGACAACCCCCGCGCGGAGGATCCACACGCGATCATCGACGAGATCCTCGCGGGGGCAGGCCCTGCGGTCGAGATCGAGCCCGACCGACGAGCCGCGATCGAGCGCGCCCTCGAGCTCGCCGAGCCGGGGGACGCAGTCGTGATCGCCGGCAAGGGCCACGAGCAGGGCCAGGAGGTCGCCGGGCGGAAGCTGCCCTTCGACGACCGCCAGGTGGCACGGAAGGCGCTGCGCCGTCTCGGTGCGCGCGCGTGAGCGCCGGCAGCCCAGGCGAGCGAATCGCGCGGCCGATCGCCTCTAAGAGGCAGTCGCGTGTGCCGGGGGCCCCCGAGCCCCCTCCCGGGGCTCACGCTAGCGGCGAATCCCCGACGCAACGCCGCGCTTCGTGCCGAGTCGGCGCCGGTTCGTCCCCAGCCCGGCACGGCGCGACCGCCTGCCCCCGGGAGGCCGCTCCCTGATCCCGCTCTCGCTGGACGAGGTGGCCCGGCTCTGCCCCGGAGAGCTCGAGCGGACGCCGGGCGCCGAACGGATCACGGGCGTCCGCATCGACTCGCGCCGCGTCGAGGACGGCGACCTGTTCGTCGCCGTCGGCGCCGGTGCGGGGTTCCGCCGGACCGCGATCGAGTCGGGCGCGGCCGCCACGCTCGTCCCCCACGACCCTCACGCGGCGCTTGCCGCCCTCGGGCGCGCGGTGCGCGAGCGAAGCTCCGCTCGCTTCGTGGGGATCACCGGGTCGACCGGCAAGACCTCGACGAAGGACATCCTCGCCGCCATGTGCGCGCCCCGCCTGCGCACCGTCGCGAGCGAGCGCAGCTACAACGCCGAGCTCGGCGTCCCGCTGACGCTGTGCCGGCTCGAGACGGACACGGAGGTGTGCATCCTCGAGCTGGCGATGCGCGGGCCCGGGCAGATCGCGTACCTGTGCGACATCGCCCGGCCCGACATCGGCCTGATCACGAACATCGGCCCGGCTCATCTCGCGCTCGTCGGCTCCCTCGACGGAGTCGCGCGCGCGAAGGGCGAGCTGATCGAGGCGCTGCCGGCCGGCGGCACCGCGATCGTGCCCGCGGGCGTGGCCGGCCTCCCGGAGCGCGAGGACCTCCGGACGCTGCGCTTCGATCCTTCCCAGGTGCGCGTCTTCGACGCCGACGGGGACGCCAGCCGCGCCGTGTTCGACCTCGGCGGGAGGCTGGTCGAGATCCGCTTCGACTTCACCGCCAGGCACCAGGCCGTGAACGCCCTGGCCGCGCTCCACGTCTGCGACGTGCTCGGCCTGCCGGTCGAGGCGATCGAGGAGGTCGACGTCGAGTTCTCGGCCTGGCGCGGCGAGGAGTCCGCGCTGCCCGGCGGCGGCCTGCTGATCAACGACAGCTGGAACGCGAATCCCGACTCGATGCGGGCGGCGCTGGCACACCTGGCCGCCAGGGCGGGCGGGCGCAGGCGCGTTGCGGTTCTCGGCGACATGGCGGAGCTCGGCCCGGAGGGGCCGCGCTATCACGAGGAGATCGCGCGGGCGATCGCGGATGCGGGCGTGGAGGCGCTCTTCGCCGTCGGGCCGCTCGCCGAGGCCTACCTCGCCGCCCGGGCCGACTTCAGCTGGTACGCCACGGACCCCGACCCGGCGCCGCTGGTCGACGCGGTGCGTGCCGAGCTCCGGCCGGGCGACTGCGTCCTCGTCAAGGCATCGCGGGCGATCGGGCTGGACGCGGTCGCCGAGGCGCTCGCGACGGTGAAGGTGTAACACGAATGGTCCGCGTCCTCTTCGCCGGGATCCTGGCAATGGTGATCTCGATCGCCATCGGCCCCAAGTTCATCGCCTTCCTCCGCCGCCGCGAGTACGGCCAGCAGATCCGCGAGGAGGGCCCCTCGCACCACGTCGCCAAGCAGGGCACGCCGACGATGGGCGGGCTGCTGATCCTGCTCTCGATGGCGATCCCGTACCTCGCCCTGAGCAAGTTCTCGACACCTGCGCTGACCGTCTTCTTCGTCACGCTCGCCTGTGGTGCGATCGGCTTCGCGGACGACTTCACGAAGCTGACGCAGAAGCGCTCGCTCGGGCTGTCCGGCCGCTGGAAGCTGCTCCTCCTCGCGGCGATCACCGCCGTCGTCGCGTGGGTCACCCACCACCGCAGCTTCGAGACGTCGGTCTACCTGCCGGTCGTCGACTGGGAGCTGCCGCTCTCCTGGGCCTGGTACGGCCTGCTCTTCCTGATCATCGCCGGCGCCTCGAACGGGGCCAACCTGACCGACGGGCTCGACGGGCTCGCCGCCGGGATCGGAATGATCGCCGTCTTCACCTTCACCGCGATGAACGTGCTCGGGTACATCCGCTCCGGCCCGGTCGGCGACCGGAGCACGGTGCTGCTCGACCAGGCGATCGTCGGTGCCGCGCTCGTGGGCGCGATCCTCGGGTTCCTCTGGTACAACGCCTTCCCGGCCGAGGTGTTCATGGGCGACACGGGCTCGATGGCGATCGGCGGCGCGCTCGCATCCTTCGCGATCGTCGGCAAGACCGAGTTCCTGCTCCTCCTCGTCGGCGGCATCTTCCTGATCGAGGCCCTGTCGGTGATGATCCAGGTGTTCGGCTTCAAGTACTTCGGCCGGCGCCTGTTCCTGATGGCGCCGATCCACCACCACTTCGAGATGAAGGGGTGGTCGGAGACGAAGATCATGGTGCGCTTCTGGATCCTCGGCGCCATCCTCTGCGCGCTCGCCTTCGTCCTCTACTACCGCTACTACTTCCGCTTCTTCCGCGGCTGACGTGACCCGGTGGCCGGAGCGCGCCGTGGTCCTCGGCCTCGCGCGGTCGGGGCGGGCCGCCGCCGCCGCCCTCGAGCGGCGGGGCGTCGCGGTCGTCGGGGTCGACCGGACGCAGGACACCGACCGGGACGAGGGCTCGCTGGAGGGGGCGGGGCTGCTGGTCAAGAGCCCCGGGGTGCCCGGAGAGCACGAGCTCGTCCGCTCGGCCCGGCGGCGCGGGATACCGGTCTGGAGCGAGGTGGAGCTCGGGTCGAGGCTGCTGCCGAACCCGCTGCTCGGGGTCACCGGCACGAACGGCAAGACGACGACGGTCGAGCTCCTCGGGGCGATCTTCCGCGCCGCAGGCCGCGCCGTGGCCGTGGCCGGGAACGTGGGCACGGCCCTGTGCGAGCTCGACGGCCGGCTGCCGGCGGACGCCTGGATCGTCTGCGAGCTCTCCAGCTTCCAGCTCGAGGACGTGCACGACCTGCGTCCCCGCGTCGCCGTGCTGCTCAATCTCGAGCCGGATCATCTCGACCGGCACGGGACGGTCGAGCGCTACCGCGGCGCCAAGCTCCGCATCTTCGAGAACCAGCGGCCGGAGGACGCGGCCGTCGTCCCCCGCCGCCTCGGCCCGGTTCCGGGGCGGGCGAAGCGGGTGGAGTTCGACGCGGCCGATCCCCTTCCGGCCGAGCCGCGGATCCCGGGAGCGCACAACCGTGAGAATGCCGCTGCAGCGAGCGCCGCGGCCACCGCGGCCGGCGTCGACGAGCGGGCGATCGCGAAGGGTTTGCGGGAGTTCCCCGGCGTCCCGCACCGCCTGGAGCTGGTGGCCGAGATCGGCGGCGTCCGCTTCGTCAACGACTCGAAGGCCACGAACGTCGCGGCGGCGCGGCGCGGGCTGGCCGCGCACGACGGGCCGGTGCGGCTGATCCTCGGCGGGTCGCTCAAGCAGGAGCCGTTCGGGCCGCTGGCCGGTGCGATCGGCCCGAACGTCCGCGGGATCTACCTGGTCGGCGAGGCGGCGGAGCAGATCGCCGCGGCGCTCGAGAGCCGCGGGATCGCGTATCGCCGGAGCGGCGACCTCGAGCGCGCGGTCCGCGACGCCGCCGCCGCGGCCGTGCCGGGCGATACCGTCCTCCTCTCGCCGGCCTGCGCGAGCTACGACCAGTTCGAGAACTTCGAGCACCGGGGCGAGGAGTACCGCCGGCTCGTGCAGAACCTGGAGGCGTGAGGAAAGGCCTCGAGGCTCAGGTGCTGGTCCTGGTCACGCTGGCCCTGCTCGCGTTCGGCCTCGTGATGGTCTACAGCGCCACGTCCGCACCGGCGGCCGTGGGCGATTCCGACCCGGGCTACTACGTCAAGCGGCAGGCTCTGGCGGCGGTCGTGGGGCTCGCGCTGCTCGCCGCTGCGGCGCGCGTGCCCTTCCAGACCTGGCGGCGGCTCGCGCCGGTGCTCCTCGTCGCCAGTGCGGCGTTGCTGGTCGCCGTGCTCCTCGTCGCCGAGCCGATCAACGGCGCCCGCCGCTGGATCGAAGCCGGGCCGGCGACGTTCCAGCCCTCGGAGTTCGCGAAGCTCGGCCTCGCGACCTGGGCAGCCGCCTACCTGGCCCGCGCCCGGCCGCCGCGGACCCTGGCGGAGCTGGCGCGCCCGCTCGGCCTCGTCGCCGCCGTGTTCTGCGCCCTTCTGCTCCTGGAGCCCGATCTGGGCACCGCGATCGCGATGACGGGGATGCTCGGCGCGATGCTGCTCGTCTCGGGGACTCCTCTGCGAACGCTCGCACTCGGCGGGAGCGTCGCCGTCGTTTTGGGGCTGGCCGCGATCTGGGCCGAGCCCTACCGGCGGGCCCGGATCTTCGCGTTCCTGAACCCCTGGGACGACGCCCAGGGCGCCGGCTTCCAGACGGTGCAGGCGATGATCGGCCTCGGGTCGGGCGGGATCCTCGGGGTCGGCATCGGCGAGGGGGTCCAGAAGGTCTTCTACCTGCCGGAGGCGCACACGGACATGATCTTCGCGATCATCGGCGAGGAGGTCGGCCTCGTCGGGACGGCCGCGCTCATGGCCGCGTACGTCGCGTTCGCTCATGCGGGCTTCAACATCGCGCTGCGCTGCCGCGACCCCTTCGGCAAGCGTCTCGCCGCGGGGCTGACCGTGCTCGTCTGCGGTCAGGCGGCCCTGAACCTGGCGGCGGTGATGGGCCTGGCGCCGCTGACCGGGATCCCGCTGCCGTTCGTCTCGTACGGGGGCTCGAGCCTCGTGGTGGCGCTCGCGTCGGTCGGCGTGCTCCTTAACATCGCCGGTCAGGATGCACGATCGACGGCAGCTCGCGTGCCTGATCGCCGCCGGGGGGACGGCAGGCCACGTGCTGCCGGCCCTCGCCGTGGCGGAGTCGCTGCGAAGCCGCGGCGTGCGGGTGACCTTCGCCGGGTCGCCGGCGCGGGTCGAGGCACGCCTCGTCCCTGAGGCCGGCTTCGAGTTCGACCCGTTCCGCGTCTCGGGGCTGCCCCGCCGCGTCGGCCTGGCACAGCTGCGCGCGCTGATCCTGTCGGGCCGGGCGCCTGCCGCGTGCCTGCGGATCCTGGCGCGCCGGCGTCCGGACGTCGTCTTCGGCGGCGGGGGCTTCGTCGCGGGGCCGATGGTGCTCGCAGCGTGGCTGCGCCGGATCCCGGCGGCGCTGAGCGAGGCCGACGCGCACCTCGGCCTCGCGAACCGGCTGGCGCAACCCTTTGCCCGCCGCGTCTTTCTCGCCTATCCGATCCGCAGCGGACCCCGCTTCCGCAGCGTGGGCCGGCCGATCCCGGCCCGCTCGGTCGCGGGCGATCCCGTCGCCGCCCGGCGTCAACTCCGGCTTCCCGAGAGCGGCCCCGTGCTCGGCGTCTTCGGCGCTCTCGCGGGCGCGCGAGCCCTGAACGAGTTCGCCGTTGCAACGTGGGGGGAAGCGGGGCCGGCCGTCCTCCACCTCTCGGGAGAGCGGGACGAGCACGCCCTGCACGAGCGCGTGCGGCGCGGCGACTACCGGCTGCTCCCGTCGGTCGAGCGGTTCGGCGACGCGCTGGCCGCGGCCGACCTGGTCCTCGCGCGCGCGGGCGGGTCCGCCTGGGAGCTCGCCGCTGCAGGGAAGCCCGCCGTCCTCGTGCCGTACCCTCACGCCACGGCCGACCACCAGACCCTGAACGCGAGCTACTTCGCGCAGGCCGGCGGCGCGGTGCTGGTGCCCGAGGCGGAGCTCGACCGCGTTCCAGGGCTCGTCGAAGAGCTGCTCGCAGACCGGGGGCGCCTCGGCGAGATGGGCCAGGCGATGCGGCGCGTCGCTCGTCCCGACGCGGCCGACGAGATCGCCGAGGAGCTGATCGCGCTTGCGTCCGCTTGAGGGCAGGAGGATCTGGTTCGCCGGCATCGGCGGCGCGGGCCTCTCCGCGTATGCCGTCCTCGCCCTCGCCTGGGGCGCCGAGGTAGCCGGGTGGGACCGCGTGCAGACGCCCTATCTCGACAACGTCGTGGCCGCCGGCATCCCGGTGACGATCGCGGAGGAGCCCCCCGGGGCGCCCGAGGGCTGGGAAGTCGTCGTCTCGACCGCGTACGCGGGCCGGGTCGAGGGGCGCACGCGCGCGGAGCTTCTCGCCGAGCTGGTCTCCCTCCAGGACGCGATCGTGGTCGCCGGCGCGCACGGGAAGACGACGACGGCGGCGATGATCGCCTTCTGTCTCGACCGGCTCGGGCGCGATCCCTCGTACCTGATCGGGGCGGACGTCCCTCAGCTCGGCGGCAACGCGCGCGCGGGGAGCGGGTGGCTCGTCGTCGAAGGAGACGAGTCCGACCGGACGGTGGCGGCGCTTCGTCCCCGAATCGCCGTGGTCACGAACGTCGACCTGGACCACCACACGACGTTCACCTCGCGGCTCGAGGTCGCCCGGCTCTTCGAGGACTGGCTCGCGAAGGTGCCCCAGGTCGTGCGGGGCGAGGAGCTCGAGCCGGTCGAGTTCGAGCTCGCGCTCCCCGGCGAGCACAACCGCCGGAATGCCGCCGCGGCCCTCGCCGCGCTCGAGCTCGCGGGGGTGGCGCGCGGAGAAGCGGCACGGGTGCTCCCCGGCTTCACGGGCGCCGAGCGCCGCTTCCAGCTCACCGGCGTGGCGGGTGGAGTCCGCGTCGTTGACGACTACGCCCACCACCCCGCCGAGGTCGAGGCCGCACTCGCCGCCGCCCGGCGGCTCGATCCGCCTCCCCGCCGCCTCTTGGCCCTCTTCCAGCCTCACCTCTATTCGCGCACGCTTCACCTC
>JBHEMU010000087.1:0-14246 GCA_046262415.1 Gaiellaceae bacterium | reverse complement strand
CCCCGCCGAGGTGGCCGGTCAGCGCAGCCGTGCCGAGGCGTGCCAGGCTCGTCGCCCGTCCGGACCGACGGCCTGCAGCCGGTACAGGGTCCCGCGGGGTGCAGCCGGGGCGACGATCGAGTGGAGGCGACCTCCCGCCGGGACGAGGCCGCTCGCGATCAGGGAACGGCTCACGCGCACGAGCCGCCCGCCGGCCGCCTCCCGATAGACGTCGAACCCGAGCGGTGCCCATCCCGGGGCCGTGCGCCAGCGGAGCAGCACGCCGGCCCGTGCACGGGTCGCCGAGAACGATTGCACCGTCACACCGGTCGGCGCTGTCCCCACCTGGATGTCGTCCACCCCCACCCATTCGTCATTGCCCACCGCGTTCGTGGTGATGATCCGGACCTGAACCTGAGCCTTGTCGTTCGCCTCCGCCGGCAGGGTCGCGCTGACGGACGTCGTCTGCGTGGCGGTGCCCGCGGACGTGGCGTCGGCAACGAAGCCGGCGGGCACGTTGGTGAAGTCGCCCGTCGACCCGGTTCGGAACTGGAGCGCGACCTGCTGAACCGAGTCGTCCGCGGACCCGTCGAGGTCGCGGAGCTTGTACGAGACGGAGACGCCCGTCTTTCCGGTCGTATCGAGGTAGAGGACGACGTGAGGCGCGTCTGCCGTGCCCGACCCCTGCAGCGCGACGACGGGATCGGCGAGCTCGAACTCGGCGACGCCGCCGCTGTTGTTGGTGTCCGGCGTCGCTTCGTTCGCGTTGACGTCGACGACCGGCGTGCCCTCCCCGACGACCGTCTGCGGATCCACCCCCGGCGCCCCGGCGAGGCCGTCCCCGCGGTAGCCGACTACGCCCGCCACGCCGTTCCAGTCGTCGTCGGTGGCAATCAGTCCGATGTCGGTCCAGCTCTGCGAGAACGGCAGCGTCTGCGGCGTCGTGTTCGCGCCGGCTGCGGACGCGAGCACGAGCACTGCGAGAACGACCACGTGGAACACGGTCCAACGGTGCATCTGAATCCCCCTCGTCTGGTGTGTGTCACTCCAGGGAAGAGGACGGCGCGCGCCCCGTCAATTCGCAATTTCGGCCCGGTTCGGAAGGGCGCAGACCCGCATGGGCAGGGGAATCCGACGAGGCCGACCGGCCGTGACGCTGATCGCCTTCGGCGAGGGATCCCCGCTGGGGACGGAACGGCGAGATCGTCTACAACCGACCTCACGACGGCGACGATCTGGATCACCGACGAGACCGGATCGTCCAGGCGCGACACGGGCATCGCCGGCAGCCACGTCGCCGCGACCGGGCCGGCCCTTTCCCCGGACGGCGTCTCCGGGTCAGAGGTGCGTCTGTCCGTGGACGGCGGAGCGACCTACCCGACCGTCCTCGCGACGACGACCGGCAACGCCAATGATGCCATGGACAGCGTTCGCGCTGCGCGCCCGCCCTCGACCGAAGCATCCTTCGCTCGTCGCTCAGCTCGAAGGCGATCCGCGCTCAGCCAGCCGCTCGCGCAGCCGGTCAGCCGGGCACGTCAGGCGCGGCCGAGCGTCAGCAGCCGCCGGACGAGTCGCCGCCGGCGCTCGCGGCGCTCGATCTCCGCCCGACAGCGGGCCGTGAACCGCTCGTACATCGCCTCGTACTCGGCGCGGCGCGCGGGATACTCCTCGATCGTTCGCCTGATGTCGGCCCTTTGCTCAGGCGTCAACTTCTTCCTCGCCATCCTCCTCCTCCACAGCCTCGAGAATCCGCTCCGTGTTCTCGTGGATGTCCATCAGCATCCGAATGATGCCACGGACGGTCTCGGCGTCCAGCGCCCCCGGCTCGTTGCTCCTTCGCCACACGCGAGGATCGTTCCACCCGCGACGCCTGCTTCACAAGGCGTCCGGCGAGACTAGGCTGCCGCGGGCGTGGCCGCTGCCGCCGCGCGCTCGAAGACGAGCTCTCCGCCTTCCGCGTCGACCAGCACCGTGTCGCCGTCGCCGAACTCGCCCTCGAGCAGCCGCAGCGCGAGCGGGTTCTCGACCAGGCGCTGGATCGCGCGCTTGAGCGGCCTGGCGCCGTAGCTCGGATCCCAACCGGCTTCGGCCAGGGCCTCCTTCGCCTCGTCGGTCAGCTCGAGCGAGATCCCCCGCTCGGCCAGCCGCTCGCGCAGCCGGGCCAGCTGGAGCTCCACGATCTCGCCCAGCTGCTCACGGGTCAGCGCGGCGAAGACGACCACCTCGTCGATCCGGTTCAGGAACTCCGGCCGGAAGTGGTCGCGCATCGCCTCAGCGGAGCGGATGTTCGAGGTCATGATGATCACGGTGTTGCGGAAGTCGACCGTGCGGCCGTGCCCGTCGGTGAGGCGGCCGTCGTCGAGGATCTGCAGCAGCACGTCGAAGACCTCCGTGTGCGCCTTCTCGACCTCGTCCAGCAGGACGACCGAGTACGGGCGCCGGCGGACGGCCTCGGTCAGCTGCCCGCCCTCCTCGTAGCCCACGTAGCCCGGCGGCGCGCCGACCAGGCGCGCGACCGTGTGCCGCTCCTGGTACTCGGACATGTCCAGTCGGATCATCGCCCGCTCGTCGTCGAACATGAACTCCGCCAGCGCGCGCGCGAGCTCCGTCTTGCCCACGCCCGTGGGGCCGAGGAAGACGAACGACCCGATCGGGCGGTTCGGATCCTGGAGGCCGGTGCGAGAGCGCCGGAGGGCGTTCGCGACGGCCTGCACGGCCTCGTCCTGGCCGACGACACGCTGGTGCAGCCTCTCCTCCATGTGGATCAGCTTCTCGGTCTCGGCCTCCAGGAGCCTGGAGACGGGAACGCCGGTCCAGCGTGAGACGACGAGCGCGACATCGTCCTCGTCGACCTCCTCCTTGACCATGGGGCTGTCGACGGCGTCGCGGTCGGCCAGCTCGTTCTCGAGCCTCGGCAGCTCCCCGTACCGGATCTCGGCCACGCGCTGGAGGTCGCCCCGCCGCTCGGCCCGCTCGGCCTCCATGCGGAGCTCGTCGATCTGCTGCGTGATCTGCTTGACGCGGTCGAGGGCCTCCTTCTCGCGCGACCAGCGAGCGGCCAGCTCGTCGCGGCGCTCCCTCGCCTCCGCCAGCTCGCGCTCGACCGGGGCGCGCACGTCCTTCGACTCCTTCGCCATCGCGGCCAGCTCGATCTCCAGCTGGCGGACGCGGCGGTCCGACTCGTCGAGCTCCAGCGGCGAGGAGTCGATCTCCATCCGCAGGCGTGAGGCGGACTCGTCGACGAGGTCGATCGCCTTGTCCGGCAGGAAGCGGTCCGAGATGTACCGGTCGGAGAGCACCGCCGCCGCGACCAGCGCGGCGTCGCGGATCCGCACGCCGTGGTGGGCCTCGTAGCGCTCCTTGAGGCCGCGCAGGATCGCGATCGTGTCCGCGACCGAGGGCTCGCCGACCAGCACGGGCTGGAAGCGCCGCTCGAGTGCCGCATCCCTCTCGATGTGCTTGCGGTACTCGTCCAGCGTCGTCGCGCCCACCGCGCGCAGCTCACCGCGCGCGAGCATCGGCTTCAGCATGTTCGCGGCGTCGACCGCTCCTTCCGCCGCACCCGCGCCGACGATCGTGTGCAGCTCGTCGATGAAGAGGACGATCTCGCCCTCGGCCGCCTTGATCTCGTTCAGGACCGCCTTCAGGCGCTCCTCGAACTCACCGCGATACTTCGCGCCCGCCAGCATGGCGCCGATGTCGAGCGCCCAGACGCGCTTGCCCTTCAGGCCCTCCGGCACGTCGCCCGCCACGATGCGCTGCGCGAGGCCCTCGGCGATCGCCGTCTTGCCGACGCCGGGCTCGCCGATCAGCACCGGATTGTTCTTGGTCCGCCGTGAGAGCACCTGGACGACGCGGCGGATCTCCTCGTCGCGTCCGATCACCGGGTCGAGCTTCCCGGCCTCGGCCAGCGCGTTCAGGTCGCGCCCGAACTTCTCGAGCGCCTGGTAGGAGCCCTCCGGGTCCTGCGAGGTGACGCGCTGGGCCCCCCGGACCTGCCTCAGGCGGGCCAGCAACTCCTCCCTGGGAACCGCGTCGAGCGCGAGCAGGACGTGCTCGGTCGAGACGTACTCGTCGCCGAGCGACCGGGCCTCTTCCGACGCGCGGTCGAGCAGCTCGCTGAAGTCCTTCGACGCGTGGGGCTGCTGCCGGCCACCCTGGATCGAAGGCTTGCGCGCCAGCCCCGCCTCGGCCTGGTCGCGAACCGCGGCCGCGCGCTCGCCGAGGAGCGTCCGCGGCAGCTCCTGGTCGAGGAGCGCCAGGAGGAGGTGCTCTGGCCAGACCTCGGGGTTGCCGCGCCGTCGCGCGAGCTCCTGCGCGGCGGCGATCGCCTCCTGGGTCTTGATCGTCAGCCGGTCGAAGTCCATTAGTGCCCCGCCCGGTGACGTTGCCGCCCTTCTGGGTCGCGAGCATCAAGCCAGGCTAGGACGCAGGCGTGCACAGGGCGGACGCCGGATACGGGGGCGACTGAGGACGACGCATGGCGCCGCATGATCGCGGGCCAGAAACCGGCGAACGTTGCTGGGCGGGGCACTAGGCACTCCTGCGGCTGGGAAGCCGGTCACGAGGATCGGCGTAGAGCACGAGGTCGCGCCGGTAGGAGCGGTGCACGTCCCGGATCTCGTCCCGCAGCTCCTGCTCGACGCGCTCCATGCGCGACCGCAGTCGGCGGAGCTCGTCTTCGAGCCGCAGCACGTGCTCGACTCCGGCGAGATTGAGCCCGAGCTCGGTCGTCAGCCGGTGGATCAGCCGGAGCCGGTGCAGGTCGGACTCGGAGTAGAGCCGCGTGTTGCCGGCGGTCCGGCGCGGGCGCACGAGGCCCTTCGCCTCGTAGATCCGCAGCGTCTGGGGGTGCATGCCGACGAGGTCGGCCGCGACCGAGATCATGTACCGGGGGCGCTCCGCCTCGTTCATCTCGCAGCTCCTCCCTTGGCGTGACGCTCCGCGAGACGCTCGGCCATGAGCGCCCGCACCCGCGCCTTCTCCTCCTGGAGCGAGAGGCCGCGGCGGCGGTAGTGCGCCCAGAGGCCGGCCTCGAGGCCGAAGACGAACAGGAGGTACCCGCCGACCATGAACCAGAAGACGAGCTGATTCGGCCGCGCCCCGACCACGAGCATCCCGATCGCGATCGCGGCGGCGATCGACAGCCTCCCCCACAGCGTGAAGGCGGCCCAGAGGAACAGCCGGTCGTACACGCGCCGGATCGCCCTCATTGAGCGAGCTTCTCCCTCGGGTTCTCGCGCGAGACCTTCCCGAGCTTCTCCACCGCCTCGCGTTCTGCCTTCGACAGCTTCTTCGGCATGGTCACGCGCACGCGGGCGAGCACGTCGCCGCGCCCGCTCCCGCCGAGCCTGGGCGCGCCGCGCCCGCGGATGCGGAGCAGCTTGCCCGTCTCCGAGCCCGCGGGGATTTTCAGCGAGACCAGGCCCTCCGGCGTCGGCACCTCGACCGTGGCGCCGAGGGCCGCCTCCGGGTACGTGAGCGGCACCTCGACGACGAGATCGGAGCCGCGCCGCTCGTAGATCGGCGACTCGGCCACCCTGGTGACGACGAAGAGATCCCCGGCGGGCGCTCCGCCCCAGCCCGCCTCGCCCTTGCCCTTGAGGCGGATACGCGTGCCGTTGCGAACGCCGGCCGGGATCTTGACCTGGTAGCGGCGCGTACGCCGCTCGCGGCCGCTGCCGCGGCAGCGAGAGCACGGGTCCTCGATCACGGTGCCGTTCCCGCGGCACCGTGAGCACGGCTGGGAGAGCGCAAACATGCCCTGGCTCTCGCTCAGCACGCCGCGGCCCTTGCACTGCGGACACACCTTCGGCGAGGTTCCGGGCTTCGCGCCCGAGCCGCCGCACTGCGCGCACGCGCTCTCGACCTCCACCGGGATCCGGGTCTCGATGCCGCGCAGGGCGTCCTCGAACGAGACGTTCACCTCGACCTCGAGGTCGGCACCGCGCTGCCCTCGTGGCTCCCGGCCGGCCGAGCGGCCGCCGCCGCGCCCGCCGAAGAGGCCGCCGAAGATGTCGCCGAGGTCGAAGTCGCCGAGCCCGCCGAAGCCCGCGCCCGGCCCGCCCGGCGCCGAGCGCCCGTTGGCGCTGCCGAACGTGTCGTAGGCCTTGCGCTTCTCGGGGTCCGAAAGGACGTCGTAGGCGTTCTGGACCTCCTTGAAGCGCTCCTCCGCGTCGCTGTCACCCGCGTTCGTGTCCGGGTGGTACTTGCGGGCGAGCGAGCGGTAGGCCTTCTTGATCTCGTCCGCCGAGGCGTTCTTGGCGACGCCCAGGCTCTCGTAGGGACTCCTAACCATCGGCCGCAGCGGCCTCCTCCGCCGGTTTTGCGGCGGCGATCACCACCCGCGCCGGCCGCAGGACTCGGTCACCCAGCAGGTAGCCGGGCTGCAAGACCTCGATCACAGCGCCCTCCTCCGCGTCGGAGGGCTGCGCCATGAGCGCCTCGTGGACGTGGGGGTCGAAGCGGCCGTTCGTCTCGATCTCCCGGAGGCCCTGCCTGCGCAGGGTCTCGACCAGGGCGCGGTGGACGAGCCTGACGCCGTCCTCGAGCCTCGCCTCCTCGTGCTGCTCGGCCGCGTCCAGCGCCCGCGCGAGATCGTCGAGGACCGGCAGGAGCTCCCCGACGAGGCCCTCGTTCGCGCGCGCGACCAGGCTCCCCAGGTCGCGCGCGGACCGCTTGCGGTAGTTGTCGAACTCGGCCTTCAGGCGCTGGAGGGCATCGAGGTAGTCGTCGCGCTCCCGCTCCAGGAGCGCGGCGCGCTCGGCGAGCGGGAGCTCGGCCTCGGCCTCGGTCGGCTCCTCCTCGATGCGGGGCTCGTCCGTCATCAGGTCGTCTTCGCCTCCTCGTCGACGACCTCGTAGTCGGCGTCCTCGATCACCTCGTCGTCCGTGCCGCTCGAGGCCCCGTCGCCGCCGCTCGCCGCGCCGTCCGCGGCCTGGGCCGTCGCCTGCGCGTAGACCGCCTCGGCGAGCTTGTGCGACGCCTCGGTCAGCGCCTCCGTCTTGGCGCGGATCTCGTTCACGTCGGAGCTCTCGAGCACCTGCTTCAGCTCCATGATCCGGCCCTCGATCGTGCCGGCCTCGGCCGGGTCGATCGAGTCGCGGTGCTCCTTGAGGCTCTTCTCGGTCGAGTAGGCGAGCGACTCGGCCTGGTTGCGCGCGTCGGCCAGCTCGCGGAGCTTCCGCGCCTCGTCCGCGTGAGCCTCGGCCTCGCGGATCATCTGCTGGACCTCCTCCTCCTTCAGGCCCGAGCCGCCCTCGATCCGGATCTGCTGCTCGTTGCCGGTGCCGAGATCCTTGGCGGAGACCTTGATGATCCCGTTGGCGTCGATGTCGAACGAGACCTCGATCTGCGGCATGTTGCGCGGCGCCGGCGGAATGCCGACGAGCTGGAACTTGCCGAGCGTCTTGTTGTAGAGCGCCATCTCCGACTCGCCCTGGAGCACGTGCACCTCGACCGAGGGCTGGTTGTCCTCGGCGGTCGTGTACGTCTGTGACTTCCGCGTCGGGATCGTGGTGTTTCGCTCGATCAGCGCGTTGAAGACGCCTCCCTTCGTCTCGATCCCGAGCGAGAGCGGCGTCACGTCGAGCAGGAGCACGTCCTTGACCTCGCCCCTGAGCACGCCCGCCTGGATCGCGGCGCCGACGGCGACGACCTCGTCGGGGTTCACGCCCTTGTGCGGGTCCTTGCCGATCAGCTCGCGCACCTTGTCGACGACCGCAGGCATGCGCGTCATGCCGCCCACGAGGATCACGTGGTCGATCTTCGAGGCGTCGATGCCGGCGTCGGCGAGCGCCTGCTTGGTCGGGCCGACCGTGCGCTCGAGCAGCGGCGCGGTCAACTCGTTCAGCTTCGCGCGCGTGAGCTGGAGCTCGAGGTGCTTCGGCGTCAGCGGCGCGCCCTCCGCGGCGCCCGGGTCCTTCGCCGCCGTGATGAACGGCAGGTTGATCTGCGTCGCCATCGTCGAGGAGAGCTCGATCTTCGCCTTCTCGGCCGTCTCGTACAGCCGCTGGAGGGCCATCCGGTCCTGCGCGAGGTCGATGCCGTTCGCGCGCTTGAACTCGGCCACCATCCAGTCGACGATCGCCTTGTCGAAGTTGTCGCCGCCGAGGTGGTTGTCGCCGTTCGTGGCCTTCACCTCGAAGACCCCCTCGCCCAGCTCGAGCACCGAGACGTCGAACGTGCCGCCGCCGAGGTCGAAGACGAGGATCGTCTGGTCGGCCTCCTTCTCGAGTCCGTACGCGAGCGCGGCCGCCGTCGGCTCGTTGATGATGCGCAGGACGTTGAGCCCGGCGATCTTGCCGGCGTCCTTGGTGGCCTCTCGCTGCGCGTTGTTGAAGTACGCGGGCACGGTGATGACCGCGTCGGTGACCTGCTCGCCGAGGTAGGCCTCCGCGTCGGTCTTCAGCTTCTGCAGGATCATCGCCGAGATCTCGGGCGGCGAGTACTCCTTGCCGGCCGCCTTGACCCGCACGTCGGCGTTCGGCCCCTTGACGACCTCGTAGGGGACGATCGTCATCTCCTCCGAGACCTCGTCGTGCTTGCGCCCCATGAACCGCTTGATCGAGAAGATCGTGTTCTCGGGGTTCGTCACCTGCTGGCGCCTCGCGGGCGCTCCGACCAGGCGCTCGCCGTCCTTCGTGAACGCGACCACCGACGGCGTCGTGCGACCGCCCTCGGCGTTCGGGATCACGGCCGGCTCGCCCACCTCGATCACGGCCATGCAGGAGTTGGTCGTGCCGAGGTCGATTCCGATTACCTTTGCCATAGCTGCTCGTAGCCTCCGTGAGATTTGTGGTTTGGCACAGGATAAAATCTAAGCCGCTCACTGTCAAGTTTTCGCCAGGGTAGGCTCCGGTGGTGTCCGACCCACGCGTCGCCCCGTACGCGGAGCTGCTCGTCGGCCGCTGCCTCGCGGTGCAGCCGGGCTCGCAGCTGCTCGTCCGCGCACAGCCGGCCGCCCGGCCGCTCGTCGAGCAGATCGTGCGGCTGGTCGCCGAGCGCGGGGCCTTCGCGCACCTGCGGCTGAGCTACGAGCTGCCGGCGACGCTCTGGGCGCGCTTCGCGCCCGAGCGGCTGCTCTCGGAGGTGCCCTCGATCGAGGCCGCCGAGGCCGCCGAGGCCGATGCCCTCATCTCGATCCAGGCACCGGAGAACACGAGGGAGAGCTCGGACGTGCCGCCCGGAAGGCTGGCGCCCTACCAGGCTGCGCGGCGGCCGCTCTACCGCGCCTTCGAGATCGACGAGAAGCGCTGGGTCATCTGCCAGTTCCCGACGCAGGCGCTCGCGCAGGACGCCGGGATGACCCTGCCCGAGTTCGAGGACTTCCTCTACGGTGCCGTGCTGATCGACTGGGACGCGCTCGAGCGCGACATGGAGCGGGTCAAGCGCCGCTTCGACGCCGCCGACGAGGTCCGGATCGTCGCCGAGGGCACCGACGTGCGGCTGAGCCTGGCCGGCCGGGAGGGAAGGATCTCCGGGGCGGGCCGGAACATGCCGAGCGGCGAGGTCTTCTACTCGCCGGTCGAGGACTCGGCCGAAGGCGTCGTGTCCTTCTCCGAGTACCCCGCGTGCCGCCAGGGCCACCAGGTCGAGGGCGTGCGGCTCGTGTTCGAAGCCGGCCGGATCGTCGAGGCCTCGGCCGCGAGCGACGAGGAGTACCTTCTGGCGACCCTCGCCGCGGACGAGGGGGCGCGGCGGCTCGGGGAGCTCGGGATCGGCTGCAACCCCGGCATCCAGCGCCACGTGCGCAATACGCTCTTCGACGAGAAGATGGACGGCACGGTGCACCTCGCGGTCGGGCAGGGCTTCGAGCAGCTCGGCGGCACCAACACGAGCGTGGTGCACTGGGACATGGTCAAGGACCTGCGGCGCGGCGGCAGCCTCTACTGCGACGGGGAGCTCGTCCAGGAGAACGGGGCGTGGCGGCTGTGAGCGACCCGCGGGTCGAGCAGTACGCGGCCCTGCTCGTCGAGCGCAGCCTGGACGTCCGTCCGGACTGGCAGGTGATGATCCTCTCCACCCCGCTCGCCCGGCCGCTCGTGGAGTCCGTGCAGCGCCGCATCGCGGCCCGCGACGCTTACGCCCTGCTGCGGATCGATTTCGCGAACGAGCAGTACCCACTGGCGCACGCGTGGTCGGCCGCCGCGCCGCCCGAGCTCGTCCGCCGGCTCGCGCCGATCGACCTCAACGCAGTCGAGTCGATCGACGCGCGGATCACGATCAACGCGCCGGAGAACGTCCGCGACGGCTCCGAGCTCGAGCCCGAGCGCCTGCGGGCCGTGCGCGAGGCGGTGAAGCCCTACTACAAGCGGTCGATGGCGGACGAGATCGCCTGGGTCGGCTGCCACTACCCGACCCAGGCGCTCGCCCAGGCGGCCGGCATGACCCTGCCGGAGTACGAGAACTTCCTCTACGGCGCCTGCCTGCTCGACTGGGACGCCGAGGAGCGGCGCATGCAGGGGATCGCGGCCCGGTTCGCGGGCGGCGAGCAGGTGCGGATCGAGGGGCCCGACACGGACCTGACGATCGGCATCGCGGGGCGCGAGGCCCTGGTCGACGGCGGCCACGTCAACATGCCGGGCGGCGAGTTCTTCTTCGCGCCGGTCGAGGACTCGGCCGAAGGGGTGATCACGTACAACGAGTTCCCCGCCGAGTACAGCGGCAACGAGGTGACCGCGATCCGGCTTCGCTTCGAGTCGGGCGTCGTCGTCGAGGCCTCGGCGGCCTCGGGGGAGGACTTCCTGCTCGCGACGCTCGACACGGACGAGGGGGCGCGCAGGATCGGCGAGCTCGGCATCGGCTGCAATCCGGGCATCCAGCGCCACACCCGCAGCGTCCTCTTCGACGAGAAGATGGACGGCACGGTGCACCTCGCGGTCGGGAAGGCGTACGCGCAGGCCGGCGGGACGAACGAGAGCCTCGTGCACTGGGACATGGTCAAGGACCTGCGCCGGGGCGGCCGGCTTTCGCTGGACGGAAAGCCGATGCAGGAGAACGGCGTCTGGCTTGAGCCGTGACGCGTGACCGGTAATTCGCGCGCCGCGGGAATTGGCGGTCACGCGTCTAGCCCGGTCCGGGTCGCGCTCGCCACCTGCGCCGACGTACCCGACCTCGACGAGGACGGCCCCACGCTCCTCGGCGCATTCGCCCGGCTCGGCGTGGAGGGCGTGCCGGCCGTCTGGGATGCGGAGGACGTGGACTGGCAGCGCTTCGGACTCGTCGTCGTGCGCTCCACCTGGGACTACGCGGAGCGGCGGGACGCCTTCCTCGCCTGGGCCGGATCCCTGCCGCGCGTGCTCAATCCGGTGCCGGTGCTGCGCTGGAGCACCGACAAGGAGCTCTACCTCGCAGATCTCAGCCGCGCGGGGGTGGCGACCGTGCCGACACGCTTCGTGGAGCCCGGGGGCCGGTTCGAGACGCCGGACGGGCCCTTCGTCGTCAAGCCGGCCGTGTCGGCGGGCGGGCGGCGCTCCGGCCGGTTCGACTCCTGGGAGCACGAGGCGGCCGCGAGGCTGGTCGGGCAGATCCACGGCGACGGGGTGACCGCCATGGTCCAGCCGTACCTCGGGCCGCCGGACAGGCTCGCCGAGAAGGGGCTCGTGTTCGTCGACGGGTCCTACTCGCACGCGCTGCGGCGAAGCGTGCCCCTGCCGTCGCCGAGCGAGCCCGGAGCGCCGCTGTACCTCGAGGAGTCGCTCGCTCCGGCGAGCGCCTCACAGGCGGAGCGGGCGCTGGCCGAGCGCGCGCTCGCGGCCGTCCCCTTCTCGGGGACGCTCCTCTACGCGCGCGTCGACGTCGGCCGGGGACTCGACGGAGAAGCGCTCGTGCTCGAGCTCGAGCTCGCCGAGCCCTCGCTCTACCTCGCGTTCGGCCCCGGCTCGGCCGAGCGGCTCGCCGCGGCGATCGTCCGGGCGGCGATCGCGGCTACAGGCGGTCCTTGACCTCCTCCTTGGCCTCTTCCCACTTCTCCTTCGCCTCGCCGACGGCCTGCTCCGCCTTGCCCTGCGTCTCGCGCGTCTCGTCGTCGGTCAGCTTTCCCTCCGCTTCCTTCAGCTTGCCCTCGATCTGGTCGTCGAGTCCCATCGGTTCCCCTTTCCTGGATCGGTTTCGAGTCGAGAATTCCCACCGAAAGCGGACCGCAAACGCGAAGAGGCGCCCGGGGGCGCCTCCCGCACCGCTCCTGGCCGTGGCCTCAGCCGCCGCCGCCGCCGGACTCGGAGCCCATGCCGCCGCCCGAACCGCCGGAGCCGCCTTCGAGGTCGTCCTCGCCCTCGCGGCGCCTGCCGCCCATGGCCGTGCCGGAGCCGCCCGAGCCGCCTCCGCCCGGCTCCGACTGGCCGCCCATGCTGTTGGCGGCCTCGCCGGCCAGGGACTCGCCGCCCGTGCCGCCGGACTCGCCGCCCATGCTTCCCGAGCCGCCGGAGCCGCCGGACTCGCCGCCCGTGCCGCCGGACTCGCCGCCCGTGCCGCCGGACTCGCCGCCCATGCTTCCCGAGCCGCCGGAGCCGCCGGACTCGCCGCCCATGCCGCCGGACTCGCCGCCCGTGCCGCCGGACTCACCGCCCGTGCCGCCGGACTCGCCGCCCGTGCCACCCGTGCCACCCGTGCCGCCGGACTCGCCGCCCGATCCGGATCCTCCCTGCTCCCACTCGTTCTCAGACATAGCGTGCCTCCTTCGTCGAGGGATCCTCTTCGTTCCTCGCACGCCAGCGCTGAAACGTTCGGAGCCAGTGGATCGACCCGTACCGTTGCCGGCCGACCCACTACGCTTGCCCGGTGCTCGCCGACACGCTCGCGCGCTCGCTCCGCGACCTCCGGATCTCCGTCACCGACCGCTGCAACTTCCGCTGCGTCTACTGCATGCCGAAGGAGGTCTTCGGGCGCGATCACCGCTTCCTCGAACGGCGCGAGCTGCTGACCTTCGAGGAGATCGAGCGGCTGGCGAGGATCTTCGCCGGCCTGGGCGTCGAGAAGATCCGGCTCACCGGCGGGGAGCCGCTCGTCCGCCGTGAGCTCGACCGCCTGATCGGCCGCCTGGCTCCGATCCCCGGGCTCGACCTGACGCTGACGACGAACGGGTCGCTGCTCGCGGACCGGGCCCAGGCGCTCGCTGCAGCCGGGCTCCGGCGCGTGACCGTCAGCCTCGACTCGCTCGACGACAGCGTCTTCGCCGCCATGAACGACGTCGACTTCCCCGTGCGTCGCGTGCTCGAGGGGATCGACGCGGCCTCCGCGGCGGGCCTTCCGGTCAAGGTGAACATGGTCGTTCGCCGTGGCCTCAACGAGGACAGCGTGCTGCCGATGGTGCGGTACTTCCGCGCGCGCGGGCACGTCCTGCGGTTCATCGAGTACATGGACGTCGGCCACTCGAACGGATGGCGTCTCGACGACGTCGTCCCCGCCGCGGAGCTCGTCGCGGCGATCGATGTCGAGACCCCCCTGGAGCCGGTGCCGCCTACCTATCCCGGGGAGGTGGCGAACCGGTTCCGCTACCGCGACGGCAGCGGGGAGATCGGCGTGATCGCGTCCGTGACGCAACCGTTCTGCGGCGACTGCACCCGGGCGCGCCTCTCGGCCGAGGGCCGGCTCTACACCTGCCTGTTCGCCGTCCGGGGGCACGATCTTCGCGCGCTCCTCCGCGGGGGCGCTTCGGACGACGATCTCCGGGACCGGCTCGCCGCGGTGTGGCGCGCCCGTGACGACCGCTACTCGGAGCTCCGGTCCGAGGCGACCCTCGACCTGCCCAAGGTCGAGATGTCCTACATCGGCGGGTAGTGGTTCGGTGCGATCGAACAGCTCGTAGTCACGGTCCATCCCGGCTCCTTCGTAGAAGCCTCGTGAAAGCTCACCGACCGGGCGTCTAGAATCCTCGCGTGGTCCGCGCCCCCCTCTCGCAGCCATGACGGTCCTGGCCGTCGCCGGACAGCGATACCTGCCCCGCGGGTGGAGCGATCTCGGGCGCCAGCTCCTGATCTGGTTCGGCTTCCTGCTCGCCTACCAGCTGGCGCGGGGCGTGGCCGACCGTGACCCGACCCGGGCCTTCTCGAACGGCCTCGCCGTGATCCGGATCGAGCGTCAGGCGAATGCGTTCTTCGAGCTGACCCTCCAGCAGTTGATCGCCGGATCGCGCGCGCTGAACTGGTTCGCCTCGTTCACGTACTGGCTGTCCGAGTTCGCGGTGCTCGGCCTGGGGCTGCTGTGGGTCTACCTGCGGCGCAACGAGCACTTCGTCCGCCTCCGCAACTGGATCCTCGCGGCCAATG
>JBHEMU010000086.1:0-2995 GCA_046262415.1 Gaiellaceae bacterium | reverse complement strand
CCCCGCCGAGCCGGCCGTCCCGGGCGACGGGCTCCCCCTCTCCCTCCAGCCGCTTCGCGATCAGGAACTGGAACGTCGACCAGGCGCCGCGGCGAGCCTGGAACATCCTGTACACCTGCCACTCGGTGTAGAGCGAGGGATCGGCTCGCCTCGCCTCGGCCCAGTCGGCGAAGCGCGGCAGGCGCCGAAGCCGGCGCGAGAGGGCCGCTCCCTGCTCGACGGCGCGCTCCAGGCGCTCGCGGCCGGCGGGAACGTCGAAGCCAGCCTCGCGAAGCGCCGCCCGGAACGAGCCGAACGTGTGCCCGTACAGCGACTTCGAGGGCATCCGGCCGCGCTGCTCGTCGAGGTCCCGCGCGGTGGGGACACGGCCGAGCCGCTCCCCCAGCTCCCGCAGGAGCACGAGCAGCTCCTCCCTCGTCGCGAAGCGACGCGGCACGAGCCCGGCCCGGCGCTTGGCGGCGTTCCACGTCCCGAACTGGTCGATCACGGTCTGCGGGTGCACGGTCGTCTCGGGATCGGCACCGAACTCGCGCATCGTCGGCGAGCGGCCGATCCGCTCGGCGCAGGCCCGGAGCTCCGCGAGGATCTGCTCCGGTGGGTGACGGCGCCGGATCCCGGCCTGGAACCGCTCCAGCTCCCCGGCGTCGATCCCCTCGAGCGGCGAGGCGGGCTTGCGCGCCATTGCAAGAACGATAGAGCATCCCCATCGTCTCGCAAAGCGGTCCGTGCATGCGGCAAGACGACCGGCACTACACTGGCGGCGGTGCGACTCCGGCTCGAGATCGCGCTCGCCCGGGCCGCCGGCCGCGTGTCTCGCCTCGCCGGCCGCGGCGGCGGCACGACCCTACCCGGCAAGCTGCTGGCGGGCGTCGACCGGGATGCGATCGGCACGCTCGCGCGTCGCCTCCCCCACGGTTCCGCCCTCATCTCCGCCACGAACGGCAAGACGACGTCCGCCGCAATGGCGGCCGAGATCCTGTCCCCGCGGGTGCGGCTCTGCCACAACCGCTCGGGAGCGAACCTCGTCTCCGGCGTGGCGTCGGCGCTCCTCGGGTCTCCCGGCGCGGAACTGGGCCTCTTCGAGGTCGACGAGGCCGCCCTGACCGAGGTCGCGCGGCTCGTCCGGCCGCGCGCGCTCTGCCTCGGCAATCTCTTCCGTGACCAGCTCGACCGTTACGGCGAGCTGGAGCAGATCGCCGAGCGCTGGCGGGCCGCCGTCCGGGACCTCGACCCGGCCGCCGTCCTCGTCGTCAACGGCGACGACCCTCAGGTCGGCGACCTCGCCAGGGAGCGCGAGGGGGCGCTCGTCTTCGGGCTCGACGATCCCAGGCAGGCGCGACCGTCGCTGCAGCACGCGGCCGACTCCAAGTACTGCCTCGTCTGCGGCACCCCCTACCGGTACGCGGCCGCGTACGTGGGTCATCTCGGCGACTACTCGTGCCCGGCGTGCGGGCACGCACGCCCCCGGCTGGACGTCGTCGGGCGCGACATAGCCCTGGACGGGCTCTCTGGCTCCTCCTTCGAGCTCACGATGCCGCAGGGGTCGCGCCGGGTGGAGCTGCGGCTGCCCGGCCTGTACAACGTCTACAACGCCCTCGCCGCCGCCGCGCTGGCGGGCGTGCTCGGTTCGCCCCTCGACCACGTGCAGGCCGGCCTCGCTCGCTTCGACGCCGCCTTTGGCCGCTTCGAGCGGATCGAGGTCGGCGACCGGGTCGCGCTCCTGCTCCTGATCAAGAACCCGGCCGGCGCGAACGAGGCGATCCGGACCCTGCTCGGGAGCGACCGGCCCCCGGCGGTCGTGGTCATGGCGCTGAACGACGAGACCGCCGACGGCCGCGACGTCTCGTGGATCTGGGACGTCGACTTCGAGCCGCTCGCCGAGGGGCTGGAGACGCTCGTCGCGTCGGGGTCGAGGGCGGCCGAGCTCGCGCTCCGGTTCAAGTACGGAGGCCTCGCGGAGCAGTCGATCGAGGTGGTGCCGGAGCTCGACGCGGCGCTGGCGCGCGGCCTCGAGCTGACGGCCGCCGGCGGCGAGCTCGTCGTCCTCCCCACCTACACGGCGATGCTGGCGCTGCGGCGCGGCCTCGCTGCGCGAGGGCTCGTGAAGCCCTACTGGGAGCGCGCGGCGTGAGGATCTCGGTCGGGCACCTCTACCCGGACTACCTCAACATCTACGCCGACCGCGGCAACATCGCCGTCCTGGCGAGCCGCGCGGGCTGGCGGGGCCACGAGCTGGAGGTCCACTCGATCGGGGCCGGCGACCGGATCGGCGAGCACGACCTCTACTACGTCGGCGGAGGTCAGGATCGCGAGCAGGCGCTGATCGCGGGCCGGCTGGCCGCCCAGGGGCCCGAGCTGGTGGAGGCCGCAGCCCGCGGGGCCGCCATCCTCGCCGTGTGCGGCGGCTACCAGCTGCTGGGCCGTTTCTACCGCGACCGCGGCGGCGCCGAGCTCCCGGGGATCGGGCTCCTGCCGATCCAGACGGTGGCCGGCGAGCGCCGCCTGATCGGCGACGTCCTGCTCGAGTGCGAGCTCGATCCGGGCGTGCTCCGGACGCTGGCCGGCTTCGAGAACCACGCCGGGCGGACGAGCCTCGACGAGGGCGTCGAGCCGCTGGGGCGCGTCCTGGCCGGGTTCGGCAACGACGGCGAGAGCGGCCACGAGGGCTGCCGGGCCGGCCGCGTCCTCGGCACCTACCTGCACGGGCCGCTGCTGCCGCGAAACCCGTGGCTCGCCGACTGGCTGCTGGAGCAGGCCCTCGCCCATCGCACCGGCGAGCCGCAGCGGCTGGAGCCGCTCAGGGACGGGCTCGAGCGTCGGGCGCACGAGGTCGCGTCGGCGCGGGCCAGGTCGCGTGGGGGCCGCTCCTGAGGACCTAGGAGCCTGGGTCAGTAACAGCGCCTGAGCCGTCCGACGGCTCGGGGACGATTTCCTTGTCCACGACGGGGAGGTTGTCGATGTCGGCGAGCGCGGTGCAGGAGCGGCTGCTGGAGGT
>JBHEMU010000085.1:0-3798 GCA_046262415.1 Gaiellaceae bacterium | reverse complement strand
GCATCGGCGAGTGGTTCTGCTGCGCCGAGGCGATGGCGCTGATCGCGTTCGTCACGCCAGGCCCGGCCGTGAGCGCCGCCACCCCCGGCGTCCGTGTGACCTTCGCCCACCCCTCCGCGGCGAAGGCGGCCGCCTGCTCGTGGCGCACGTCGACGATCTCGATGCCCTCCTCGCGGCAGCCGTCGTAGATCGAGAAGAGATGGCCGCCGGAGAGCGTGAAGAGCTTCGTGACGCCATGCGCCCGCAGCCGCCGGGCGACGAGATGCCCGCCGACGACCCCTCGCTCGCTGCACCCGCTCCCCATGCCGCGCCGACCCTATCAGTGAACGACAGCGTTTCTACGAAGATCGGACGGCGGCACGAGCGACGGCTGCCTCCATGAGGCGGTCCTCCCCGCAGAACAGCAACCGTCCCACCCGCAACACGGGCAGCCGCTGTGCGCCGGCGGCGAGCAGCAGGCGTCCCGCCTCCTCGATCGCCCCGTCGCGCGCGACGTCGCCGGCGGCCTGCAACGCGTCGTAGAGTCCGATCCCGGCCGCCGCCGCCGCCTCGGCGAGGATCTCCGGATCGTCGATGTCGAAGCCGCCGCAGAAGGCCAGCCGGCTGGCGGCCAGCACGAATGCGGCACCACAGCCGCGCTCGGCCGCCAGCGACGCGACGCGCATCGCCCCGAGCACGCGGTACGGGCGGTCCTCCGGCCAGACGAGCGGCAGGCCCAGGAGCTGCGCGCGCTCGTCCGCCGCACGCGGGTCGTCGGCCCCGAACTCGCCGCAGCGCAGGACGTCGGCGCAGGCGGGAAACCACTCCAGGCCGACGAACAGCCGGTCGGCACGCTCTGCGGCGACATACGTGTAGGGCGAGCAGAGGTCGAAGAAGAGCGTCGCCCGCGGGAGCACCTGGCGTCGGCCGGCGGGATGACGGGGACGCTCGAAGCGGTGACGCTCCAGCGATGTGACGGTGCCCATGCATCACATAACGCGCGCGGCGGCGCAAACTGTCGGGAACCTTCACGACGGTTTTGCTCCCACAAGCGTCCAACATCCGGCGTATCGGCGCTCCGATGCAGACCTGCGTGGTTATGGTGCATACGGGCTGCAAACGCCTCGTATGCAAACGTCGGTGCCGGGACCGTACTGCTCCGGCGGAGAATCGCACATGGCAGCCACCCCACCCCCGAAGCGCCATCCATACGACCAGTGGGCACCCGATGCCCGCGCCCTCGACCTCGTCGGGGACAAGTGGACCCTGCTGATCGTGCGCGATCTCGCGGCCGGCCCTCGCCGGTTCGTCGAGCTCCAGCGCGTTCTTCCCGGAATCTCGACCGAGCAGCTGCGCTCGCGCCTGAACCGGATGGTCGCCGACGGCCTCCTTACCCGGCAGCGCTACCGCGAGGTGCCGCCACGAGTGGACTACGAGCTGACCGACCGCGCACGCGATCTGATGCCCGTGCTCGGGGCCCTGGCGAGCTGGGGCTATGAGTGGGCGTGGAGCGCGCCGCGTCCCGGTGAGGCGATCGACATCGGCGCGATACTGCGCCTGGCCCCCGGGGTCCTGCACCCGGCCCGCTCGGTCTCCGGCCGCGTCGAGCTCGAGGTCTCGAGCAAGGACCGCACGCGTCACTACGTGCTCGTCGCCAGCCGCGGCCGCGTCGCGATCGAGGAGCACTCAGAGCCGGAGGCCGACGCTCGGGTCTCGGGCAGCGAGAAGGCCTGGATCGAGGCGTTCTCGCCCGACGGCTCGAGGCAGGGCCTCGAGATGTCCGGAAAGACGCAGCTCGCCGAGGCGCTCCTCGACGGTCTCCAGGCCGCCCAGGCACGCGTGTCGGCGACCAACGCCGCCTGACCGCCAAGCTAGCCGCCCCTCAGGCCCTCTGAGGGGCGGCGCGGCGTTCCTGGCAAGGACGCAGGGAGCGTCGCGTGCTCTGCACGCGAGCGACCGAGGACGCCGCCAGGGGCGTCGCGACGCCCCTCAGCGGTTGCGGCTGTAGTCGTTGCCGCGTACCTGGGGGTACTTCGTCCGGCGGCCCTGGAACTCGGGAGGCGTCTGGGTGAGACAGCCCGGCGCCGTGGTCGGAAGCGTCGTGTCGGGATCCTGGTCGCCGCCGGCGTTGTTGCAGTCGAAGCTGGGGGTTATCGATCTGATGTTGAGGATGCGCGAGTCGAGCTGGGCGGGGCCGACGTAGGCGTTGCCTCGGTTGGTGGGCAGCCGGTTCGGGTAGACGGCGATGGACTCGGTGCCGGTCGGCCCGATCTGGGTGAGGTAGTGGCCGCGGCCGATCGGGTCGAGGGACTCGGTCTCGTCGGCGACCGCGGAGATCCCGTTCGAGAGGAACGTCGAGACCTCGCGCTGGTTCTGCTCGAGCCACTCCAGGATAGGGTTGAGCTCCTGAAGAAACGGCCCCAGCCGGGCCAGCGTCGGCCGGGTCTCGCGCAGGACGGCGCGCAGGGCGGGCAGCCCGCGCTTGGCGGCCGCGATGAGCGGCCCGAGGTCTTGGAAGAACGCCTTGAGGTCGGGGGCCAGCAGGCGCACAGAGCGAAGCGTGGGCCGCAGGTCGCGCGCCACCGGCCGCAGGTCCCGGATGAGCGGCCGGGTGTCCACCGAGAAGCGCTGCAGCCGCCGCAGCGTGAGGCGCGACTCATCGAGGAAGGTCGGGAAGATCTGGAAGCTCTCGGCGAGCGCCTCACGCTCGGAGGCCGTGGCCGCGAAGGTCGCCTCGGAGTTGCGGATGAGGTTTGCGAGCTGGTCCTCGCGACGGGTCAGCGCGGCGAAGACCACGCCCGTGTTGGAGAACAGCCGCGACACCGCCCCGGACTGGGTGTTGAGCACCTCCAGCAGGTCGGCGCCGCTGGCCGCGAAGGTCGGGAGGTTGCCGAAGGCGTCGTTGAGGTCCATCCCACGGCCCTCGATGCTCGGGGCGAGGCTCTGCTGCCAGCTGCGAAACGCCTGGCGGGTGACCGGATCGAAGGCCTCGAAGATCTCGTCGAGCTGCACGGAGTCCACGACCCGGCCGTTCTTGAGGCGCCCGCCCTCGGGGACGTCCTCGGCGCCCGGGTCGCCGGGCGTGAGCTCGACGTAGGTCTCGCCAAGAAGCGTCTTCTGGCGCAGTATCCCCCGAGCGTCCTGCTTGACCGGGGCGTACTTGTTGTCGAGCTCGATCGTGACCAGCGTCCGGTTGCCGGCCGGATCGAGCTCCTTCTGGCGGACCTTGCCGACGTTGACCCCGGCCATGCGCACGTCTGCCTCGAGGCCCAGCGTCGCCGCCTCGGGGAAGGCGACCTTGAAGCGGTAGCCCTGGGGCTTGAGCGGGACCGGGCCGCCGAAGGACAGCCACAGGAAGAGCAGCAGACCGAAGCACGAGAGCGCGAAGAGCACCATCGTGAGTACCCGCCCGACGTTGGGGGCCTGCTTTTGCATCAGCCGCAGAGCCCCCCGCCGCCGCCTCCGCCGCCGGTGCTCAGCACGGGCGTCAGGTTGAGCGTGAACTCGATCAACGGCCGGAGCGGAGGCGGCGCCTCGGCGAGGATCGTCTTGAACGTGTTGCAGGTGGCCCCGAGCGTCGTCGGGCGGAAGACCCCGTGCGCGTCAGAGGAGGAGAAGAGGTTGAGGGACTGGTGGGTGACCCACGCGATGTAGAACAGGTAGCCCTCCTGCCGCGCGGCGTTGGAGGGATCCTCGCGCCCGTTGGGGTTCAGGCCGAGCATGTTGAAGAGGTTGTTGAGGACGACGAAGGACCGCGTCAGGTCGGGGGTCGCCGCGGCGAGGTTCACGGCCGCAGGGCGTAGGTTGCGCACCAGCGGG
>JBHEMU010000084.1:0-5052 GCA_046262415.1 Gaiellaceae bacterium | reverse complement strand
CCCGCCGGTGAGCACGGCGGCGGAGCGAGCCTACGAGAACCGACTCGACCGGTTCACGCCACCGGGGGTCGTGGACAATCAATACGTGACCTGGGTCTTCGAGTACGGAGTGTTCGGCGCGGTTCTGTGCGCAGGCTTCCTGGCGTTGCTGCTGTCGCCCCTCAGGCAGCCGCTCGGGAACGACGCACGGCATCTCGCCGCCGCCCTCGTCGGGACGTTCGTCGCGATCGCGTGCCTGGGCGTCACCGCCTGGGAGGAGGCGCCGACCGACCTGCTCGCCGCGCTGGTGCTGGTTCACTTCCTGGCCCGGAAGCGAGCGCACGGGAACCCGGGTGCCGGCTCTCGCGGCCGGACGAGACCCATCGAGTCGGCGACGTGATCCGCGATCCTGCTTCCGAACGCGATCCGCGGGCTGATCCGCCTGCATCCGACGCCGTAGGATCGAGCACGATGCAGCCGCGAGAGGCTCCGCCCCCTCGGCTGGCGTACGACGAGGCGTATCACCGGAGCGTCCACGCGTACCTGCACGACCCGAGGATCTACGAGCGCTTCTCCCGTCTCAACCGTCAACGGTACTTCCCGCGGATCGGCCCGCAGGACGCGGTCTTCGAGTACGGGTGCGGCCTCGGCCAGAACCTCTACGGCCTACCTGCGGGAACCAAGGTCGGCTACGAGATCAGCGAGTATGCGCGCGAGTTCTGTGCGGCCAAGGGCATCAGCACGGTCGCGGAGTTCGACGACGTCCCGCTCGGGGGCTTCGATGCGGTCATCTCGCGACACAACCTCGAGCATCTCGAACACCCGGCCGAGAATCTGAGGCGCCTCCGTGCGCTCCTCGAGCCGCAGGGATGGCTGTACCTGATCGTGCCCGAAGAACCTACTCGGAGGGTCCAGGACTACGAGCCGGACGTCAACAACCACCTCTACGCATGGACGCCGCGCACACTCGCCAACCTTCTCCACCACACCGGGTTCGCGACGCGGGAGATCCGGCGCGAGGCGAACTCGGGCCTTATGTTCTTCAGTGCGCTCGCCGACCGTTCCTACTGTCTCTTCGACAGAGCGGTCCGCGCCGCGGACCGCGTTCGATGGAGACCGGGGGAGTGGGTGGCGGAGGCACGGCCGCGTGACGCGTCCGCATGAGTCGCCGGGGAATCCCGGTCGGGCCGTTCGGAGCAGGCCGACGGGAGCTCGGCCGCGGAGCAGGCGCCGCTCGCGCACTGCCGGCCGGGCGGCCCATCCTGCCAAGTAGGTTCCGCACCGCCAGGTCGTCGGTCACGAGGTCTCCCCGGATGCCCGAGCAGGACGCAAAGACACTCCTCATGGTCGTCCACGGGACGTATCCCGTCGATCCACGGGTTGCACGCGAAGCGCGCGTCGCGCAGGCCGAGGGTTTCGAGGTCGACGTCATCGCGCTCCGAGGTCCCGGGCAGCCCAGGACCGATGTCGTCGAGGGCAGCCGCGTCGTGCGGCTCCCGGTCCCCTCGTTCTCGAGGCTCCGCCTGGGCCCCGTGGTCGGCGAGTACATCCTGTTCACGTTCCTGGCGAGCGTCCGCGCGGCGCTCCTGCACTCCCGCCGCCGGTACGACGTCGTCCAGGTCCACAATCCCCCCGACTTCCTCATGGCGGCGGCTCTGCTCCCCAAGCTCGCCGGCTCCGGCGTCGTCTTCGACATCCACGATCTCTCGTCGGACATGTTCAGTATGCGGTTCGGGAACATGCCCTTTCCCTCGCTGTTCGCGCGCGCTCTGAACGAGGTCGAGCGCCTGGCCGCTCATCTCTCGAACGCGGTGATAACCGTGCACGCGCCGTATCGACGCGAGCTCGAGCGGCGCGGTGTGAACCCGTCGAAGATCACGGTCGTGATGAACTCGGTGGACGAGGCGCTGCTTCCGTCGACGGCCCCGCCGCCGGAGGGGCCGGGCTCCGGGTTCCGCATCGTCTACCACGGGAGCCTGACGCCGCACTATGGCGTGGAACTCCTGGTTCGCGCTGCCAGCGAGCTACGAGCGGAGGTCCCTGGCCTTTGCCTGGAGATCTTCGGGCAGGGCGATGCAGCGGCACGGATCGCACAGGCGACCACGGAACTGGGCTTCGAGTCACATGTCAGCCTGGTTTCCTCCTTCCTCCCGCAGGTCGAGGTGCTTGAACGCATTCAGGGAGCGTCGGTCGGCGTCGTCCCGAACCTTCCCTGGCAGATCAACCGCTTCGCTCTCTCCAGCAAGCTCCTCGAGTGCGTGGCCCTCGGTATCCCCGTCGTGGCCGCCGACCTACCCACTCTTCGAGAGCATTTCTCCTCTGACGAGGTGCGGTACTTCACGGCCGGCGACCAGAGCGCGCTTGCCGAAGCATTGCTCGATGTCGCTCGCGATCCGCAGGCGGCCCGCACGCGTGCTCGGGCAGCCCTCGCGAGATATTCGGAGTATCGGTGGGAGGTGAGCGCACGGCGCTACGCTCGCGTCCTCGAGCGGGTGCGAGGCGGGAAGCGCGCTCGCGGCTGGGTGCGGAGGCGACCTTCTCAGTCGTCGCGCCCCGACCCCTCCGTATCCTCTCCCGGGTGACGGTCGAGACAACCGGCGCGCCGGCGAGCCCACGCGTCTGGAGGCCCTGGCGGCACGAGCGCGTCAGGTCCGCGTCCGCCCTCGTGCTGCCGGGCACGCTGCTCGGTCTGGGGGCGCTCGCCGTCGCCCGCGGAGGAACCGGCGAGCGGCCGGTGCTCGCCGTCGCCCTGCTCCTGACCGGAGCCGCCGCCGCGGCCGTTCCCCTTCGCTACGGCCTGCCGGTCGCGATCGTCCTGGGCGCCTTCGGCGGCTTCATGCTCGATTTCGCGGGCGGCGTCGCCCCGTACTGGAACGAGGTCTTCACGATCGTGCTCGTCGCACGGAGCCTCGTCGTCCGCCGCCCGTCGCGCCGCGAGTTCGCGATCGGCGCCGGGGTGCTCCTCGTGTTCGGGGCGTACCTGCTGACGGGAACCTCGGCGAGCGCGGTCGGCTGGGGTGCGAAGGTGCTGCTCTCCTCGGTCTTCGCCGGCTGGGCCGTCTTTCGCCTCCGTCCCGGGCCTGACGAGTGGAGAGCGCTCTACCGCGGCCTCGTCGCGGCGGCGGTGGCCGGACTGGTGCTCGCGATCTGGCAGCGCTCGCTCGGCGTGTCCGGTCTGCTCGAGCTCGGTCTCCCCTACGGCGAGCGCGTTCGCGAGGTCGAGGAAGGGGGAACGGTGCGGGCCTTCGGGGGCTCCACGTCGCCCGCCCCGTTCTCGTACCTGCTGGCGATCGCCGTCTGCGCCTGGACCGGCCTCGCCCTGGCCGGCGGCCGCGACCGGCGCCTGGCGATCGCGACCCTGTGGCTCCTCCCGGTCGCGGGCACCGGAATCGTGCTCTCTGTCGACCGCACGGCTGCGATCGGCCTCGTCTTCGGGCTGGTCGCGATCGCGGTCGCCCTTCGTCGCCGGATCGCGCTCCCGCTGGTGGCCGTGACCGCGGTGCTGGCAGCCGCGACGGCCGCAGGGGTCGCCTGGGGAGGCCTCGGCGGCGACGTCGTCCCCGCCGCCAAGGCGCGGATGGTCCTCTGGCAGGAGTATCTCGCCGATTTCCGCCCCCTCGGAGCCGGTCCGGCCACGGCGGGCTCGGCCTACGACGAGGTCGACCCGGAGACCTGGGTGCCCCCGGTGCGGGTGCCGAACAGCTGGCGAGTCGGCTACGACCGGATCTCGATCACCCGCCGGGGCCTCGCCGTCGCCGGCGGCCTCGAGCGCCCGCGGCCGCCGCTCCGGCTGCGGGCGACGGCAACGAGCGCTCTCGTCCCGAGGCGCCTGACCGTGAGGCTCGGCGAGCCGAGCGACTCGGGATCCCGCCGCCTCCTGAGCCGGACTGTGCCGACTGGCGCTGCGGTGCCCGTTGGCCTGAGGATTCCGCGGGGGTCAGGCGAGGTGCCTCTCTCGTTCACCGTCGAGCCCGTAGTGAATCGGCCGCGCGGGCCGACCGCGGCGCCCTACGCCCGCGGGCGCCTCGTGAACCTCGCCAGCAATCCGAGCTTCGAGCGCGGGCTGCGAGGCTGGCGGGCGTACCAGGGGACCGGCCAGGGTACGGTGATCTCCGTCGCCTCCGGCGGCGCGCGCTACGGGCGCGCCGCCCTGCGGGTGGCGAAGGCGAGACCGACCACCGATCCCCAGGGAGCCTGGTACCGGTTCTTTCCGATCGTGCGGGGTCAGCCGTACGCGGTCTCGATGTACCTGCGCGGCCAGACCGGGACCGAGTCCGTCTCGATCACGGTGACGGAATGGTCGCGCCCTTCCAGCTTCAAGATCGGCCCCCCGATCGTCCTGTCGACCTCCTGGCGCCGCCATACCCTCACCTTCACCGCCCGCAGGACGATCAACGCCGCGATCTACATTCGGAGGGCACACGATTCTGCCGACCGGCCGGAAACCTTCTTCGTCGACGGCGTCCAGATCGAGGAAGGCCCGGCGGCCACCGAGTACTGCGACGGTTCCCTCGACGGCTGCCGGTGGGAGGGAGCGCGGCATCGCTCGTGGTCGTCGAGGGGAAGCTCGACGCGCCTCGTCAGCCCGGTTCTGACCACCCCGCGGCCGGGGACGCTGGAGACGATTCGCGTGCGCTCGGCAATGCCGCCGCTGCCGCAGAGTCCCCCGTTCGCCGTGGCTCTCGACGCCGAGAAGCTGAAGGTCGTGGAGATCGTCGACCGGACGACCCTGCGGGTGCGACGGGGGGCGAACCGCACCCGTCCGTCGCGCCACCGCGCCGGCACGCCGGTCGAAGCTCGGGTCAAGGCCGTGGCGCGTCGCCGGGGAGCCGAGCCGGCGGGGGGCCCCCTGTCACGACTCGGATTTGCCGGCTGGCGTCCCCAGCGACCGTCCGTGCGCGCGCTGACGGCGGACGAGACGTCCGCGTCACTCGTCCTCGCCCTCCAGGATCTGCGGGTGGCCGGCCGGCCGGCTCCGACGACGCGCGCCGAACACGTCTGGGAGCGGTGGTTCGACCGGACGCCGGCGGCGCTCGAGGGCGACGGTCCGGGTCTCGTCGACAACCTCTACGT
>JBHEMU010000083.1:0-26192 GCA_046262415.1 Gaiellaceae bacterium | reverse complement strand
AACCGGCTGCCGCGTTCGGGGGTCTTCGTCGCAGTCGGCGCCGGGATCCTCGCACTGGCGGCTGTGCTCGCCCGGCCCAGGACCGTCGAGTGACCCGGCGGCGGCTCGCCTGGTTTCTCCTCCTGCTCGCGGCCCTTGTGCTCCTCCCCATCGGGCTCGTGGTCTGGAACGAGGTGAAGCTGGCGACGGGGAAGGAGGTCCTGCTGGAAGTGAGGCCGGTGGACCCCAACGACCCGTTCCGGGGCGAGTACGTCGCGCTCTCCTACCCGATCGCCCGGACACGACTACCCGCGGGGGTCGGGACGGGAGACACCGTGTACGTCGTGCTCGTGCCGGGCGACCGCGTGTGGCGGGCCGCCGGCGTGGTGCGCGACAGGCCGGCACGCGGGACGTTCATACGCGGGAGGGCCGGCGGATTCCCGGGGATCGAGTTCGGAATCGAGACGTTCTACGTCGAGGAGGGCGACGCGCGCCGCTACGAGGACGCGATCCGGAGGGGCGCCGTCGAGGCGAAGGTGGTGCTCGACGACGGGGGCGGAGCCAAGCTCCGCGATCTCCTGATCCGCGAGTGAGTCAGCCGCGCTCACGTACAGACCGGGTACTGAGCAGGACGTGCCTGCGTCGCGGCTAACCTGGACTCGAGGTCGTGCTGCGCAGAATCCTGATCCTGGGCGTTCTCGCCCTGCTGCTCGCTGCCCCGGCGCAGGCGGCGCAGCGGCGGCTGCTCATGCCCGGCGTGCTCTACGAGAAGGAGGTGGCGTTCACGAGCCGCGGCCCGGTCGTCGTCCACGTGCTGACGGCGCCGAAGCCGGGAGGGCTGCACAGCCTGAAGCCAGTGCTGTCGAACGGGCAGATCCAGGGGCTTCAGACGGTGACGTCGATGCAGCGGGACGTCTCGTCGATCGCCACCGTCGCGGGGGTCAACGGCGATCTCTTCAACCGCAACGACGGGCATCCCACCGGTGGGCTGATCCGCGACGGAGTCGTGGAGCACCGCTTCTCGCCCGACCGCTCGACGATCGGGATCGACTCCGTCGGCAACCTCCGCGTCGAGCGCGTCACGCTCTTCGGGACCTGGCAGGGCTCGGGGCAGCGCCGTCCCCTGCTCGCCATCAACGCCCCTCCGGGCGCCAACGGCATCTCGCTCTACACGCCCGTGTGGGGAGCGACCACGCCCACTGCCCCAGGCGCGCAGGAGGTCGTGATCTCGCCGCTGCCGCCGACCGTGGCCAATGTCGAGGTGTCGGGGCCGGTCGTCGCGACGGGCCAGGGCGGAGGCACCACCATCCCGCCCGGCGGGGGCGTCCTGGTCGCACGCGGCACACAGGCGCTCCGGCTCGGGCCCGAGGCGCGCGTGGGTCAGACCGTCGCCCTGCGTCTGATCCTGAAGCCCGACTGGTCGGAGGTGGTCGACGCGCTCGGGGGCGGCCCGCTCATCGTCAGGGAGGGCAAGCCGGTCTTTCGCTCCGCCGAGGTGTTCGCGCCGGAGCAGCTGCTGCCGCGGAACCCGCGCACGGCCGTCGGGCAGCGCGCCGACGGCCGCATCATCCTCCTCGCCGTCGACGGTCGCCAGCCCGGCTACAGCGTCGGCATGACCAACTTCGAGCTCGCGCAGACCCTGGCCAGGCTCGGCGCGGTAACCGGGTCGGCGCTCGACTCCGGGGGGTCGACGACGATGGCCTTCGACGGACAGCTGCTCAACCGCCCCTCGGACCCGAGCGGCGAGCGGGCGGTGTCGAACGCGGTGCTGATCTTCTACGCCGGCGTCTACGCCCCCCCGCCGCTCGTCGCGGCGATGAGCCCGAACGGGGACGGCGTCGACGAGCGCCAGCAGCTGTCCTACAAGCTCGTCCGGCCGGCGGTGGTGAAGGTGTCCCTGGTCGGCCCGAACGGGGTCGATCGCTTCACCGACTCGGGGCCGAAGGACCCGGGCACCTACCAGGTGCCCTTCACCGGCCGCACGTCCGCGGGCGCGCCCGACGTGCAGGGGCGCTACCGCCTCGCGATCAGCGCGACGGACGACCTGCGGCGAACCTCCTCGGTCGCCCGCGCGTTCACCGTGAACAACACCCTCGGCTTCCTCACCCCGGAGCGGAGGCTGCTCGCGGTCCCGCGAGCTCGCCCTCGCGCGATCGCGACCGTGAGCCTCACGAATGCCGCCACGATCTCGGCCGCGGTCGAGACGGGGACCGGGGCGCCGCTCGCGACCGTCCTCTCGGGGCGTCGGCAGCCGGTGCGGCTGACCCTGGAGTGGGACGGGCGCAACCGGAACGGGAGCTTCGTCTACCCGGGCCGGTACTTCCTCCGCGTCAAGGCGACGAACGTCCTCGGCTCCGTCGAGCTGACCGCGCCGATCGGTGTCCGCGTCCTGGCGAAGCCGAAGCGGCCGCGCGACTAGACTCGCGCGGCCGTGCTGCTCGCCTCGATCTCCTCTGCCTTCGCCGACTTCGTCGGCAACCATGGTCTCTACGCCGTATTCGGGCTGATGCTGATCGACGCCGTGCTGCCGGCTGCCAGCGAGCTCGTGATGGTCTCGGCCGGCGCGATCGCGGCGGGAGCGTTCTCCGCGAACGGGATCGACGTCCTGGGCGGGCGGGTCGAGTCGCCCTTCTGGATCTACTTCACGCTGGCGCTGGCGGGCACGATCGGCTACACGATCGGCTCGGCGGGTGGCTGGGCGATCGGCCTGCTCGGCGGGAGGCCGGTGCTCGAGCGCTACGGACGGCCCCTGCACCTGACGGCGGACCGGCTCGATCGCGCCGAGCGCTGGTTCGACCGGCACGGGGACTGGGCGGTCTTCCTCGGGCGCCTGACGCCGGTCGTGCCCTCGTTCATCTCGGTGCCGGCCGGGCTCTTCCGGATGCGCTTCACGCCGTACCTCGTGCTGACGCTGGTCGGCAGCGCGATCTGGTGCTTCGCGCTCGCTGGGGTCGGCTGGGGGCTCGGAACGGGCTACGAGCGATTCCACCACGACTTCCGCTACGTCGAGATCGCCGTCGTCGTCGCGCTCGTCGCAGGGGCCGCGTACCTGCTCTGGCGCCGGCGCTCGTCTAGACTCCGGCGTGCCGGCAAGCTGCCCAGCCCCTAGCGAGCGAAACGGCGCCCCCCTCGTGCAGAAGATCCCACTCGTCGACGTGAAGGCGCAGTACGCGCCGCTCCTCGCCGAGCTGCGCGCGCGGATCGCGGACGTGCTCGAGTCGGGCGAGTTCATCCTCGGTCCCAACGTGAGGGCCTTCGAGGAGGAGGCGGCCGCCTTCCTCGGCGTCCCGGAGACGGTCGGCGTCGCGAACGGTACGGACGCGCTCGTGCTCGTGCTCGACGGCATGGGCATCGGCCCCGGCGACGAGGTGATCTGCCCCGCCTTCACGTTCTACGCGACCGCCGAGTCGATCGTCCGGCGCGGCGCCACGCCGGTGTTCGCCGACATCGACCCGGAGACGATGAACCTCGATCCCGACGACGTCGCGCGGCGGGTGACGACGCGAACACGCGCGCTGATGCCGGTGCACCTGTTCGGACGGCCGGCGCCGCTCGCCCGGCTCGCCGAGCTCGGCATCCCGATCGTGGAGGATGCCGCGCAGGCCTTCGGCGCCGGGGGAACGGCGACGACCGGGGTCGCGTCGACCTACAGCTTCTACCCGACCAAGAACCTGTTCGGGATCGGCGACGGCGGCCTCGTCGCCTTCACGGACGAGGAGCTGGCCGACCGCGTGCGGATGCTCCGCTTCCACGGCTCGCGGGACAAGGTCGACTTCCAGCTCGTCGGCTACAACTCGCGCCTGGACGAGATCCAGGCGGCGGCCCTGCGCGTCTTCCTCCCGCAGCTCCCGGGCTGGAACCGGTCGCGCCGCGAGGCTGCGGCCCGCTACGCGGATCTCGGCCTCGGGGAGTTCTGCGAGCTGCCCGCCGACGAGCCGGGGCACGTGTACCACCTCTTCGTCTGCCGCTCCCCCGAGCGCGGCCGGATCCGGGCGGCGCTGTCGGAGGCGGGCGTCGCCTCCGGCGTCTACTACTCGACCCCGCTCCACCTGCAGCCCGCGCTGCGGTTCCTCGGCTACGAGCCGGGGTCGCTGCCCGAGACCGAGCGCGCCGCCGCCGAGAACTTCTCGGTGCCGTTGTGGGCGGGGGTGTCGGCGGGCGTGCAGGAGCGCGTCGTCGCCGTCATCCGCGAGGCGGCGTCGGTGGGAGTAGCGTGATTCCCGTCAACCGGCACCGGATCTGGCAACTGGTCGCAGATGCCGCGCTCGTCGCCGCCGCGTGGTGGCTCGCCTTCCAGCTTCGCTTCGACCAGGGCATCCCGCCCTACTACGACACCCTTCTGGCACGGACGATCGCGATCGTCGTCGCGATCAAGCTCGTCGTCTTCGTCCTCTTCGGCTTCTACAACCGCTGGTGGCGATACGTGTCCACGAAGGACATGTGGGGTGCCGCCCGCGGCGTCGCCGTCGCGTGCCTGATCGCGGACGTCACGGTCTACTTCGCGGCCCCCGTGAGCGACGTCCGGCTCCCCCGGTCGATCGCGATCCTCGACTTCCTCCTGCTGCTGGCCTTCGTCGCCGGCTCGCGCCTGCTCGCCCGCTCGCTGATCGAGCGTCCGAGCGCGAGCGGCCTGGTCGCCCGCGGCAAGGAGGTGATCGTGATCGGAGCCGGCGACGCGGGGCAGCTGATCGTCCGCGAGATGCAGCGCTCCCGGCGGCTCGGCTACACGCCGATCGGCCTGATCGACGACGACCCGCGCAAGAAGAACCTCCGGATCCACGGCGTCCGCGTCGTCGGCACGACCGACGAGCTGCCGCACATCCTCCGCGACAACAAGCCCGACGAGCTGCTGATCGCGATGCCGTCCGCGGGCGGCGAGGTGCGCCAGAAGGTCGTCGACGTCGCTCGTGAGGCGCGCGTTCCCGTGAAGACGCTGCCGGGGCTGTACGACCTGATCGCCGACGACGACAACCTCGCCTCCCAGCTGCGGCCGATCGAGGTGGAGGACGTGCTCGGCCGCGAGCCGGTCGAGGTCGACCTCGGCGCCATCGCCTCCTACCTCGCCGGAGAGACCGTGCTCGTCACCGGCGCGGGCGGCTCGATCGGCGCCGAGCTCTGCCGCCAGATCGCCCGCGCGGGCGCGGCCAGGCTGATCCTGGTCGACAACAGCGAGCCGGCCCTCTTCACGATCGAGCGGGAGCTCGTGGACGAGCGCGGCTTCCCCGCGAGCATCCCGGTGCTCGGCGACGTGCAGAACCGGACGAAGATGCGCCAGGTCTTCGACCGCTACCGCCCCGGCGTGGTCTTCCACGCCGCCGCCTACAAGCACGTGCCGATGATGGAGGCGAACCCGCTCGAGTCGGTTCGGAACAACGTGCTCGGCACGAAGATCGTCGCCGACACGGCCGTCGAGTTCGGCGCCAGCCGCTTCGTTCTCATCTCGACCGACAAGGCGCTGAACCCGCGCGCGGTCTACGGGCAGTGCAAGGCGATCTGCGAGTGGATCGTCGAGGCGTACGGCGCTCGCGACGACGTCGCCACGCGCTTCGTCGCCGTCCGCTTCGGCAACGTGCTCAACTCGGCGGGCAGCGTCGTCCCGATCTTCCGCCGGCAGATCGAGCGGGGAGGCCCCGTGACGGTCACTCACCCCGAGATGACGCGCTACTTCATGACGATCCCGGAGTCGGCGGCTCTCGTGGTGCAGGCGGGCTCGATCGGCGGCCGCGGCGAGATCTTCGTGCTCGACATGGGCGACCCCGTGCCGATCGTCGAGCTGGCCAGGAACATGATCCGGCTCTCCGGGCGGGAGCCCGATCGCGACATCGCGATCGAGTTCGTCGGCGCGCGCCCGGGCGAGAAGCTGCACGAGGAGCTGTGGGGCGAGGGCGAGGAGATCGGCGAGACGATGCACCCGAAGATCAGGCGAGCCCGACGCCAGGCGATCGACGCGACCTGGCTCGAGGACGAGCTGCTCGCGCTCGAGCAGCTCGTCGAGGAGGGTGAGACGCTGGAGCTCGTCTCGCGGCTGACAGCGATGATGCGCTCGCCGCAGCGGGTGGAAGCGCGGGTGCTCGAGGACACGCTCCACTAGTGCCGTGAACAGCGCCTTCGCGCTAGGCGGTCTCCTCGCGGCGATGCTGGTGCTCGTCCCCCCCGCTCAGGCCGACGACGCGTGGGACGCCCCCGTGGAGTTCCGCCTCTCTCCGAACCAGGCCAACCCCAACCCGGACCCTCACGGCCGCATCGGGTGGAAGTTCATGGAGGGGCCTACGTCGGGGACGCACAGCCCGGCCACGTACTCGCTCTTCACCGTCTTCGCCCTCGAGCAGTCGGGCTGCAACCACGTGTGGACGTCGACCAACCGCAGCTCCGCCGGAGCGCCCTCGATCTACAGGGTGCACCCGTGCGTGGTGCCAGTGCACGACTTCATCGTCCAGCCCGAAGCGTCTCGGAACGCGATCGTCGCCTGGGAGAGTCCCGTTACCGGCACGGTCTCGGTCGACGGCGGCCTTCTGGACACCGAAGGAGGGGGCAACGGATCGAGTGGTGGATCGACAAGGGGGCGACGACCCTCGCATCGGGGTCGATGGACGACGGTGAGTTCGAGGACTTCTCGGCGGGGAGCGGCGGCGGCTCCCTCTCGGCGATCCCGGTCGTCGCCGGCGACCATCTCTATTTCATCGTCGGCCCGAAGGCGGGTGACGCCACCGGCGACCGCACCGGCATGAACCTCAGGATCGCAGGGGTCCCGACGTCCATCCGGTTGCGGTCGCTTGCCGTGACGCGAGGGCCGCACGGTGTGGACGTGCGGTGGCGCACGGCCGCCGAGGCCGGCGTGCTCGGCTACAACGTCTTCCGTGGCGTTCGCGGCCCCCCGACGAAGGTCAACCGGGCGCTGATCGCGGCGCGAGGCACCGCCGCGGGGTCGGTCTATCGCCTGGTCGATCGGCCCGGCGCCAGGGTCTACCGGCTCGAGGCGGTCCGGGTGGACGGGACGCGCATGTGGATCGGGATCGCGCGGCTGGACAACTCGGCACAGCCTTGATTCACCAGCGTGTCGGTCGCACGCGCAGTCCGGCCCGGCGCTGTCCAACCGCGCGACTAGGGTGACCCGCGTGGATCGAGATCGCATCTTCGAGGGGCTGAACCCCGAGCAGCTGCGGGCCGTCGAGGCCGTCCGCGGCCCCGTGGCGATTCTCGCCGGCGCCGGTTCGGGCAAGACGACGACGATCACGCGGAGGATCGCAAACCAGGTGGCGACGGGCGCGTTCGCGCCGCAGCAGATCCTCGCCGTCACGTTCACCGACAAGGCGGCGGGGGAGATGCGGGCGCGGCTCGAGTCGCTCGGTGTCGAGGGCGTCCGCGCGCGGACGTTCCACGCCGCCGCCCTGCAGCAGCTGCACCGGTTCGGGCGCGGGCCCGAGCACGTTCTGCCGTCGAAGGTGCTCACGCTCCGCCACCTCGCGAACTCGCTGCCGCGGCCCTACCGCTTCCGGCCGGCGGCCGACCTCGCGACCGAGATCGAATGGGCCAAGAACCGGCGGCTGTCGCCGGCTGCGTACGAGTCTCGATCGATGCGGACGCCGCCGATCCCGCTCGACCTGATGGCGAGCGTCTACCGGCGCTACGAGGAGCGCAAGCGCGAGCGCGGGCTCGTCGACTTCGAGGACCTGCTGGAGCAGGCGATCCGCATGTTCGACGAGGACGAGGCGGCGCTGCGGGAGCTCCGGGACGAGTGCCGGGCGATCACCGTGGACGAGTTCCAGGACGTGAACCTGCTGCAGGCGACGCTCCTCGGCCGCTGGCTCGGCGACCGTGACGAGCTGTGCGTCGTCGGGGACGATCATCAGGCGATCTACTCGTTCACGGGCGCGACTCCGCGCTATCTGGTCGACTTTCCCCGGCGCTTCCCGCGGGCGACGATCGTGCGCCTGGAGGAGAACTACCGCTCGACTCCGCAGATCCTCGCGCTCGCGAACCGGCTCGCGCCGGAGCTCGGCGGGGTGGAGAAGCGGCTCCGCACCGCGCGGCCGGACGGGCCCGAGCCCGAGCTGATGCCGTTTGCCTCTGCGGAGGCCGAGGCCGCCCACGTGGTCGCGCGGGTGCGGCAGCTCGAGGCCGTCGGCGTCCCGCTGCGGGAGATCGCGCTCTTCTTCCGGGTCAACAGCCGTTCCGAGCCGTGGGAGGAGGCCTTCGGCGCCGCGGGGATCGCGTTCCGCGTCCGCGGCGGAGCCTTCCTCGGCCGCGCGGCGGCACGTCGCCTGCGGCAGGTCATCTCTCGATCGAGCTCGACGGCGGTTGCCGCCGAGGTGCGGCGGGCCGCGCTCGCCGAGGGGTTCCTGGAGACGCTCCCGGCCGGCTTGGGCGAGGCCGAGGAGACCCGTCAGGACGACCTGCGGCGGCTGGTCGAGCTGGCGGCCGAGCTGGACGACGGCCTGCTCACGGTCACGGGATACCTCGCCGAGCTCGACCGCCGTTTCGGGGGCTCCGAGACGGCGGACGGCGTCAACCTGCTCACCTACCACCGGGCGAAGGGTCTCGAGTTCGAAGCCGTCTTCCTGCCGCGCCTGGAGGAAGGAGAGCTGCCGGTCCGACAGGCCAAGACCGACGAGGCGGTGGCCGAGGAGCGTCGGCTGCTCTACGTCGGGCTGACCAGGGCGAAGCGTCACCTCGGCCTGTCCTGGGTCGCGACCGCGAAGCCGAGCCGCTTCCTCGCCGAGCTGGGAGTGGCGGCGACCCGCCGGCGCGAGGCCCCGGTGGAGCCCGACGACCCCCTCTACGCGGAGCTCAAGCGCTGGCGCCTGGAGCGGGCGACCGCCGATGAGCTGCCCGCGTACGTCGTCTTCCACAACTCGACGCTCGCCGAGATCGTGCGCCGGGCGCCGCGGAGCCTCGCGGAGCTCGCGACCGTGCCGGGCGTCGGCCCGGCGAAGCTGGAGCGCTACGGCGAGGAGGTTATGGAGCTCCTTTCGAACTGAAGCACGGGCCGCCCGGCCGCGCTGGGCGGCACGATGCGTCGTCCTCGGGCGCCCCCGTAGCGCTGCTACGCGCGCGCCCTGCGTCCTAGCCTCGCACTCGCCCAACGCACCCAGGCAGCGGCGTGTTCAGTCCGAAAGGAGCTCTTATCTAGGCTCATCGAGCGCTGACAGCAGCAGCTCGAGCAGGACGGCGGGATCGCGGCGGACGCGCGCCGCGGCGCCGGTCCGGGGACGCTTCCCGAGGTCGAGCTCGCCCGGGTCGGAGAGCAGCCGAAGGCGGCCCGTCCGGATGAGCGCCTCGTCGACGGCGCCGAGTCGGCCTCCGAAGGTGGTGTAGACGGGCACGCCGAGCGCGACCGCCTCGCGGTTCATCGTCCCGCCGGCCGAGACGACCAGGTCCGCGAACGCGATCAGGCTCTGCGCGTCGACGGCATGTTCCGGCACGAGCAGCGAGGGGAGGGCGAGAGCCCGGATCCGGTCTCGCTGCTCAGGCGTTCGCGGCAGGATCACCGCGTGCACCCCGTCGTGGTTCCCGAGGCGCTCGAGCACCCGCGGGAAGAGCTCGTTCGTCCGGCGGTGGTAGAGCGAGATCTCCGGCGGCGTCCGGACGACGACGAGCGTCCTCGCGGGGTCGATCGTCCACTCGTCGAGCACGGCCCGATCGGGCTCGAAGTCGGCGAGGTAGTACTCCTCCTTCAGGCCCGGGTACTGCAGCAGCTTCGGCGGCGCGGCGCCGTACCGGGCCAGGCGGTCGGGGGGGATCGCGTCCGGGGTGACCACGCGCGTCGCCGGCCGGCAGCCGAGTTGATGCTGCAGCCACGCGAACTCGTAGTCGAAGGTGGTCGCGCTGGGGATGCCCAGCCTCCTGGCGGTCATCGTCAGCTCGTGCGAGCCGTGGGCGAGGGCGAGGTCGAACCCGCGGTGCCGCGCCCAGCTCCGTAGGCCCCGCAGCCGGGAGAAGAGCGACCGGGCCTTCCCCGGCCGCGAGCGGCCGCCGTGGCTTCCGATCACGTCCGCCTCGATCCCGTGCAGGGCGAGGAGCTGAAGCGTCTGGGCGTACTCGCGGGCCGTCACCTCGACCTCGTCGCCCCGCGCCCGGAGCAGCTCGATCAGAGGCCGGAGCACGAGTACGTGGGGCGAGTTCGTCATGTCGACCCAGACCTTCATCGCCCCCCGGACTCTAGGCCCGCGCGCGGCGCGGTTGCCCGTGCGCGGTGGATAAGCTTGGCTTATGGACACGCGCCAGCTCGCCGCGTTCTGCGCGGTCGTCGAGCAGCACAGCTTCTCCAGGGCGGCGGAGCGACTGGGCGTGACGCAGCCCGCGGTCAGCCTGCAGGTGCAGTCGCTCGAGAAGCGGCTCGGCCGGCAGTTGCTCGACCGCTCGGGCCGGCGCGTCGAGCCGACCGAGGCCGGGCTGCGGCTCTACCGGGGGGCGCAGCGGCTGCTCGCGCTCGAGGAGCAGCTCGTGGAGGAGGTGGCCGCGGACGGGGACGGCGAGCTCGGCGGCACGCTCTCGATCGGCGCGTCCACGGGGCCTGGTGGGAGCGTCGTCCCGGTGCTGCTCGCCCAGTTCCAGCACAGCCATCCGGCTCTCTCCGTCGCGCTGTCCGTCTTCGACACGCAGCGGGTCGTCGAGCTCGTCGCCGACCGCGAGCTCGAGCTCGGCGTCGTCGGCGCGCCCACCCGGCAGCGCTCCGTCGTCAACGAGCCGCTCTTCCGCGACGAGGTCGTCCTCGCGTGCCCGCCCGACCACCGCTTCGCAGGCCGGACCGTGTCGACCGAGGACCTGCGTTCGGAACCGCTGATCGTGATGCAGGAAGGAGCGGGCGTCCGCCAGGTGATCGAGCAGGAGCTCCGGCAGGCGGGCCTGCGGCTGCGGGACCTCGACGTCCGGCTGCAGCTCGGCCTGCAGGAGTCGGTCAAGAGCGCCGTCGCGGGTGGCTTCGGGTTCACCTTCATCTCGCGCTCCGCGATCGAGGCGGAGCTCGCGGCCGGCACGATCGCCTCGGCCCGGGTCGAGGGGCTCGACCCGTCCCGGGAGATCTTCCTCGTCCGCTCCGCCGGCCGCACTCTCAGCAGGGCCGCCGAGGCGTTCGTCTCGTTCGCCCGCGAACGCCTGGCTCCGGGATGATCGTCCGCCACGGGCTCGGCGAGCTCGCCGGCCTGCTGGATCAGCTCGGCGTCTCGCGGCCGTTCGTGCTCGCGAGCCGTCGCTGGTCGGACCTCGTGCTCCCAGTCGATCCCGTGGGCACGTGGCGACAGGTGCCGTCGAGCCGGCTGGCCGAGATCGCCGCACGGACGGCGGGCGCAGACGTGCTCGTTCCGGTCGGCGGCGGCAGCTCGATCGACCTGGCCAAGGCCGTCTCCGCGCTGACGCGGCTGCCCGTCGTCTCGATCCCGACGACCTACTCGGGCGCGGAATGGACGGACTTCTACGGCGTGCGCGACCCCGACCGGACCCTTCGTGGCGGGGGCGCGGGTGCGATCCTGGCGGGAATCGTCTACGACCCGCAGCTCACGCTCGAGCTGCCCCGCGCGGAAGCCGTGGGCACGGCGCTGAACGCGCTCGCCCACTGCGCCGAGGCGCTCTACGTCAGGGGGCGGAACGCGGAGGGAGACCGCCGCGCGCTCGCCGGCGCCGGTCTCATCTCGCAGAGCCTGCCCCGGGTCGTCGAGGCACCTGCGAGCCTCGATCTCCGCGCAGAGCTCCTGCTGGGGGCGATGCACGCGGGACAGGCGCTCGCGGCGGCCGGGCTCGGTCTCGGCCATGCGATGGCCCAGGCCCTCGGCGGCCGGTACGGCCTCTCGCACGGCGCGCTCAACGCGATCTGCCTGCCGCTGGCGCTCCGCTTCAACGCCCCCGTCGTGCCGGCCGAGCTCGAGCGCTTCGGCGCGGCGATGGCTGCAGAGGATCCAATCGCCCGCGTCCAGTGGCTGGCCCGGCTGGGCGGCTTCGGACGCCTGCGCGACCTCGGTGTGCCGGCCGAGGAGCTCGACCTCGTCGCGGCCGACACGGCCGCCCGTCCTGGCGCCCGCGCGAACCCGAGACGCGCGAGCCCCGGCGAGATCGCCGCAATGCTCCGCGGGGTGTGGTAACCGCTGGACGCGTGACCGCCAATTCCCGCGGCGCGGCTGACGACCCAGACGCGGCGGTGGATCAGCCCGCTCGCGCGCCGTCCGTACCGCTGGTACTGCCCGGCGCACGATCGACCTGCCCACCTTCGTCTGGATCGCCCCCGCGGGCGCGCGAATCACCGATCACGCGTCTAGCAGCTTCCGCGCTCGGGGATGCCCCCGAACACGAGGTGGGAGGCCTGGCCTTCCTTGATCGCCGTCAGGCAGTAGGTCGAGTCGCTCACGAACGAGGCGCGCACGTCCGGGAAGCCGGTGAGGTTGGCGAGGCGAAAGCTGCCGTCACGGGCGCGCGCCTGGTTGAGGACGTTTGCGGCCTGCAGCAGGTCCTCCTCGGCGGCGGCACGAGGGCTCTTGTCGAAGCCGAGCGACTTGACGACCTCGGTGAACCCGCCCTCCCGCACGCGCTCGTTCAGCACGTACCCCGAGGCGCCGAGGACGGCCAGCACCACGATGGTCATGAACGCGCGCGTCACGAGGACTGTCTCGGCACGAGGCGCACCGGTCTTGAGCGCGGCGGCGGATCGCAGGACCGACCGGCGCTCGACGCCAGTCGTCCGCCACGAACGGACGCCTCGGAAACGACTGCCGGATTCAGTGTGACGCTGCATAACTACCGCTTATTCCATGCATTGGCTACACTGAGGGCATCGTGGCGGGGCCCATGCAGTTCGACGTGCTCGTCGTCGGGAGTGGCGCCGCCGGCCTGGCGGCGGCCGTCTCGGCCGAGCGGGCCGGGGCGCGGGTCGGCCTCGTCACCAAGGGGGCGCTCCAGTCCTGCAACTCGGCGAAGGCGCAGGGCGGCATCCAGGCGGCGTTCGCCGAGGACGACTCGCCCGAGCAGCACGCCGAGGACGTCTGGCGGAGCTCCCACGAGACCGCCGACCGGCGCCTCGTCGAGGTCCTCACCGCCGACGCGCCGGCCGCGATCCACTGGCTCGAGGAGCTCGGGGTCGAGTTCACGCGAGAGAACGGCGGCTACCGGCTCGCACGCTGCGGCGGGGCGTCGCGCAAGCGGCTGCTCCAGGTCGGCGACCGGACCGGCCACGCGATCACGAAGGGCCTCCGCGACGCCTTCGAGGCCTCCACCGGCCGTGCCTTCCCGAACCATCCCCTGGTCGAGCTCCAAGCCACCGGCTCGGGCTGGCGCGCCGTCTGCGAGCGGAAGGACGGAGAGCGCGTCGAGCTCGACGCCGCCACCGTCGTGCTCGCCGCGGGCGGGCGCTGCTGGCGCGAGGCCGAGGAGCGGGGCGAGCTGTCGACGAACCATCCCGGCGCCACCGGCGAGGTGACCAGCATCGCCCTCGGCCTCGGCGCCGAGGCGCGCGACCTCGACGCGCTGCAGTACCACCCGAACGGGGGCGCGTGGCCGGCGAACATGCAGGGCTACTCGATCCCCGAGACGACGCGGGCGTACGGCGCCGTGCTGCTGAACGCCGACGGCGAGGAGTTCACGGACTCGCTCGGCCCGCGCGACGCCGTCTCCCAGGCGATCTTCGACGAGGTCGAGGCCGGCCGCGGCGTCGAGACCCCCGACGGCAGGCCCGCTGTCCTGCTCGACACCACGCGGATCGCGACCGCCGACGCCGAGATCTCGCTGCCCTACATGCTCCGCCGCTACCGCGCCGGCGGCATCGACCCCCTGCGCGAGCCGATCCTGACCTACCCCGTCCTCCACTACCAGAACGGCGGCCTCGTGATCGACGAGCGCTCCGAGACGACGCTCGAGGGCGTCTTCGCCTGCGGCGAGATCGCGGGCGGGACGCACGGGCGCAACCGGATGATGGGCAACTCCCTGCTCGAGTGCACCGTCTTCGGGCGCCGGGCCGGGAGAGCGGCCGCCGAGAAGGCGAAGCCGTGACGACACTGATCGTCACCGACCTGAAGCAGACCGTCGAGGACGCCGCAGCGCACCTCTACGTCTGGGCGCTGAAGGACATTCCGCAGGACCTCCGCGACGCCCTCGCCGACGCCCGGGGGCGCGAGACCTCGGTCTCCGGCAGGCGCGTGCTCGACATCATCCACCGCAACGTCCAGGTGGCCGAGTCGGAGCAGAACCTGGTCTGCCAGGACACCGGCATCGCCGTGTACGCGTGCCGCGTCGGGGAGGGCTTCCCGCTGCACCCGGCGCGGATCTACGAGGCGCTCAAGGCCGGCACCGAGCGCGCGACGCTCGAGCATCCGCTCCGCTCCAACGCCGTCCACACGATCACGCGCGAGAACACCGGGCCGAACACCGGCTACCGCCTGCCGATCGTCCATTGGGAGTTCATCCCCGACTGGGACGGGCTCGACGTCAAGTGCGTGCCCAAGGGGTCGGGCTCGGAGAACATGAGCTTCCTGAAGATGTGCGTCCCCGCCGACGGCGTGAAGGGGATCAAGCAGTTCGTGCTCGAGTCGATCGTCGGCGCCGGCGGCAAGCCGTGCCCGCCGGGGATCGTCGGCGTCGGCATCGGCGGCTCGGCCGACTACGCGATGTACCTCGCCAAGGAGGCGATCACGCGTCCCGTGGGCACGCGCAACGCCGATCCGATCGTGGCCGAGCTCGAGGACGACCTCTACCGCCTGCTGAACGAGACCGGCATCGGCCCGATGGGCCTCGGCGGCGACGTGACCGTGCTCCAGTGCCACATCGAGCACGCGGACACGCACATGACCCTGAACCCCGTCGCCGTCAACTACCAGTGCTGGGCCGCCCGACGGGCGAGCGCCCACGTCGCCGCCGACGGCACCGTCGACTTCGACCGGGAATTCTAGGTGCCCCGTCCAGCAACGTCCTCCGGTTCCTGGCCCGCGATCACGCGGCGCCATGCGTCGTCCTCAGTCGCCCCCGTATCCGGCGTCCGCCCTGTGCACGCTCCCTGCGTCCTAGCCTGGCTTGGTGCTCGCGACCCAGGAATCCGGCAACGTCACCGGACGAGGCACTGATGCCGTCCCATCGCCTGACCTTCCCGACGACCGAGGCCGAGATCCGAGAGCTCCGGGCCGGCGACGAGGTGCTCGTCGACGGTCACGTCATCGGCATCCGGGACCGGACGCAGGTGCGCATCTTCGACCAGGGCGTCGAGCCGCCGATGGACCTGAACGGGGCCTTCCTCCTGCACACGGCCCCGGGCGTGCGCAAGCTCGGCCCGGGCCGATACGAGAAGGTCTGCATCGGCACGACGACGAGCGCGCGCATGGTGCGCTTCACCGAGGGCCTCGGCTCCCGTTACGGCGTGCGCGCGATCTGCGGCAAGGGCGGCCTGCCGGACGAGGCGATCGAGCCGATGCAGCGCCTCGGGATGGTCTACCTCGCCATCGTCGGCGGCGCGGCGGCGCTCGAGACGACGCAGATCGAGGAGATCGAGGAGGTGGCCTGGGAGGAGCTGATGCCCGAGTGCCTCTGGAAGTTCCGCGTCAAGGACTTCGGGCCCCTCACGGTCGGCATCGACTCCCACGGCGCCTCGGTCTTCCACGACGTCCAGGAGCGCGCCAAGTCGAGGCTGGAGGCGATCGTTGCCGGGCTTTGACCTCGGGCTGCCGCCCCGCGCGGGCGGCCTCACCCACGTGATCGACAAGGGCCTCGGCCCGCGGGCGTGGGAGGACGTGCTCGAGACGAGCGGCGCCTACATCGACGTCGTCAAGCTCGGCTGGGGCACGGCCTACGTGACGCCGAACCTGCGGCGCAAGCTCGACGTGCTGCGCGAGAAGCCGGTCGTGATCGGCGGCACCTTCTTCGAGGTCGTCTACATACGCGGCGAGCTCGACGCTTATAAGGGCTGGCTCGCCGAGCTCGGCCTCACCCACGTGGAGATCTCGGACGGCGCCGTCGAGATCCCCCGCGAGCGCAAGCTCGAGCTGATCGCCGACTTCGCCCGCGACTTCACCGTCCTCTCGGAGGTGGGCTCGAAGGACTCCGCGGTGGAGCCGGAGGCCGAGGAATGGACGCGCTGGATCGCCGAGGAGCTGGAAGCGGGGGCGTGGAAGGTGATCGCGGAGGCGAGGGAGAGCGGGACGGCCGGGATTTTCACCGCCGCCGGGGACATGCGAGGCGGTTTCGTCTCGGCGATCGCCGGGTCGGCCGGCCTCCGTGACGTGATCTTCGCGGCTCCGACGAAGACCGCCCAGGCGTGGTTCGTCAGGCAGTTCGGCGCCGAGGTCAACCTGGGCAACATCGCGCCGGACGAAGTGATCCCCCTCGAGACGCTCCGCCTGGGGCTGCGCGCCGACACGCTGAAAGAGTTGCTCTTGGCCGGAGAGGGGCGAATGGTTGGCTTCTGATCCAGTGGATACTCGTTCGCCCGTCGCGGGCGGAGCCGGGCTTCGCCCGAGCGCAGCCCAAGCAAACGGATCGCGCAGACCCGCGCAGAAGGAGGGGGTCCACGGGGGGACCACGGGTTCCCCCGTGCCGGCGCTACCTGAATTCGATTTCGAGGCAATGTCGGCCGAGGAGCTCCTCCGCTGGGGGGCGGAAAAGTTCGGCGAACGCCTCTGTCTCACGTGCTCGTGGCAGAAGCAGTCCTCGGTGCTCGTGCACATGGTCTCCGAGCTCGGTCTCGACGTCGATGTCATCGAGCTCGACACGCAGCTGTTCTTCCGGGAGACGTACGAGACGCGCGACCGGCTCGTCGAGCGCTACGGGCTCAGCCTCCTGCAGCCCCGGGTGATCACGGTCGCCGAGCAGCACCGCCGCGAGGGCCCGAACCTCTGGGAGCGCGACCCGGACCGCTGCTGCCACATCCGCAAGGTCGAGCCGCTGCTGTCCGCGCTCGAGCCCTACGGCGCGTGGATCGCCGGCATCCGCCGCGACCAGTCGCCGAGCCGGGCCCAGACGCCGAAGGTGCAGTGGTCGGAGCGGTACGGCGTCTGGAAGCTCCATCCGCTCGCCGACTGGGACGAGAAGCGAGTGTGGGCGTACATCGCCGTCAACGAGATTCCCTTCAACCCGCTCCATGAGGCCGGCTACCGGTCGATCGGGTGCATCCCGTGCACCCGACCGACGTCGCCGGACGAGGAGGAGCGGGCCGGGCGCTGGGCGGGCTCGGACAAGCTCGAATGTGGCATCCACGTCGAAAGGACAACGCATGTCTGAAGGCTTCACCCTCTGGTTCACGGGCCTCTCCGGGGCCGGCAAGACGACGATCGCGGATCTCGTGGGCGCCGAGCTCGAGCGCCGCGGCCTCACGGTCGAGTACCTGGACGGCGACGTCGTCCGCACCCACCTCTCGAAGGGCCTCGGCTTCTCGAAGGAAGACCGGGACACGAACATCGAGCGCATCGGCTGGGTCGCCTCGCGGCTCACCCGCCACGGCGCCGCCGTGCTCGTCTCGGCGATCTCCCCCTACGAGGAGACGAGGCGCAAGGCGCGCGGGCTGGTGGAGGAGTTCGGCGCGTTCGTCGAGGTCTACGTGGCCACGTCCGTCGAGGAGTGCGCGCGCCGGGACGTGAAGGGTCTCTACGAGAAGGCCTTCTCGGGGGAGATCAAGGAGTTCACGGGCGTCAGCGACCCCTACGAGGAGCCGGTCAGTCCCGAGCTCAGGATCGACACCGAGGAGCACGAGCCGGCCGAGAGCGCCGAGCTCGTGCTGGCGAAGCTCGAGTCCCTCGGTCTCGCCCGCGCGCCGGTGACCGCATGACGGCCGTGGCGACCGAGCGCCTGATCCGGGCGCACGGCGGCACGCTCGTCGACCGCACCGGCGAGCGGCCCGGTGAGCTCGAATCGCTCGAGAGGGTCACCCTCACCTCCCGCGAGCTGTCCGACCTGGACATGCTCGCTTCGGGCGCCCTCTCCCCGCTCGAGGGCTTCATGGGCGCCGAGGACTACGAGTCCGTCGTCGAGGACATGCGCCTCGCGAACGGGCTCCCCTGGGCCCTGCCCGTCTGCCTGGCGGTCGACGAGGCCCCGTCGGGCGACCGGGTGGCGCTGGCGGACGCGTCGGGCCGGCCGCTGGCCGTGCTCGAGGTCGAGGGCGTGTACGACTACGACCCCGCGCGTGAGGCGGAGCGCTGCTTCGGGACGACGGACGCAGAGCACCCCGGGGTCGCCAGGCTCTACGACCAGCAGCCGCGCTACCTCGCCGGCTCCGTGACCGTGTTCGAGCGCGCCACCCCGGCCTACCCCGAGCTCGCCATGGATCCGGCGGAGACCCGCGCCGAGTTCGCGCGGCGCGGCTGGAAGCGCGTCGTCGGCTTCCAGACCCGGAACCCGATCCACCGGGCGCACGAGTACCTGACGAAGGGCGCCCTGGAGACCGTGGACGGGCTGCTGGTCCACCCGCTCGTCGGCGACACGAAGTCGGACGACGTGCCGGCGGCGACGCGCGTCGAGTGCTACCGCGTCCTGCTCGACAACTACTACCCGGCCGACCGGGTCGTGCTCTCGGCCTTCCCGGCCGCGATGCGCTACGCCGGTCCCCGCGAGGCGATCTGGCATGCGATCTGCCGCAAGAACTACGGCTGCTCGCACTTCATCGTCGGCCGCGACCACGCCGGCGTCGGCTCCTACTACGGCACCTACGACGCGCAGCTGATCTTCGACGAGTTCGAGCCGCACGAGCTGGACATCGAGCCGATGTTCTTCGAACACGCCTTCTGGTGCCGCGCCTGCGGCCAGATGGCCTCGGCCAAGACGTGTCCCCACTCCGGCTCGGATCACGTCTTCCTCTCCGGGACGAAGGTGCGCGAGCTGCTCGCGGACGGGCAGCTCCCGCCCGTCGAGTTCTCGCGGCCCGAGGTCGCCGAGGTGCTGATCGCGGCCTACCGCACGCCGTAGCGTTGGACTGGAAGCTCACGATCGCGGGCTTCCTGATCGGGGGCCTCGTCGGGATGACCGGCATGGGCGGCGGGTCGCTGATGACGCCGATGCTCGTGCTGCTCTTCGGCTTCAAGCCGACGATCGCGATCGGCACCGACATCCTGCACGGAGCGATCTTCAAGTCGTTCGGCGCGGTGCGGCACCGCCGGCTCGGCACCGTGCACCTGCGTCTGACGGCCTGGATGCTGCTCGGCTCGGCGCCGCTCTCCCTCGTCGGCGTCGCGGTCGCCGACTGGATGGAGGGGCGCTACGGAGACGGGGTGGAGTCGGTCCAGGCGAAGGTGCTCGGGGCGGCGCTCGTCCTCGGCGGCACGGGCTTCCTCGCGAAGGCGTTCGTCCTGCCGAAGGAGCCACGGCCGGGTGCGTTCTGGCTCCAGAGCCGCGACCGCAAGCTCGCCGTCGCCATCGGTCTCTCGGGCGGCTTCATCGTCGGTCTGACCTCGGTCGGGAGCGGGACGTTCTTCGGGCTGATGATGCTGATCGTCTACCCGCTCGCCGCGGCCACGATCGTCGGGACGGACATCATGCACGCCGCCTTCCTGCTCTGGGTCGCGGGCGCCGGACACGTCTACGCCGGCAACGTCGACTTCGGCGCGATGGGCTGGCTCCTGATCGGCTCGATCCCGGGCGTCCTGCTCTCGAGCCAGCTGACGGTCAAGCTGCCGGACCGCGCCCTGCGCGTCGCGCTCGCGACCGTGCTCACGCTGGGCGGGATCAAGCTGCTGGAGGTGCCGCAGTCGAACTGGATCATCTCGTTCGGCTTCGGCGCCGGCGCGACCGCTCTGATCATCCTCGCCTACCAGGCTCGCTCGAACCGGCGCGTTCCACTGGAGGCGGGAGGCCTCAACGGGCACGCGGTCGCACCGGCCCCGTCTAGACTGGCCCGGCGGTGGCCCGAACGCAGGAAATCGCGCGTCTCCGCGCCCTGATCGCCGACATCCCGGGCTGGCTGACCGACGAGGAGGGGGAGGCGCTGTACGACCTCGCCAGCCGCTGCACGGGTCGCGGCGTGATCGTCGAGATCGGCTCCTGGAAGGGCAAGTCGACCACCTGCCTCGGGCTCGGCTCGCGCGCCGGCGGCAACGTCCGGATCTACGCGGTCGACCCACACGCGGACTACCGCTTCGGCGAGTTCAAGGCGAACATCGAGCGCGCCGGCATCGCCGACCTCGTCACGCCGATCCCGTCGCTCTCGCAGGCGGCTGCGCCGGACTTCCACGAGCCGGTCGAGCTCCTCTTCGTCGACGGATCCCACGAGTACGACGACGTCAAGGCGGACTTCGACCAGTGGGTGCCGAAGCTGGTCGAGGGCGGCGTCCTGGCCGTCCACGACACGACGCTCTGGGACGGCCCCAAGCGGGTGGTGGAGGAGCACGTCTACCGGTCCACGCAGTTCAAGGACGTCCGCTTCGTCTTCGGCTCGACCACGGTGGCGACGAAGGTGGCGCAGAACACGCGGGGCGACCGCATCCGGGCGCGCTACAGCCTCGCGCTGAAGCGGAGCTTCGAGCTCGCCTACCGGGCGCGGAAGCTCATCCCCCAGCCGGCGTCGCGCGCCGCGCGGAGGATCCTCCGCGCGATCAGGTAGCCCCGTGCGCACCGCCTGGGTGAGCTTCGACGTGATGGGCCGCGACTGCCTCGAGGCGGCGGCCGAGGCGGGTGCGGAGATCGTGGCCGTGCTGACGCTCCCCGGCCCGATCGACCCGAACCGCTCCGGACAGTGCTCCTTCGGCGAGGTCGCCCTACGCCACGGCGCCCGGCTGATCGAGGCTGCCGACGCGAACGACCCCGCGGTGCTCGAGGCACTGCGACCGGAGCGCCTCGACGCGATCTTCGTCGTCGGCTGGTCGCAGCTCCTCCGTGAGGACTTCCTCGCGCTGGCCCCGGGCGGCGTCTTCGGGATGCATCCGACCTTGCTGCCGCGCCACCGCGGCCGGGCGCCGATCCCCTGGACGATCCTGAGCGGGCTCGCCCGCACCGGCGTCACCCTGTTCGAGATCGCGGACCCGACCGCCGACTCGGGGCCGATCGTGGCTCAGGTCGAGGTGCCCGTCGAGGCGGACGAGACGGCGACGACGCTCTACGACAAGCTCAGCCGCGCCCACGTCGACCTGATCCGCGCGTTCGTACCCCGGCTGGCCGAGGGGACCGCCCCGCGGATCCCGCAGGATTCGCTCCGGGCGAGCGCGTGGCCGAGGCGGACGCCCGCGGACGGGATCATCGACTGGGAGACCCGCGCCCCGTACCTCTACGACTGGGTGCGGGCGCAGACCAGGCCCTACCCGGGGGCGTTCACCTACCTCGGCGAGTCCAAGGTCGTCGTCTGGCGGGCCCGGCCCGTCGAGCACGACGCCGGGGCTCCCTCGGGAACGGTCGTCGAGTCGCGGCCGGACGGCGCCGTCGTCGCCTGCGGGGAGGGCGCGCTCCTGCTCGAGGAGATCGAGGCGCCCGGGCCGCTGCCGGTGGGAGCCCGGCTCGGATGAGCCGCGTCCTCGTCTTCGCCGCGCACCCCGACGACGAGGTGCTCGGGATGGGTGGCACGATCGCCGTGCACGCGGCGCTGCGGGGGGACGAGGTGCGGATCGTCTGCGTCACCGACGGCAGCTCGACCCAGTACCCGGGCGACGCGGCCGTGCGGCTGCAGAAGAACGACGAGGCCGTGCAGGCGGCGGCCGAGCTCGGGGTGCGCGACTACGTGCACCTCGACCTGCCGGACATGCGCCTCGACTCGGTCCCGCACGTCGAGGTGAACCGGCTCGTAGCGGAGCAGCTGGACGACTTCGGGGCAGAGGTCGTCTACACCGTCCACCCGGACGTGAACCGCGACCACCGTGCGCTCTTCGACTCGGTCGCCGTGGCGACGCGCCCGGCGCCCGGCCAGCGCGTGCTTCGCCTCCTGACCTATGCCCCGACCTCCAGCACGGAGTGGACGTTCGAGCCGCTGCCGGGCTTCCGCCCGAACTGGTTCGTCGACATCTCGGAGACGCTGGACCGCAAGCTCCGCGCCTTCGCGCGCTACCTGACCGAGGCCCGCCCGTACCCGCCCCCGCGCAGCGAGCGGGCGCTCCGGGCGCACGCCGAGCTGCACGGCGCCACGGCCGGCTGCGAGTTCGCCGAGCCGTTCGTGCTCGTACGCGGCCTCGAGCGTTAGCCGGGTGCCTCGTCCGGCAACGTCCGCCGGCCCCTGGCCCGCGATCACGCGGCGCCAGGCGTCGTCCTCAGTCGCCCCTGTACGCACGGGTACGCGGGCTCCCTGCGTCCTAGCCCGGCTTGGTGCTCGCGACCCAGGAACTCGGCAACGTCACCGGACGAGGCACTAGTGCCCCTCGGACGGGTCGTGCTCGTGATCGCGCTGCTCGGCGCCACGGTCGCGTCCTTCGCGATCGCCGAGCGCCTGAAGCTCGAGCGCAGCCCGATCGCCGGGCCGAGCGTGACCAAGATCTTCTCGCCGGTGTGCGAGTGCGCCCCCGCGGAGATCAGGTTCCGGTTGCAGCGCCGCGACCGCCTCACGATCGCGATCGTCGACTCGGGCGACGGGGTCGTCCGCACGCTCCTGCGCCGGCGGCGCTTCGCGCCGGGGCCGGTGCGGGTGGCCTGGGACGGGCGCGACGACGGGGGCGACGTGGTGCCCGAGGGCGTCTACAGGCCTCGCGTGCACTTCGACGACCGCGACCGCACGATCGTCCTGGAGAACCGGATCCAGGTCGACACGACGACGCCGGGCATCGAGCCGATCGGCGTCAGGCCGCGCCGGTTCTCTCCCGACGGCGACGGCCGCCGCGACGGCATCGCCGTCCGCTACCGCCTGAGCGAGCCGGGGCGCGCGCTGCTGATCGTCAACGGCGTCCGGCGTGTGCGTGGCCGCGCCCGCGTGAAGACACCGGGGCAGCTGCAGTGGTACGGGCGGGTCGACGGCCGCCCGCTGCCGGCGGGGACGTATCGGCTGCAGATCGTGGGAGTCGACCTGGCCGGCAACCGGACGCCCCGCGTGCCGGCGGGCCCGGTGACGATCCGCTACGTCGAGGTGGCTCCCTCGATCCTCCGCACGCGAGTGGGCGAGAGCTTCGGCGTCTCCGTCGCCACCGACGCGGCCTCCTACGACTGGCGCTTTGCCGGCCGCTCCGGCACGGCGAGCTTCCGGAGACTGCGGCTGCGCGCCCGCAGGCCGGGCCGCTTCGCGCTCGTCGTCGAGGCCAACGGCCACACGGACCGCGCCACGGTCACGGTCGCTCGGAAGCCCGCTCCCCGGCGGCGACGAGCGCGCTGAGCGCGAGGCCCGTGAGCGGCCAGACGAGGTACGACGTCTGGAAGGCGCGCCCGAGGAAGATCAGCAGGAAGATCGAGACGGTGAACCCGAGCGCCCCGGTCCAGAGGGCGGGCGACCGCGCCTGGCGCCAGAGCAGCCACGCCGTCACCGGGAGCCAGACGAGGAGGGCCAGCCAGGCGAAGGGGTAGGGGCCGAACCGGTCGTCGAGCACGCCCGCCTCGAGCAGGAGGTTCGAGAGCCCGTAGCCGACGATCCGGTAGGTCGCGGCCCCGTAGCGGATCGTGTCGGCCCACAGCGCGCCCGGCCCGGCGACCAGGAACGGCAGCGTCACGGCCGCCACCGTCGCACCGAGTGCGGCGCCGCCGCGCCGCAGCGCCGCCGGGCCGCCGCCCCGCAGCGCGATCAGGACGAGGAAGGGCAGCGCGACCACGGCGAACTGCTTCAACATGATCGCCGCGCCGAGGGCGAGGCCCGCGGCCGCGAAGCGCGAGCGCAGGACGAGCCCGAACGCCAGCACGAGCGCCAGCAGGCTGGGTGCGTCCGCCGCCCCGAACCAGGCCGCGCGCACGCTCAACGGGTTCCCGGCGAGCAGCGCCCCGGCGGCGATCCGCACCGCCAGGGGGCCGGGGAAGAGGAGCGGCGCGAACAGCAGCCCGAGAGTTGCGAGCAGGACGAGGATGCGATAGTCGTCGAGCGGTCCCGGCAGCACCCGCCAGAGCGCCGCCGAGACGGGGGTTCCCGGGAAGTACGCAAAGTGGCGGAGCGCCACCTGCCGCTCCACCGTCCCGGGGCCGACCGAGCCGTCGCGGCTGTAGAAGCGCTCCAGGCCCGAGCCGGCGTACTCGTGCCCGTAGGGGTTGTCGCCGTCGAGCACGAGGTCGCCGGCGAGCTCGATCTGGTACGTCGAGTCGTTGGTGAAGAACCAGGGCGCGGTCGCGTCGCGGAGGCCGACCTGGAGCAGCGTGGCCGGCAGCGCCAGTGCGGCGACGACGGCGAGCGCCGCCCCGTAGCCCGCCGCCGCCCGCCAGGGGGGCAGCCGAGGGGCGAGTGCAGCCAGCAGAGCAAGGCCGAGCCCCGCGATCACGCCCGGCGTGCGCACGAATCCGTAGTCCCAGCGCTCGCCGGCCATTCGAACGAGGGGGCCGAGGATCCCGCGAGGGCTCACCTCGCCGGGACGGAAGAGCCAGGGGTCGGAGCCGAGCTGGGGAACGTTGACGGCGACGAGCAGCGCCAGGGTCCCGAGCACGAGCCAGACCCCCTCGCGCGAGAGCCGCTTGCCCTCGGCGAGCGTCACCGAGCTGCCACTCCCACCCTGGCGACGAGGAAGCTCGAGGCGACGCCCAGGATGACCCAGGTGATCGGGTCCTCGATGAAGCCGCTGTAGAAGAGGGAGTGCACGAACAGGGCGAGGAGGACGGAGGCGAGCGTCAGCCCGAGGGCGAGGTCCCGGCGACGGACCCGGTCGAGCAGGCGCGCCGCGCCGGCCAGGACGGCGAGGTACGCGACGAGACCGGCAAGCCCGAGCTCGGCAGCGATGGTGAGCGGTGTCGTGTGCGACACGAAGCGCGGCTTCTGGGCGAACCGCGCAGCGTCGAGCTGGCTCGCGAGCGGCTGCGACCCGAGGCCGACGCCGTGGATCGGGTGCTTCCGGAACACCTCCGTGGCCGTCTCGATCCGCCGCGAGCGGTCGCTCGTGGCGCGGCGCACGGACTCGTCCTTGACCGCCGCCGCGACGACGCCCGCGCAGGCGAGCACGCTCAGCGCGGCTATGACCGCGACGAGCTGCCGGCCGCGCCTGTCGCCGGCGACGGCCGTGATCAGCACCACGATCACGAACAGCGCCACCAGACTCGACTGGGAGTACGAGAAGTAGAGCCCCGCGAAGAGAAGGCCGGTCAGCGCGGTCGCGACGTCGAGGCGGAGCCGCCCCAGCCACAGCGCGGCGAGCACGATCGCGATTCCGAGCACGAGGTGGCGCCCGTAGAGGCTCGGATCGCGGAACAGCGAGGTGACGCGGAAGAAGGACGAGTACGTATTCGCCACGTCCACGGTCGGCGAGTAGAAGAAGAGCGTGTGCGTCGCCGCCTGGAAGACGCCGACCGTCGCGAAGAGCGCCGCGAGTCCGATTCCCACCCCCGCGAGGGCTCGCGGAAGCCAGGCCGGAAACGGCGACCGGCCGACGACCGCGACGAGCACCGCGAAGGGCAGCAGGAAGTACAGGAGCAGACCGGCCCCGACGGGAAGATCGACGGTCCAGAGCACCGAGAGCGCGGCAAACGAGAGGAAGATCGCTGCCGGAACCGACAGCTCGCGCGGCAGGGCCGCGACCGGCGCCCCGCGCAGCACGCGAAACGCCAGTGCGAGCGTGGCGGCGGTCAGGACGCCGTAGAGCGGCAGCAGCCGCCCCAGCTGGCCTCCCTCGGCGATCGAGACGAGGAAGCGGTGCTCGCGGTCGAAGTCGAGCGGCAGCCTGAAGGGCGCCGCCGCCAGCACTGCGGGAGTCACGAGGGCCGGGTACCGGACGAGCACGCCCGCCGCGGCGGCGAACAGGACGCCGCCCCCGGCCGAGGCGGCGAGCCCGGCCGGCCCGACGATCGTGCTCCAGCGAACGCCGCCCGCGATCGCGTAGCCGAGGCCGACCTCCGCGGCGAGGACGACGGCGAAGCCGGCCAGCAGCACCGCCTGTGTCCGCGCGAGCAGCACGAGCGGGGCGCCGAGAGCGCCGACGACGGCGGCCAGCTGAGCCGTATCACCGTGTTCCAATGCGCTCCGCGCCGGACCCTAACGGGTGCGGAGCTTGCCGCCGCCGAAGCGCGTGATCGGCTCGTACGCGTACACGCGCGTCTTGCCCGTCAGGTAGACGCGTTCCTCGTCGGCCACGATCGGCGAGTACTGGCCGGCCTTCGACTGCCAAACGAGCTCGCCCGTCCGCGCGTCGAGTGCGTACGTGCCGCGCGGCCCCTGCTTGGCGTAGCGCGAGGCGCGGATGCCGCAGAACTCGCAGCCCGAGAAGTAGACGAGCCCGGCCATCACGGTCGGG
>JBHEMU010000082.1:0-2928 GCA_046262415.1 Gaiellaceae bacterium | reverse complement strand
TCTCCTTGAGGTACCTGCCGAGGCCGTCGTGGGTCATGCCGCGGTGCACCGGCACCTCGAGGCGCGGTACCTCGGCGAACTTCAGCGTGTTGTTCTGTCCGGCCCAGATCGCCTCGGAGAGATCCTTGCCCACCTTCTCGGCGTCGATGTCGAAGGCGGCCGTGAACTCGACGTCGCCGACGTGGTAGCCGCCGAGCTCGACGTGCATCAGCCCGGGGACCTGCTCCGCGCGGTCGGCGTGGCGGTAGTGCTCGACGCCCTGCACGAAGGAGGAGGCGCAGTTGCCCACCCCGATGAGGGCGACGCGAACCTTCTCGGTCGTGTAGCGGGAAGCGCCGTTTGAGGCTTGCTCTGGTGCGGTCATGGAAGTCGGAGTCCTTCTGGCGGGGAGGCGACGGCGCGCCGCGCGGGGCAGCGGCGCGGTCGGGAGAACCCTCCCGTTCCTTCCCGGTTACACGCAGCTCACACGCCGCCCGCCGCCCGCAGCTCGTGCCGCACGTGGAGCACGCGCTGCAGCGCGGTGACCGACGTGAGCAGGGCCAGAGCGTAGATGCCGGGCGCGAGCAGCGAGAAGTCGCCGAGGCCGGCTCCCGCCCCGAAGACTATCCCGACTGCGAGGATCACCACCCGAGGCGGCCGCTGCGCGAAGCCGACCTTGCACTCGACGCCGAGCGCCTCCGCGCGGGCGCGCGTGTAGCTGACCATGAGCGAGCCCAGCACGGTCACGATCGTCGCGGCCACGGCGATCTCGTCCTGGCGGGAGGCGAAGTAGACGCCGATCGCGGCGAGCACGAGTCCCTCCTCGACCCGGTCGAGCGTCGAGTCGAGGAAGGCGCCGAACTGCGTCCCCTTGCCCGACATGCGCGAGTAGCGACCGTCGAGTGCATCCATGGTCGAGCCGACGATGAAGGCGATTCCGGCGAGCACGAACAGGCGCTGGGTGATCAGCCCCGCGGCGACCAGGTTGAGCGCGAGGCCCGTGAGCGAGATCGCGTTGGGAGTGAGCCGCGAGTCGATCAGCCGCCGGCGTGCGACGGCGCGCCTCTCCGCGGCGCGGGCCTCGCGCGCGGCGCGCGCGGCGGTGCCTCCCCGATGCCGGGGCGCGCCGGCGGCGGCCGCCCGCGAGCGGACGGAGCGCCGGCGAGAACGCGTCGGCGCGCGATCGCTCGGCTCGCCCGGGGCGCTCACGGTACGGAGCTTACCCGGGCCGGGGTCGCTCGCCGAGGAAAGAGGCGAGCTCCTCGACGACCTCCGGGCGATCGAGCCACACCCAGTGACCGGCGCTCTCCTTGATCTCCACGCGTGCCGGACCTCCGAGGGCCTCCGCGTAGGCGGACGCAAAGCCGCTCGGGACGAAGGGATCCCGCTCGCCCCACACGACGAGCGCCGGGGCGACGACGTCGCCGAGCTGCGCGCCCGCGGCTTCCAGGACCTCCGGCGGCGACGAGCGGTAGAGGCGGATGATCGCGCGCTGGGTCCCGTGGTCGAAGTGGCTCCACACCTGGTCTGTCAGCGCGTCGTTCGCCGACCGCGGCGCCGACGACCCCTCCCGCAGGACACGCCGCATGACGAAGCGGTTCAGAAGCCCCATGGTCAGCTCGCCGACGAACCTGCGCCGCCAGAGTCGCGCCCAGCGGTGCCAGCGGTAGCCGGGCAGCAGCGGCACGCCGTCGATGATCACGAGCCGCTCGATTCGCTCGGGCCGGCGCTGCGCGAGGATCAGACCGAGCACGCCCCAGTCGTGGACCACGAGCGAGAAGCGCTCTAACCCCACGTGCGCGACGAAGGACTCGAGGAAGCTCGCGTAGCCGTCGATCGAGTAGTCGAAGGTCGACGCCTTCCCCGAGCGCCCGAAGCCCGGCAGATCGGGAGCGATGCCGCCCGTGCGCTCGAGGAACGGGAGGAAGTCGGCTCCGTCGGTGGGCACGCCGTGGAGGTAGAGGACGGGCGCGGCTCGCTGGCGGTCGGCCGGGGCCGGAGCCTCGCGCCACAGGATCGGCACGCGGCCGACTTCTTCGTGTCGTTCGCGGATGCGTGTCCCCTGGGGCTCCGCCATGGCGGGTTCATTATCCGAGGCGCTTGCTGGCATATTGCAAGCATGGCGACGCTCTCGCTCACTCGCACGTCGGGGGAGTGGCGACGCCCCGACCGCCGCCGCGTCCGGACGATCCGCGACCGCCTGCGGGCCGCCTACGGCCGGCCGGTGCTCAACCCTCATCGCGCCCCGATCGACGAGCTCGTGCTCACCGTGCTCTCCCAGAACACCAACGACCGCAACCGCGACGTCGCCTACGAGCGCCTGCGCGAGCGCTTCCCCAACGGGTGGCCCGAGGTGCGCGGCGCGGCCGTCGGCGAGGTCGAGGAGGCGATCCGTCCCGGCGGCCTGTCGAACATCAAGGCCGGCCGGATCGGCCAGATCCTGCAGGCCCTCGGCGACGATGACCTCTGCTGGCTCGACCGCGTCCCGCTCGCGGAGGCGCGCGACTTCCTCACCTCGTTGCCGGGGGTGGGGCGCAAGACGGCGGCCTGCGTACTGCTCTTCTCCTTCGGCCGGCCGGACGTGCCCGTCGACACGCACGTCTTCCGCGTCGGCGGCCGGCTCGGGCTCCTCCGCCCCGGCGCCTCCTTCGACGAGGCCCACGACGAGCTGGTGCGGCTGGCCGGCGGCGACTCTCACGATGCCTACGAGCTGCACGTCGCGCTGATCCGTCACGGACGGCGCACGTGCACGGCGCGGGCGCCGCGGTGTGAAGAGTGCCCTCTGCGGCGCATCTGCCCCTACGCGCGGAGCGGCGGAACCGGCGCCCCGTAGGCGCCGGTAGACGCCGCTACAGCGATCTGCCATACTGCCGCTTAGATTTCGTAGCGCTTCAGGCAGAGACTTCATAGGAGGATTCCAACCATGGCAAGAACGATCGGCATCGACCT
>JBHEMU010000081.1:0-14319 GCA_046262415.1 Gaiellaceae bacterium | reverse complement strand
GCCGCCGTAGCCGAGAGCGCCGTTGTCGGCGTTGTAGGCCTCCATCGCCGGCACCATCGCGCGGATGTTCGCCTGCGCCGCGCCCTCGTTCGCCCGATCCTTGAACTTCAGGTAGGCGGGAACGGCGATCGCGAGCAGGATGCCGAGGATGATGATGACGATGAGCATCTCGATCAGGGTGAAGCCCTGCTCGCTGCTCATCCGATTGCGAAGCTTGGTGATCATTGTTCTCCTTGGTCAGGTATTGGATCTAGTGCCCTAGGAGTCGGCGGCGCGGACGCGCGACACGACCCCTCGATAGGTGATTCTCAGGAGCACGGGTCGGTTCCGACCTCGGCCCCGGGACCGCCCCTTGTACGTCCTTTGTCCGGCGGAGGCGCGGACGCAGTAGGTGCTCGAAGTGGCCGAGAGGATCGTGACGGCCAAAGCCTGATCCCGCCACGATCGCCGCCGAGCGCGGCTGCCCTCGCTACAGCCAGCGCTTGTAGCGGAAGAAGGCGATCAACCCCCCCGCGACCGCGAGCATGAGGCCGAGAATGACCCAGAAGGCGGCCTGCGAGCCCTCGCCCGGGTAGATCACGTTCATGCCGAAGATGCCGCTGATCAGCGTCAGCGGCAGCAGGATCACGCTGAAGGTGGTGAGCACCCGCAGGACGTCGCTCTGGCGGTGGGAGAGGACGGACTCGTTCGTGTCCTCCAGCGCCTCGACGACCTCCTTGTAGTTGTCGAGCAGGTCCCAGACGCGCTCCGCGGCGTCGACGATGTCGCCGTAGTAGAGATCGAGCGACTCCGGCAGGAAGCGCTCGGTGTGCCGCTCGAGCAGGCGCAGGGTCGAGCGTTCGGGCTTGATGATCTTCCGGTAGGAGATGATCTCCTGCTTGACGTTCGAGATGTCGCGGACGACGTCCTCGGCCCGGCCCTCGAACATCTCGTCCTCGACCCGGTCGAGCTTGTGGCCGATCTTGTCCAGGATCGGGAAGCAGTAGTCGAACAGGTCGTCCAGGGCGTGGTAGAGCAGGTAGCCGGACCCTTTGGCGAAGAGGCTCTCGCGCAGCGCCTCCTCCTCCGTGGCGCGCCGGAACAGCCGCGACACGGGCAAGAGCTCGACGTTCGGCAGCGTGACGAGGTAGTCGGGCCCGAGGAAGAGGTCCAGCTCGGCGGCGTTCAGGCGCTGCACCGCCTTGTCGTAGAAAGGGAGGTGGAGGACGACGAAGAGGTACTCGGGGTAGTCGTCGATCTTCGGCCGCTGCCGTTTCGAGAGCACGTCCTCGAGGTCGAGCGCGTGCCAGCCGAAGCGCTCGCCGAGGAGCGTCGCCTCCTCCGGAGAGGGGGTGTCCAGGTGGACCCAGGTCAGGCCGTTGGCGGAGAGCTCGGCCGCGCGCGGCTCAGGCCGTGGGGGGGCCTGCACGGCGGCGCGCGCGGGACGCGTTCGCTTGATGCGCGGCAGGCTCGGCATCGGGACTGAGGGGGTCGTCGGTCGGTAGCACTCGGTTCGTCATTCTACGCCGAAGGCCTCTCGGGTCGGCATCTCGCCGAGCACGGGCTCGAGCTCGCGGGCCGCGCCGGGCGTCAGGCGCACCGCCGCCGGGATCGTGCGCTCGAGCAGCAGCGCCGCGGCTCCGGCGGCAACGAGAACGACCGCGGCGCCGATCCAGAGCGCGGGCGGAGAGGCGGCGAGGACGAAGCCCGCGACCGCCGGGCCGACCGCGAAGCCGACCTGCCACGAGAACGCCGAGGAGGCCATGTAGCGCCCCAGGAGGCGGTGGTCGGCGAGGTCGCTGACGAGCGGCGCCTGGACGGCGCCGTGGAGGCACTCGCCGATCGCGAAAACCGAGACCACGAGCGCGAACAGGACCGTGGCTCGCACGCCGGAGACGCTGCTCGCCACGGCGGGCACGAGCAGCCACGAGAGCGCCCAGATCGCTCCGACGCCGGCGATCGCCTGCATCCGCCGCGTTCCTTCGAGCAGCTTCGCGATCGGCAGCTGCAGGATCACGATCAGCACCGTGTTGACGAGGAAGATCCAGCCGATCCCGATCTCGCTGACGCCGGCCTCCTTCTTCGCGTAGGCCGGAAAGACCTCGAACATGGCGATGCCGGCGGTGATCAGGACGAAGTTGAGGCCGATCACGCCCAGGAACACACGGTTGTGGAGCACGTCCGCGTAGCTGCCGCGGGATTCGCCCGTCGCGACCTCGGCGCGGCGTGGGGAGGGGACGAAGGCCAGGGCGCCGATGTAGGCGAAGAACGTGGCCGCGTCCGCGAGGAACAGGATCGTGAAGGTGCCCGGGCGCGCGGTCGAAGCGATGAAGCCGCCCGCCATCGCGCCGAGGCCGATGCCGAGGTTCATCATGATCCGCTGCACGGCGAAGGCCGAGTGCCGCCGGCCGGCAGGCGCCAGGCCGGTGATCAGCGCGGACTGAGCGGGCCAGAAGGCCCCGTTGCCGGCGCCGGCGATCGCGCTGGCGAGAAAGCCCTGCCACGGGGAGTGGACCCAGGGGTAGGCGCCGTAGCCGAGCGTGGCGAGCAGCAGCGCGACGGCGAGCATCCGCCGGCCCCCGAAGCGGTCGACGAGCACGCCGCTGGCCGGCCCCGCGACCAGCCCGGCGGCGGCGTTCGCGCCGACGATCAGGCCGGTGAGGCCGAGCCCGATGCCGCGCACCTCGTGCAGGTAGATGAAGAGGAACGGGTAGGCGAGCCCGTTGCCGAAGGCATTGACGAGAGCACCGGCCTAGAGGGTCTGCACCGACCGGGGCAGCTGCGGGTTCAGGCTGCGCAGGTATGCGGCGAAGGGCCTCACCCGAAGGACACTAGACCTCGCCGCCGCGCCGGTCGTGCAGCCGCCACGTCGAGGCCGCGACGAGCCCGAGCAGGAGCGTGGGGAGGAGGGTCAGGGCGCGATAGCAGAGCACGGCGGCGACGACCTCCGCCTCGTTCCCGCCGAAGCCGACCAGCGCTCCGGTCAGGCCCAGCTCGACGACTCCGATCCCGCCCGGCGTGATCGGAATCGTCCCGAGCAGGCGGACGAGCGACCACGACGCGAACGCCTCGATCCCGCCCACCTCGTCGTTCGTGACGCCCGTGGCGTGGAGCGATGCGACCAGGACGACGAAGACGGTCAGGTGCCCCGCGAGCGCCGCGGCCGTGAGGACGTGCCAGCGGCGGCCGAGCAGCCCGATCGCGTCGCCGCGAAACCGCGCGAAGGACTCGCCGCTCCACGTGGTCGGTGCGCGGCGGGCCAGCCGGAGGGCGCTCGAGACCGCCCGCGCGGCCAGGTCGCCGACCCGGAGCGCCTGCCGGTGGCTGTGCAGCCCGACGAAGAAGGAGCCCACGAGCCCGGCCAGGACCACAAGAGCCACGACGGCCGCCGTCTGCAGGGCCGCGTGCTCGCGGCCTTCGAGGGCCAGGAGGCCGACCGCCAGCGCCGGGAACGTGAGGATGACGAGCTGGCTCCACACGCTGACGACCGTGAGCGCGACTGCCACCCGCGAGCGTGTGAAGCCCCACCGGCGCAGCACGCCGTACGAGAGCGCGATCCCCGGCGCCGCGCCCCCGGGCGCGATGTAGGTCAGGGCGGTCGAGGCCTGAGTGAGGGCGAGCGCGCGCGGGAAGCCGAGGCCGGGCAGGACGGCCATCCAGGGCGGCGCGAAGGTGAGCACGTTGAGGATCGCGGCGCCCGTGAGCAGCGCCAGATCCAGCCCGGAGAGGTCCCGGAGGACCTCCCAGACGCTGCCGTAGTCGGCGATCCTCGGCAGCGCGAAGGCGAAGCAGACGACGACGATCACGATCCCGAGGCCCAGGAACCCGAGTCGCAGCCACGACCCCCGGCGGGCGCTCACGGCCGCGGTGTCCGTACGACCTCGGCCGCGTAGAGCTCGTACGGGAGCCGCTCGAGCACCGCGTGCCTCGGATCCGGAACCGTGAAGAACCGCGGCAGGGCCTTCTCCTCGAGCCCGGCCAGCACGCGCGAGGCGGCGAGCGTGGCGCGCACGGCGAAGCGGTCGCCTCCCAAGGCGACCGCTTCGAGGCGGCCGATGTGCGGCGCCAGCACGCGCGCGCCCGTCGCGGCCGCTGCCTCGACGAGCGTCGCAGCCTGCTCCTCGCGCCGGCGGCGAAAGCGGTTGGCCGACGACCCGCCCTTGCGGTGGCGGCCGTGGACGTTGCGGGTCCCGACCTTCGACGCGATCAGCCGCTCGCCCTCGAAGACGCCGACGGCGAAGCCGCCCAGGCGCACGAGCAGCGCGCCGACGACGTGGTCCTCGCCGAGCGCGGCCAGGAGCGGAGCGACGCGCACGTCGTCGTAGGAGGCCTCGTGGGCCAGGCCGAACGGCGGCCGGACGACCACCGTCTCGTCGGCGAGCTCGAAGATGGCCGCGCCGGCCCCGTACCGGGAGCGACCCTCGGCGCCCTCGAGCGCCTCGAGACGCTTGCGCAGGTTCGCCCGCCCGATGTAGCGGCTCATCGCGACTAGTCTGGCTCGTCATGCCCCGCCGCGAGCAGCTCGTCAGCAGGGAGGACCTGCGCAACGTCGCCATCGTCGCCCACGTCGACCACGGCAAGACGACCCTCGTCGACGCGCTGCTGTGGCAGGCCGGGTCGTTCCGGGCGAACGAGGACGTGGCCGACCGGATGCTCGACTCGCACTACCTCGAACGCGAGAAGGGCATCACCATCCTCGCCAAGAACACCGCCGTCCGCATCGGCGGCGTCAAGCTCAACATCGTCGACACGCCGGGGCACGCGGACTTCGGGGGCGAGGTCGAGCGGGGCCTGACGATGGTGGACGGCGTGCTGCTGCTCGTCGACGCCAGCGAAGGGCCGCTGCCGCAGACGCGGTTCGTGCTCCGGAAGGCGCTGGAGGCGCGGCTTCCCGTCGTGCTCGTCGTCAACAAGGTCGATCGACCCGACGCGCGGCCGGCGGAGGTCGTGAACGAGGTGTACGAGCTGTTCCTCGACCTCGACGCCGACGAGACCCAGATCGAGTTCCCGATCGTCTACTGCAACGCGCGCGCGGGACAGGCGGGACTCGCGGCGGACGAGCTCGAGGACGATCTCGGCCCACTCGTGCGGACCCTGCTCCGGACGGTTCCCGCGCCCGTGCACGACCCGGCGCACCCCTTGCAGGCGCTCGTCACGAACCTCGACGCCTCGCCGTACGTGGGCCGGCTGGCGCTCTGCCGGATCCGTCACGGCACCCTCCGCCGCGGCCAGCGGATCGCGTGGTGCCGCTCGGACGGGACGATCGAGCCGGCAAGCGTGACCGAGCTCTTCGTCAGCGAGGCGCTGGAGCGAGTACCCGCCGAGGAAGCCGGCCCGGGGGAGATCGCGGCGCTGGCCGGCCTGCCGGGGGTGACGATCGGCGAGACGATCGCCGACGCCGACGACCCCCGCCCGCTGCCCGTCGTGACGGTCGACGAGCCGTCGCTGTCGATGACGCTCGGGATCAACACCTCGCCGCTCGCCGGCACGGAGGGCGACAAGGTGACGGCGAGCCTGCTGAAGGCGCGCCTCGAGCAGGAGCTGGTGGGAAATGTCTCGCTGCGCGTGCTGCCGACGGCCCGTCCCGAGGCGTGGGAGGTTCAGGGTCGCGGGGAGCTGCAGCTGGCCGTGCTCGTGGAGATCATGCGGCGGGAGGGCTTCGAGCTGACGGTGGGCAAGCCGGAAGTGCTGACGAAGGAGATCGACGGCGTGCGCCACGAGCCGGTCGAGCGCCTCGCGATCGACGTGCCCGAGGAGTACATCGGGGTCGTCACGCAGCTCCTCGCCCTGCGCAAGGGGCGCATGCAGCACATGGTCAACCACGGCACCGGCTGGGCGCGGATGGACTACCTGGTGCCGGCGCGGGGGCTGATCGGCTTTCGCACCGAGTTCCTGACGGAGACGAGGGGGGCGGGCATCATGCACCACGTCTTCGAGCGCTGGGAGCCGTGGCACGGCGAGCTGCGGACCCGTCCGACCGGGAGCCTCGTCGCCGACCGCCGGGGCCAGGCGACGGCGTTCGCGGCGTTCAACCTCCAGGAGCGGGGCTCGCTGTTCATCTCGCCCGGCACGGAGCTGTACGAGGGGATGATCGTCGGCGAGAACGCCCGCGGCGAGGACCTCGACGTCAACGCCTGCAAGGAGAAGAAGCTGACGAACATGCGCTCCTCGACCGCGGACGAGCTCGTGCGCCTGATCCCGCCGCGGCCGCTGTCGCTCGAGCAGGCGCTCGAGTTCATCCGCGAGGAGGAGTGCGTCGAGGTGACGCCGCGCAGCATCCGGCTGCGCAAGGTCGAGCTCTCGGGGACGAAGCGGCAGACGCAGGCATCGCGACGCAAGCGGGAAGCGGCGGTCTCGTAGGCGGCGGACGTCAGCAGAGCTGGGTGACGCGCCCGGAGTCCACGTCGTACAGGAATCCACCCACGCGCAGGCGCGTGAGGTAGGGCCACGACCGCACCCGCTGGACGTCGGCCCGCACGGTCTCCTCTTGATCGCTCGTGACGAGGAAGGCCAGGCTCCGCGTGTCGGGGCCGCCGGCCTCCTCGACCGCCGCGTGCACCTCGTCCTCGCCGCCCGCGGCCATGCGGCATTCCGTGTGTGCGATCACCATCGCCCGCTCGACGCCGAGCAGGTAGGAGGCGAGCACGAGCGTCCGGAGCACGTCGTCGGTGACGCGGGCGCCGGCGTTTCGCAGGATCTTCGCGTCGCCGGGCCCGAGACCGAGCATCCGGAGCGGCTCGATCCGCGAGTCGATGCACGTGAGGATCGCGAGACCTCTGGCGGCGCGCGCCTGCAGCCCCGCGAGGCGAAAGTTCCGTGCGTAGTCCTCGTTGGCTGCGAGCACGTCTGCGAACGTCTGGTCGACGGGCATGCGCGCATCGTAGAGAGCGCTTGGCTCCGCAAGAGCACGGGGAGCGCTTCCGCCCAAGGCGCGGCGGCGGCGGAGGGCGTCCCGCAGCGGGAGATCGCGAGGCTACAGCTCGAGATTGGCGAACCGGCCCTTTCTCGAGGACGGGTCCGACTGACGAGCTTCCGAGTGCGCCCGGCAGGAATCGAACCTGCGACCTCGCGCTCCGGAGGCGCGCGCTCTATCCCCTGAGCTACGGGCGCTTCGAGGCCCAGTCTACTCAGCGCCATGTCGTGGGCGGAGGGCGGCATGACGCCCGCAGCCGAGGTGTGCCGTACCCGGAGATCGTCCCGGCGAGAATCATCATGCGCGCAGCGCGGATTCTCGCCGGCAGGCACCGGAGGCGCGCGCTCTATCCCCTGAGCTACGGCGCCCGAGGACGATCTAGTCTAGCCGCGTGCACGTCGAGGCCCGGATCGCGACCCTCCGCCTGGCCGAGACCTTCGTGATCGCGCGCGAGTCGCAGGACACCGCCGACGTCGTCCAGGTCCGGCTCGGGCATGCGGAGCACGAGGGGTACGGCGAGGCGGCGCCGATCGCCCGCTACGGGGAGTCGGCCGAGTCGGCGCTCGCGTTCGTCGAGGAGGCGGCCGGCCATCTCGGTGACGATCCCTGGGCGCCCCTGCGGGTGCCGAAGGGCCCCGGCGAGCAGGCCGCCAGGTCCGCCCTCGACGCCGCGCTCCACGACCTGCGCGGCAAGCTCGCGGGCGTGCCGGTCTGGCGGCTGCTCGGCCTCGAGCGCGCCGGCCCGCCCACCTCCTGGACGGTCTGGCTCGGCGACCCGGACGACATGGCCCGGCGGGCTGAGGGGGTCGCCGGCCGCTTCCGCCGCCTCAAGCTCAAGCTCGGCGGCCGTGACGGCCTCGACCTCGACCGGGTCCGCGCCGTCCGCGGCGTCACGGAGCTGCCACTCCAGGTCGACGTGAACGAGTACTGGTCCGCGGACGAGGCTTTCGAGGCCCTGTCCGAGCTGGCCGCGCTCGGCGTGCAGTACTGCGAGCAGCCGCTGCGCCAGGGAGACCCCGCCGGCGCGGAGGTCAAGCGGCGCTCGCCGATCCCGGTCTACGTCGACGAGGACTGCCACACGCTCGCCGACGTGGCGCCCTGCGCCGAGATCGCGCACGGGATCACGATCAAGCTCGCCAAGTCCGGCGGTATCGCGGAGGCGGTCCGGATGATCCACGCGGCGCGGGCGCTCGGGCTCGGGGTGATGCTCGGCTGCATGATCGAGTCGGGTCTCGGCATCGCCGCGGGCTGCCAGGTGGCCAGTCTGTGCGATCACGTCGACCTGGACGGCAACCTCCTGCTCGCGGAGGACCCGTGGCCGGGGATTGAGCTCGTCGACGGCGTCCAGCTTCCGTCACACTCGCCCGGACTCGGTGTCAGACAAGCGGTACCTGATCCTCGCTGAAGGCAAGTCGGCCGACCCGCACTACGGCAAGACGGCGCACGGCGTGCTGCGCTACCGCCGCGACGACGTCGTCGCGGTCCTGGATTCCGAGCGGGCGGGCGAGACGACCGCGGGCCTGCCGGTGGTCGGGTCGGTCGAAGAGGCGCTTCCCCTCGGCCCGAGGACCGCGCTCGTCGGCGTCGCCACCCAGGGCGGGCGCTTCCCCCCGGCCTGGCGCGAGTTGCTCCGGAGCTGCATCGCCGCGGGCCTCGACCTCGAGAACGGGCTGCACGAGTTCATCTCCGACGACGCGGAGCTGGTCGACCTGGCCAGCCGCCACGGCGTCGAGCTGCGCGACCTGCGCAGGCCGCCCGAGCACCTGAGCGTGCCCACGGGCGAGAATCTCGAGCTCGACGCCGCGATCGTCCTCACCGTCGGCTCCGACTGCGCGATCGGGAAGATGACCGTGGCGCTCGAGCTCGACCTCGAGGCGCGGCGGCGCGGGCTGGCGTCGGTGTTCGTGCCGACCGGCCAGACCGGGATCGCGATCGCGGGGTGGGGCATCGCGGTCGACGCCGTCGTCTCGGACTTCCTCGCCGGTGCCACCGAGCGGCTGCTCGTGGAGGGGGTCGAGCGCGGCGGTCGCCTGCTCTGGCTCGAGGGCCAGGGCTCGCTCGTCCACCCGGCGTACTCGGGGGTCACGCTGGGTCTCCTCCACGGCGGCGTCCCGCACGCGCTCGTCCTCTGCCACAAGGCCGAGGCGACGGAGGTCGAGGGCTACCCGGGTCACCCGCTGCCGGGCCTGCGCGAGCTCGTCGAGCTGCACGAGCGCGCCTCGCTCCCGCGGCGGCGGGCGCGCGTCGCGGCGGTCGCGGTCAACACGAGCGGGCTGGACGAGAGACGAGCCCGGACGGCGGTCGCCGAGGCCGCCGCCGCCACCGGGCTGCCGGCCGCCGACCCCGTGCGCGACGGCGCCGGGTCGCTGGTCGACGCGGTCCTCGCCTGCCTGGGCGAGACGGCCGCGCTAGGATCGAGCCTCGCGCCTCTGAGCGGCGCGCTTCCACCTTGAGGCAGAGGAGCCGACAACTCGCCGCGGCGCTCGTCGCCGTCCTGGCCGCGCTGGCGGTCTGCGCGGCCGCGGGCGCGGTGCCCCGTTTCGGCGTCGCCGACGACGGCGGCAAGTACGCCGACGACGGCGGCGGCAACTTCTTCACCGTCCTGCACGAGGCGGGCCTGCAGGCGAACCGGATCACGGTCTTCTGGGACCCGACCGACGGCACCAACGGCCTGGCGATCCGCGAGCGCGACTTCCTCGACCGCTCCATGCCGGTCGCGGCGCTGCGCGGCGTCGACGTCGTCCTCAGCGTCTATCCGGCCCAGCCGAAGGCGTTCTCGGTGGACTTTGCTGCCCGGACCCGGCTCTTCGCCCAGTACCTCCAGATCGTGGCGCAGACCTATCCGCAGGTGAAGACCTTCATCGTCGGCAACGAGCCGAACCAGCCGCGCTTCTGGCAGCCGCAATTCGTCCGCGACGGCCGCGGCGGCCACAGAGCTGTCGCGGGCGCGCGCTACGAACGGGTGCTGGCGGCGGCATACGACGCTCTCAAGGCGGTGAACCCCTCGATCACGGTCGTCGGCCTGGGCCTCTCGCCGCGCGGGAACGACCGCCCGCTGGCGCTCAACAACATCTCCCGCTCGCCGGTCCGCTTCATCGCCGACATGGCGGTCGAGTACCGGAGGAGCGGGCGGAAGAAGCCGATCATGGACGCCCTCGGCTTCCATCCGTATCCGCAGGGGAACGCCGATGCGCTCGTGCGCGGCTACGGGTGGCCCAACGCCGGGCTGCGGAACCTCGACCGGATCAAGCAGGCGATCTGGGACGGCTTCCACGGAACAGGGCAACCCGTGTTCGCGGAGACCGGGAAGCCCGGCAGGAAGCCACTCCGGTTCGTGCTCGACGAGTACGGCCGGCAGTCGGTGATCATCTCGAGCGTCAGCAAGATGTACACGGGGGTCGAGAACGTCAAGCCCGTCGACGAGCAGACGCAGGCCCGGATGTACGCCGAGGTCGTGCGGACGGTGGCGTGCGAGCCGTCCGTCTCGGACTTCTTCCTGTTCCACCTCGTCGACGATTCCGACCTCGACCGTTTCCAGAGCGGGCTCCTCCGGGCGGACTGGACGAAGCGACCGGCGTTCGACGCGGTCCGGGCGGCGATCGCCGAGGGCTGCCGTCGCCCTCTGCACAGGTGGCGGCACGCCGAGACGGTGATCGGCGCCGGGGCTACCCTCGCCGGGCCACGGGTGCGTCTGACCGCCGGGGAGGAGGCACAGGTCTCGGCGCGCGTGTTCCGGGCGGGCACGACCCGCGCGGCGATCGCGCGCGCGCTCTCGGGCCGGCCCGGGGGAGCGACGCACCGGCTGCTGCTGCGCGCGCACAGCCGGGCGTCGCTGCCGCTCGGCACAGCCCGGCTCGCCCCGGGGACGTACGTCGCGGCGACGCTCTTCCGGGCCGCGCTCAACCCGGCCCGCACGAAGCTCGTCGTCACCGATTCCTTCCGGGTGGAGTAGGAGCCCTACGCTTCGGCCTCTGATAGACACAGCGCCATGAGGCATCCGCGCGAGCGTCTCGCCGAGCTGATCGTCGGGTACTCCCTCGATCTCCGCCCGGGGCAGATCGTCCGGATCGACGGGTCGGACAGCGGCGCCCCGCTCGTCCTGGCCCTGTACGAGGCGGCCCTCTCGGCCGGGGCGCTCGCCTACACCAACGTCACGCTCGAGGGGCTCTCGGAGCTCCTCGTCAAGCGCGGCAGCGCGGAGCAGCTGACCTACGTCGCGCCCCTGGAGTGGGACGAGATCGAGCTCGTCGACGCGATGGTCACCGTGTGGTCGGAGCTGAACACGCGCTCCTTCTCGCTCGTCGACCCGGATCGCCAGCAGCGGCACCTCGCCGCGCGGAGAGAGCTGAGCAACCGCTACTGGGACCGCATCGGGGCCGGCGAGGCCCGGTGGTGCGGCACGCTGCACCCCACGCACGCGCACGCGCAGGATGCCGAGATGTCGCTCGCCGACTACGAGGACTTCGTCTACGGCGCGTGCCACGTCCGGGACGGTGAGGACCCGGTCGCGCACTGGTCCGGCGTCTCGGCGGAGCTGCAGGCCCGCGCGGATGCGCTCGCCGACGTCCGCGAGCTGCGCATCGTCGGGCCCGACACCGACCTCACCCTCGGCGTCGAGGGCCGGCGCTGGCTCGTCGCGGACGGGAAGACCAATCTGCCCGACGGCGAGATCTTCACCAGCCCGGTCGAGGGGGCCACCGAGGGGGAGATTCGCTTCACGTTCCCGGCCATCTTCAACGGCCGCGAGGTGCAGGACGTGCGGCTGCGCTTCGAGGCCGGGCGCGTCGTGTCGAGCGAGGCCTCGATCGGCGAGGACTACCTGAAGGCGCTCCTGGCCATGGACGACGAGGCGGCGGTGCTCGGAGAGGCCGCGTTCGGCCTCAACTACGAGATCGACCGCTTCACCCGCAACATCCTCTTCGACGAGAAGATCGGCGGCACGATTCACGTCGCGCTCGGGGCGGGGTTCCCGGAGGCGGGCGGCAGGAACCGCTCCGGGCTGCACTGGGACCTGATCTGCGACCTCCGTGCCGAGGGCGAGGTCTATGCGGACGGCGAGCTCGTGTGGCGCGCCGGGAGCTTCGTCAACGCCGCCGAGCCCGTGCCGGAGACGATCGTGGCGCGCACGTGACCTCGCTCTCGCCGGCGGTCCCAGTCGTGCCGATCGAGCGGCCGCTGGAGCGGCTGGCGGAAGTCCTGGTCGACTACTCGACCGCGGTCCGGCCGGACGACGTCGTCGTCGTCTCGGCACCCTCGCTCGCCGGCCCGCTCGTTCGCGAGGTCTACGCGGCGATTCTCGACGCCGGGGGCCACGCACTCGTGAGGATCGGCCTCGACGGCCAGAGCGAGACGCTGCTCACGAGCGGCTCCGAGGAGCAGCTCGGCTGGCTCAACCCGGTGCGCCGGTGGGAGCTCGAGCAGTCGGACGTGCTGATCTCGATCCTCGCCGACTGGAACACGAAGAGCCTCTCGGCGGTCGACCCCGCCCGGCAGGCGATCGTGGCACGGGCCCAGGACGAGATGCGGGCCCGCTTCCTCGACCGGGCCGCAGCAGGGGACGTGCGGTGGGTGCTGACCGCCTTCCCCACCCACGCCGCCGCTCAGGACGCGGGCATGTCGCTCGACGACTACCGCGACTTCGTCTACCGCGCCGCCCTGCTCGACGACGACCACCCGGCAGAGCGCTGGCGCGAGTTCGGGGGGCGGCTGCAGCGCGTGGCGGACTTCCTCGGCGGACGCAGGGAGCTGCGCGTCCTCGCGGAGGGGACCGACCTGCGTCTCGTCACCGAGGGCCGCTCGTGGGTCGCCTCGAGCGGTCGCGAGAACTTCCCGGACGGAGAGGTCTACACGGGGCCGGTCGAGACGAGCCTGGAAGGCACGATCGCCTTCACCTACCCCGCGGTGTTCCAGCGCCGCGAGGTCGAGGACGTCCGCCTGCGCTTCGAGGGCGGCGAGGTGGTCGAGGCGACCGCGCGCCGCGGTGAGGACTTCCTCCGCGAGATGCTCGCGATGGACGAGGGGGCGAGGCGGGCGGGCGAGTTCGCCTTCGGCCTGAACGACGGCATCTCGATCTTCACGCGCAACATCCTCTTCGACGAGAAGATCGGCGGCACCGCGCACCTCGCGCTCGGCCAGACGTACCCCGAGACCGGCGGGGAGAACCGCTCCGGACTGCACTGGGACATGATCTGCGACCTGCGCCGGGGCGGCGAGGTCTTCGCCGACGGCGAGCTCGTCTACCGCGACGGGCGCTTCATCGAGTCGGTGCTCGGCTGAAGCTCGCCGTCATCTCGGACACGCATCTGCCTCGAGGATCGCGAGCGCTGCCGCAGGAGTGCCTGCGGCTCCTCGGGGACGCCGACCTGATCCTTCACGCCGGCGACGTGGTCGCGGCCGCCGTGCTCGAAGAGCTGCGGAAGCTGGCGCCGGTCGAGGCCGTCCGCGGCAACATGGACGAGCCCGAGCTCCGGGCCGCGCTGCCGGAACGGCGGGTGGTGGAGACCGGCGGCGTGCGGCTCGGGATGGTCCACGACCCGGGGCCGCTCGCCGGGCGGCCGGCGCGCCTCGCCGCGCTCTTCCCGGGCTGCGACGCGGTCGTGTGCGGGCACACGCACGTGCCGCAGGTGGAGAGTCACGACGGCGTCTGGATCCTCAACCCGGGCAGTCCGACGGAGCGCCGGCGGGCGCCGTTCCGCTCGATGCTCCTCGCGGAGGTCGACGCCGAGGGGCTGCGGCCACGGCTCCACCCGCTCCCTTGACACGCGAACATGTGTTCGCTAGGGTGGCGAACACATGTTCGGAAAGCTCATCGGCTTCGTCCTGATCGCCCTCGTCGTCTTCGCTGTCGCCGCCCGCCAGTCCGACAGCCGGGGCCCCGAGCGGGTCTACGTCGTCAAGCCGTACGACACGCTCTGGTCGATCGCCTCGTCGCGCTATGCCGGCGACCCGCGCGAGGCCGTGTGGCGCCTCCGGCAGCGCAATCGCCTCGACGGGGCAATGATCGTGCCCGGCCAGCGTCTCGTCCTGCCGTAGCTTCCGGACTACCCGTGGCAGGCAATTGGAGTCCACGTATGGCAGCTTTCCGACGTACCGGTGGCGCAGTAAATGACCACACGCAATGGATCCGTGCTCGTGGCGGGAGCCGCCCTTGTCGCCGTGCTCGCGGTTGCCACCCGCGGGCAAAGTAGCCCGCGCACCGATCTCGACGGTACCCCTATGCAGTATGCCCATGTCGCGGCACGCTCACCAGCGCCTCGCGCGGGTGTGACCGTCGAGGGGCTTAAAGCCGGCGCTCCTGAGGTTTCCGTGGGTCGCTGAGCGCTGGAAGTGAGGCGCACGCCGCTCTGCTCCATAGGGTTCCGGCTGTTCGAGGCTGGCTCCCGAAGGAGGGCAGAAACGACGTGCGCGGAGGAAGGGTATTCGCTTCG
>JBHEMU010000080.1:0-16548 GCA_046262415.1 Gaiellaceae bacterium | reverse complement strand
TCACAGGAACGGCAGCGAGCCTTATCCGGCTGGCTCGACTACTACAATCGCCGCAGACCACACGGCTCCCTCAGCCACCAGACGCCGCTCGAGCGGCTGGAGGCGCTCAGGAGGAACAACCTGGTTGGGTCTTACACCTAGCGCGAGCGAGACCGCTGCAGGCGAGCTGGGCGGCCCCATCGCAGGGGCCGCCCAGCTCGGAGTCCAGATGCCCTACCGCGCCGAACGAACCGCCGCGGTCGCCCGCCACGCGTGCTTCCCGTCGCGGTCGACGACCTGGAGACGGTAGGTGTAGCCGACGCGCCGGCGTGCGCCTCGATCGACCAGGCGGTACGCTGCCCCTCCCGCCCGCCCGAACGCCTTCGCCGGGACCACGGTGCGGTTCACCTTCACGCCCTTGCCGTGGGCGAAGCGCCACACGTTGTAGCCGAAGGTGTCGAGCTCGGACGCGGTCCGCCAGCCGATGGTGACGCCGCGGGGGGCCCTCTGTGCGGTGAACGACGCCAGGGTCACGGCCGTGGGTGACCAGAGCGAGGGGCCGCCCGTTTGCTTGACGGCGAAACCGTCACCGACCTGCTTCTGGCTGGTGCAGTTGGCCGCGCAGGTGTCGGAGCCCGCCGCCCAGAACTGGCCGTTCTGCGGCGAGGTGAGGATGTCGAGGAAGTCGAACATGCCTCCGCAGCGCCCCGGCCCGCAGGCGCCCTTGCGAATCGGGTTCGTGGCCGGATCGTTGGCGGTCGTCCAGACGAAGAGGGGGTTGGCCGAGAGCGCGTTCGTCGAGATGATCAGGTACTGGTTCCACGCCCGGCTGACGCCGGTCTCCGTCGTGCCCGGGACGTTGATCGCGATCCGTCCCTCGTGCCCGGCGGTGATCGTCGGGAAGTTCGTGTCGATCACCCCCGGCGGAGCGATCATCCGCGGGGTGCTCCAGGTGACGCCGTGGTCGGTCGAGTACGAGAGGTAGGGGAGGTTCTTCTGGGGGGTACTGTCCTGCCAGACGGCGTAGATGTTGTCCGCCTCGTCCACCGCCAGGGTGACCTCGTGGTGCGGAAGCGGGATGTGGTCCGCGATCTTGACCCTGGTCCAGGTCGTCCCGCTGTCGGCGGAGATGGCGACCCAGGGGTCCGAGCAGTGCCCCTTCGGGAGGAAGAGTCGGCCCGCGCTGTTGCTCACGAGATGCCCGTGCAAGCCCCCGCAGAACCCTCCGGCGATGGGATCGGCTCCCAGGAACGCCTCGCCGGCCGTGGTCTGGAAGGTGAGGCCTCCGTCCAGGCTCCGTGAACACTTGGCGTCGGCCACGCGGTTCGAGCAGAAGTACATCAGGTTGGGGTAGCCCACGGGCGTGAACGGGGGCACGGGCTCCGCGGTGATGAAGGTCTGGTGGTCGACGGGAACGTCCGCGCCGACCGGCGAGCCCGGGGTCCACGTCATGCCGTCGTCGTCGCTGTGGACGAAGCGGATGCCCGCGACGGCGAGGTCGCCGGAGTAGACCCGGTCGGTCTGCGGATCGACCCAGACATAGGGATCGAGGCTCTCGTTGAACTCGTCCGGAAGACCGAAATCGCCGGGTGTCGGGTGCCAGCTCACGTTGCCGTTGATCGAGCGATAGATGAGCGTGCGCGCAGCCACCCCGCCGGGCGAATCGAAGGTTCCCGCGGTCATGAACGCCTTCCCTTCGCTGGTGACGCCGATCGTCGGCTCGGCCGCCTCGCGCCCGATGTACGTGGTCAGGAGGGTCAGCGCCGGCCCGCCGTACGCGGTCGGGGCGTTCCCCGCCGGCGGCACCCAGGGGTTCGGCGGCGTCGGGGGCGGAGCGAGCGTGCCGTGGTATGCGCCGGTCGCAAGCGCTTTCGTGGTGGCCTGGGCCTTCGCGGGAATCGCGGCCTGGGCAAACCCGAACTGATGAGTTGCGGCGGGATCGGGTGCCAGATGCTCGTGCCCGGCCTCCCCGACACCGGCGTCTACGTGGGCTGGAGCGGCGGCGAGCTTGGCGGCGGCTCCTCGGTGATCGCGCAGGGTCGCGGCCACGGCCAGCGCGAGGATGACCGCGGTCATCCCCGTGCCCACGGCCGCTCGCCGGAATGAAACTCGATGCATCGGGTTCTCTCCTTCCTCAGGCGCAGCGCGAAGGCCACGCGGGCTCGGCAGTAGCCAGTTGAACGCCCCTATTCCCGCGACGGCGCCCGAGCAAACAACGCCTGCGAGGGTCGGGCTGGCTGCGGCCCGCGACGCGCGTCGTGCCGCGCCAGACCCGGGTGCCGTCGGCCCGTTACCGCCGGACGCGCACCTTCGTGCTCGCCTGCCAGACGCGCGTGCCGTCCTTGGTGACGGCCTGGAGCCGGTAGCCGTAGGCGGCTCCGGGCCGCAGGTTCCGATCGACGAGCCGGTAGGCGGCCCCGCCTGCGCGGGCGAGGCCCTTGGCGGGCACGAGGGTCCGGTTGACCTTCACGGACCTGCCGGCGCCCGAGCGCCGGACGTCGAAGCCGACCGTGTCGAGCTCCGCGCCCGTGCGCCAGGTGAGCGTGACGCTGCGGCCGGCCGCCCTGGCGCGGAAGGACAGGACGTCCACGGCGGTGGGGCTCATTTTCGGCTTGAGCACGAACAGCCCCTTGGAGATGTTGCTGGTGACGACGATCCCGCTCTTGTAGTACGGGTAGTTGGCCCAGTCGCCGTCGAGGTCGCCTCCGTCCGAGGCGCCGGCGATGAAGTCGTGGGCCGGGGAGGTGTCGAAGTACGCGACCTCGCTCAGCTTCCCCTCGCTGACCCTGCTGGTGTCCATGACCCGCAGTCCGCAGGCGTAGTTGCTCTGGTAGGAGAACCTCCCGACGATGAACTGGTTGTGGTCGGTGCACTTCGTCGCGTGGCGGTACGGCGGCATGAAGCGGGGGCCCGTCGTGTCGTTCGAGTTCGCGGGGATGCAGTCGGTGACCGGGTCGTCCAGGTCGGCCACGTCCCAGAGGTAGGTCGTGGTGAACACGGCCGCGCTCCCGTCCTCGTCGAGCTCGTCGTCCATGAGGATGTACCGGTGGTCCCCCGTGAACCAGCCCTGGTGGGTGTACTTGCCGGTCGCGGGAGCGGTGGAGTAGCAGTTGCGCGACAGCATCACCGGCGCGGCCTTGTCGGTCACGTCGACCATCGTCAGGGTGTCCTCGTTGTACAGCGCGCAGATCTCGCGACCCGTGTAGGTCGTGTCGGGCCCGTGGTACACGACGCACTGGCTGTCGTGCGTGTAGCCGTCCATGCCCACGCAGCCGACGAACACGGGCGCCTTCGGATTCACGTTCAGGTCGAACATGCGCGGCCCGGCGTTGCACGTGGTGCTCCCCTGGACGTAGGCGAAGCCGGTGTCCTGGTTGATCGTGATCGTGTGCGCCCTGCCGAACGAGGTGTCCCTGGTGTAGTCGAGGGGGCCGTAGACGACGCCGGGGACGGCGCTACGGAGCTTGGTCAGGTCGAAGATCTGGAGCCCGGCCCCGGTGAGGTCCTGGACGATGTAGACGTGGTTGTCGAAGACCTCGAGCTCGCGCCAGAGGACGCCCGGCACGGCGGGCAGGAGCGTGCCGAAGACGAGCGGCACCTCCGGGTTGCTCAGGTCGATGAACGTCGTCGCGTCCGAATGGCCCTGGATCGCCCACTCCTTGCCGGTGCTCTGATCGGTCCACCCCTCGATGTCGCTGCCGGTGATGCCGGCGGCGCTGTTCGTCTGCAGGTGGGCGAGCAGGTCGACGTTCTTGCAGGGAAACACGCCGGCCATCCCGTTCTCGCAGTCGACCCGCGCCGACGTCGTCAGGCGCTTCGCGGGCGTGAGGCTCTCCATGAAGGCATTCTGGTGCCCCCAGGAGCCCATGCCTGCCTGGTCGCCGGCGTGGAGCGCGTCGTGGGCGCCGACGGGCGTGGCGCCGCTGCCGAGCAGACCGAGCGCGAGCACCAGCAGGAGCGGCAGGCGGATCCCGAGTCTGCTCATCGTCGCCTCTCTCCGTGTCTCGTCGTTTCAGGACGGGGGCGGCGGGCGCCGCCCCCGGTAGTCCCGTCGTGGTCACCGCGGGACGCGCACCTTCCTGGTGGCCTGCCAGGCACGCGTGCCGTCCTGCCCGATCACCTGGAGCCGGTACGTGTAGGCGACGCCGGGCCGCAGGTTGCGATCGACGAGCCGGTAGGCCGCGCCGCCGGCGCGCGCGATCGCCTTGGCGGGCACGAGGCTCCGGTTCACCTTGACGGTCTTGCCGCCGGCCGAGCGCCAGACGTCGAAGCCGAGCACGTCGAGCTCCGCCGCCGTGCGCCACGAGAGCTGGACGCTCCTCCGCGCCGCCTTGGCGGTGAACGAGGTCAACGTCGCCACGGTCGGGTTGTCCGTGTTCACCTCGACGTCGTCGATCCACCAGCCGCCCAGCGGAAACGCCAGGAGGGCGTCGGAGCTGAACGTGAACCGGATCCGGATCGTGTTGCCGGGCGTGAAGAGCCCCTCCAGCGGGAACGTGCGCTGGACGTAGGGAGCGCCTGCAGTCCCTTCCTCGAAGCGGGTGTTCACGTCGTGGGCGAGGGTGTAAGTCGCCCCGTCGTCGTCGCTGATATACACCTGACCGAAGTCGCACGGCGGCGTGTTGCCGGGGGGGTTGCAAACCGACCCCCCTTCGGTGAAGTGGTGCTCCCAGAAGGCGAGGTAGATGCTGGGGTCCAACGCCAGCGTGGCGATCGAAGGCGAGATCAGGTGGTTGAGGCAGTTGCCCGATCCGGCCTCGGCGTACGGGCTGTTCGTCCAGGAGTGCGTCGGGCTGTGGCTGTCGCCCTCAACCTGGTGCCATTCGGACGCCGTCATCGTGGCGGGGCAGCCCTCGAACGCGGTCGTCCAGCCGTTGACGCCGTTCTCCATGTTGTCGAAGAAGAGCTGGGCGGAGGGCTGGGCCTGGACCGCGCGCGGCGTGGCGGCCCCGACCATGACCACGACGGCCAGTCCGGCGGCGACGGTGACGACCTGCTTGAGAAATCGCTTGGCTCGCATGGTGCGCTCGTTCTCCTTTCCCCTCGGTTGAGGCGGATCGCTCACCGGTGGACGCGATCGGCCCTGCGCGGGCCGTGTGGAGCGTCGATCGCGGAGCAATCGCCTTCGTGTCTTCTCTGGTCTCAGGGCTTCGGGCACGGCACCGTGGTTGCCGGGTGCCGTGCACCCACCGTGTACCCCGGGCCGAAAGAGTGAAACCCGGCTGCGGCCACCCCGCGAGGGATCGCCGCAGCCGGGCGTCGTTCGTCCGTCGCTACCGGACGCGCACCGTCCTGCTCGTCACCCAGGTGCGCTTGCCGGCTCCGTCGACGGCCTGGAGCCGGTACGTGTAGGTGCCGGGCCTGGTCACGCGCTGGACGACCCGGTAGGCGGCACCGGTCGCGCGTCCCAGGGCCTTCGCCGCGATCAGGGAGCGGTTCACCTTCGCGGCCTGCTTGCCGGGGCCGTGGCGCCACACGTTGAAGCCGATCACGTCGACCTCGGAGGCGGTCTTCCAGCTGACCGTGACGCTCCTGCCGGTCGCCTTCGCCCTGAAGGCGCCGAGCTTCGCGGCGGTGGGCACGACCGGACCCGCCGGGAGCGGCCAGGCGTAGGCGCCGCGCGACCGCGTGAAGACGGCGAGCGTCGTCGAGGCCAGCGGCGTCGCGGCGGGGCCGCGGTCGACGGCCATGTCCCAGATCATCACGTGCGGCAGGCCCGCGTCGAACCGGAACCAGGTCGGGGACGCGACGTTGACGTCGTTGGTGAAGAAGAGGCCCCAGTCGGTGCCCGCGAAGACCTGCTGCGGGAACTTGGGGTTGATCATGATCGCGTTGACCGGGATGTTCGGCAGGTTGCCGCTCTTGTTCGCCCACGTGAAGGAGACGCAGTTGGCGGTGCAGGTCACCTCGAAGACGTGGCCCGGGGTCGTCGGCGTGTTCTCGTCGAAGCCGCCCATCGCGGCGTAGCCCTTCAGCGGGTTCATCCCGGTGACGACGTCCTGGACCGGCCGGTTCGGGAGCACCGCGTTGAGGCCGGTCACGTTCACCCAGGTGGCCGTCGGGGTGGTGATCGGGAAGACGGGGGGACCCTGGCCGAGGCCGAAGCCGTACTGGACGTTGCCGTCGTTCGTGCCCACGATCGCGATCTTGTTGTCCCCGAACGCGTAGGCCAGCTGGTTGATGAACGAGCGGTCGGCGAGTGGGTGGGCGGGCTTGGTCAGGTCGGGGCTGTTCTTGTGCCACTGGTTTCCGCTCAGACCGCCCGTGATCGTCTCCCAGACCTCGCGCCCGCCGCCGATCATGTGCGTGCAGGTCGACTCCTCCACGCCTGCGAACGTCTGGCAGTCGAACTTGTCGATCTCATACGGGAACACGAAGGACCTGATTCCCTGCGTCCAGCCGCCCGAGTTCCCCGAGTAGGGACCGACCGGGCCGGTGGTCGAGCGCTGCATGTTGCCGGTCTGGCTCTCCATGTAGACCCGGTCGCCCAGCTTCGGCTCGATCCGCGCGTACATCCCGTCGCCGCCGATCCGCTGCGACCACTGCGTCGGACCGGGCGGCGCGCCGGGCCTCGTGAACTGGGCGTAGGACGATCCGTTGTCCTGCGCCCCGGCGACGATGAACGGGTCGCTCGAGTTGGCGAAGTTGGCGCTGATGTCGCCGGAGTAGAACTCGATCGTGTTCATCGAGAGGTTGAGCGGGGTGAACGTCGGATGGTTGGTAAGGGTGGTCGGGGTCGCGACCGGCACGCTGGCGGCGGTGTTGGAGACGTAGATGCCGCCGTCGTTGCCCGCGAGCAGGGTGTTGGGCCCGTGGGCACCGGGTGCGTAGGCGAGGGCGTGGTTGTCGACGTGGACGGGCGCGCCGACCGGGTTGAGCCCGAGGTGGTAGCCGCAGGAGATGTCGGTCGCGCTCGCGCCGCCGTCCGTCGACTTCCAGATGTCGATGTTGTCCATGAACAGGACGTTCGGATTCAGCGGGTCGACCGCGAGGCCCTGGTTGTACCAGTTCTGCGGCGTGTCCTCGCCGCAGGGACCGGCGACGGGGTTCGTTTCCGGATTGAGGTCCGTGTGGTCCATGCGCAGCGACCACGTGGTGCCGTCGGTCGTCCGGAAGAGACCGTAGAAGCAGCCGCGGGCGGTGCCCTCACCCAGGATCTGCAACGCACCGCAGCGGGTGTGCACCTCGACCGCCTGGACCTGCGCGTAGATGGTGACCGTGGCGTTGTCGGCGTCGTTCGCCGTGCTCGGCGCGACGCCGAACTCGATGCGCCCGAGCTCGTTCGACCCGGCCGGGCAGTCGGTCGTCGAGCCGACCGGCGGATCGCAGGGGATACCGCTCGCGGTGCCCGCGGGCCAGCCGGCGGTCAGCGCCGTCCAGTCGGCCACCGCCGGGCAGCCGCCGTTCGACAGGGGCTTGGTGGCGGGAACCGTCGTCCTGTAGACGCCGTTGGCCCCGTTCTTGCCGAGGTTCGCCTGGACCGTCGTGGGGAAGCCGCGGGCGCCCACGGCCGCGTAGAGGGTCGTGGTCGCCCCGACGTCCAGGATCACCGTGTCGGTGATGTCCTGACGCTGGGTCGTGAAGCTGTTCGTGAGACACGGGCCGGACCAGGTGTCGCCGGCGTTGTAGGAGAAGAAGAGGCCCGTCTTCGTGCCGGCGACGATCGTGTTCGCGTTGTTCGGGTCGATCTCGACCTTCGTGACCGCCTGGTACTGCGGATAGGCACCCGCGGCGTTCGTGGGATAGACGGGCGTGAAGACGTCCTCGCCCTTCACGGACCACGTCGCGCCCTTGTCCGTGCTCTTGAGGATCCCCGAGCTGCCGAAGGCGAACGAGCCGAAGCTGATGTCGCCGGTGGCGACGTACACCGTGTTGCCGTCGGCGCCGACGACGATGTCGTCGATCGAGGTCGAGTTGATGTTCGGCTTGTCGGTGATCGGCGTAAACGTCGTCGCGGGGTCGCAGCAGTTGGTCGTCTTCCAGACGCCGCCGCCGTCGACGCCGATGTACGCGATCTGCGCGCCGGGAGTCGTCGTGGTCGGGTCGAACGCGATCGCGTTGACCCGGCCGGAGACGCCACCGGGGAAGGTGAAGCACGGCGGCTGGCAGCCCGTGCTCACCTGGGGCGCGGGTCCGAGCGCCGTGAATGCATTCGGGGTGAGCTCGAGCGGAGCGTCCGACCGCGCCTTGTAGGTCTTGTTCCCCGCCGGGACGGCCGAGCGCACGAGCTTCTCCTGCTGGCGGGCCTTCAGCAGCCAGCGCCCGTCGAACCTGCCGGTCGGATACGTGGCGCGGGCGTGCGAGTAGGACTCGAGGCTGCTGAGGGACTCAGCCTCCTGCGGCCCCGGCGCGAGCAGGGCCCGGCGGTAATCCTCGGCGGCGGCGGCCGGCCGGTCCGACCCGCCCGAGGCCAGCAGGAGCACCCCGCCGAGGACGAGCATCAGTCCGAGCGGTACGAGAAGGCGCAGGGCCTTCGAAAGCGACAGTTTCATTCTCTCTCCCCAGTAGATGCGATACGAGTCCATCGATCACAGTAGGCGCGTGACCCGATAGACGGTTCATGCATTGTGCCAGGACTTTCCGTGTTTCGCCGAAGGCTCCCCGTGCGTTCGCGTCAGCGAAGCGCCGGCCGCGCCGCAGCCGCGACGAGCGCGGCTGCGGCGACGAATGAGGCCGACGATCGACGTCGTGCGGCGAGGCCTACCGGGCTCGCACCGTCGCGGCGCCGTGCCACGAGCGCGCCCCGTCCCGGTGCACGAGCTGGAGCCGGTACGTGTACGCCTTGCCCGGCTGGACGCGGCGGTCGACGAAGCGGTAGCTCGCGCCTGAGAGGCCTCCGCGCGCGGGTACGAGGGCGCGGTTCACCTTCGTTCCGCTCCGCCACAGGTTGAAGCCGAGGACTCCGGCCTGGGACGCCGTCCGCCAGGTGACGGCCACGCGCCCCTGCTCCGACCTCGCCCGGAAGCTCGTCAGCTCGACGGCGGTCGGACCGCAGTTCCCGACGAGGGTGTAGCTGCCCGCCGGCGCCAGGTCGTCCGGCATGTTGTCGGGCGTGATCGAGACTGCGACCGCGTCGTCGCGGATCCTGGTCAAGAAGCCGACCAGCGTCCCCCCCACCGTCGGGTTGCCGATCTTGTCGTACGAGGCGACGAGCGTGATCGTCCCGTCCGCGTTGAAGTTGCTCTCGGCATCGAGGGTGCCGTCGGCCAGTGCGGCGCTGACGCCACCGTCTCCGTAGATGAACGCCGGCGTCACGGCGGTACCGAAGGGCGGCGACGTCGTCATTGCGACCCACCTCGAGGGGGCGGCGGGGTCGGGGTCTCCCGGCGCGTCGAACGCGACCGGCCACGTCGTTTGCGGTGGAATATCCGCCAGGCTCACCACCTTGAGCGTGAACACGACCTTGCTGGCGGCGGGGTCGAAGGCGGGCTCGCCGATCGACAGCTTCGTGACGTCGTGGGATTCCAGCGTGTCGAGTGCGTCACCGGCCGGATCCGTGAGGATCTCGAGCCCCGGCGGGGTGCATTCGTCGGTGGTCCGGCTCGGCGTCTGAACGCCGCCCGGCGCTGCGCCGGTCAGCGTCGCGCTGACGAGCAGCAGCAGGGTCGGAAGAAGAAGGACGATCCGCCACAGGCGAGATCTCATCGCTCACGCTCCTTTGAGAGGGTTCGATTCATACGCACGAGGTCGAGGAAGGTCGAGGCCCCGCCGTCTTCATCACCGCTGGCGGCCGCTCCCAAACTCTTCCCCTCGTCGAGGGCCCCCGATTCGGGCAGAGTCCGGCGCGTGGTCGCGCAGCTCGCCGCCTTCCTCGCCGTCTCCGCCGTCGTGATCGCGACGCCGGGGCAGGACACGGCGCTCACGATCCGAAACGCGCTGGCGGGCGGCCGCCGCGGCGGGATCTTCACGGCGCTCGGCGTCTCCACCGGGCAGGCCCTGTGGTCGGTCGCCACGAGAGCTTCGGCCTGGCCGCGCTCCTGCTCGCCTCCGAGCCGGCCTTCGTGGCCCTGAAGCTGGCGGGGGCCGCGTACCTCGTGCTGCTGGGCGCCCAGGCGCTGCGGGCCGCGTTCCGGCCGGGGCGGGCGGCCCGGGCCCGGGTGGAAGGGCGGCGAGCTCTCGCCGGTGTCGCGTTCCGGCAAGGCGTGATCAGCAACCTCGGCAATCCGAAGATGGCGGTGTTCTTCACCAGCCTGCTGCCGCAGTTCGCCACCTCGCTCACCGGCCTGCTGGCGCTCGGCCTGCTCTTCTGCTCGCTCACCCTCGCCTGGCTCACCGGCTACGCCCTCGCGGTCGCGAAGGCGGGCGACCTGTTCCGGCGCCCCCGGATCCGTCGCACCCTCGAGGGCCTGACCGGAACGGTGCTCGTCGGCCTCGGCCTCCGCCTGGCGACCGAGCGCTGACCCCTTTACCCGGAGCGCGTTCGTGCCGAGACAGGAAGGGTGTCGGCTCGCCGCCTCCTCCTGATCCTGGCTCTGGCCGCGCTCGCCGGCGGCGCGCTCTGCTCGCCCTCGCGCGCCGCGCCGGGCTTCTTCGTGGGCGTGGACGAGGACTCGCCGCTCTGGGGGCGAGCCCAGCTCGCGACCTCGGTCAGCGGCGCCCTCGGCGTCAGGGCCGTCCGCGTCTTCCTCCCCTGGCGGCGGGGCGAGTCCAAGCTCGGCCCCGCGCTCGACGACCGCCTCGAGCGGGCCGTCGCGGGCACCTGGGGGATGCGCCTGGTCGTCACCGTCCACGGGCGGGCGGACGAGGCTCCGCGCAGCGACGCGACCCGTGCGCAGTTCTGCGACTTCGCCGCCGACATCCTTCGGCGGTACCCGACCGTGAACGACGTGGTCGTCTGGAACGATCCGAACGACGCCGCCTTCTGGTCGCCGCAGTTCCACGCGCGCGGCTCCAGCGCCGCCCCGGCCGACTTCGCCGCCCTGCTCTCCCGCTGCTGGAGCACCCTGCACGCGGTGCGGCCCTCCGCGAACGTGGTCGCGCCCAGCGTCTCGCAGGCCGCCCGCCGGCGACCCGTCGCCAGGCTCTCGCACGGCCCGGCCGCCTGGTACAGGGCCCTGGGGGACGCCTACAGGGCGAGCAAGCGCCGCCAGCCGCTCTTCGACACCGTCGGCCACGTCCCCCACGCCGAGCACTCGGCCGAGCGGCCCTGGACGAAGCACCCGGGGGCCGACGTGGTCGGCCTGGGCGACCACGGCAAGCTGATGCAGGCGCTGACGGGCGCATTCCTCGGTACGGCGCAGCCCCTTCCCGGCCGCGGCCGCGTGACGATCTGGTACCTGGCCCAGGGCTTCCAGACTGCGGTCGAGCCGGGGAAGGCCGCCCTCTACCGCGGTCGGGAGACGGATCGGGCGCCTCTGCCGGGCCGGTCGCCCGCGGCCAGGTCCGACCGCCGTACCGGGCCGGCTCCCGATCACGCCACGCAGCTCGCCGACGCGATCCGGATCGCCTCCTGCCAGCCCGGCGTCGGCGCCTACTTCAACTTTTTGCTCGCCGACGAGCCCGACCTGGCCGGCTGGCAGTCGGGCGTGCTCTGGGCCGACTGGTCGCCGAAGCCGTCCTACTCCGCGCTGAAGCAGGTCGTCGCCGACGTCTCCGCGCGGAACGTCGACTGCGCCGCCTTCGCGAAGACCGGGATCCCACCGCGTCCGGTCGCCGTCAGGGTGCCGCCCGCCGAGCTCCGGATCACCAGCTTCAGGACCACGTCCGTCGGCGCGTTCTCCGGCGCCGTCTCGTGGCGGACGACCACCCCGGCCAGGATCCGCGTCGCCTACGGGCTGCCCGCGAGCGGCCGGACGCTGTGGGCGCGGGCGCGGACGGCCGGCCTCGAGGGCGACTCGACGCTGCGGGGCCTCGCCTTCGCCACGACGTATCGCGTCTGGCTGACCGCGACCACCGAGGACGGGCAGCGCGCGCAGGCGACGCTGGACCTGCGCACGCACGGACTGCCGGCCTCACCCACTCCCTCGCTCGACCGGTCGGCCGGCGCGATGCTGCTCGACGGCCAGCCGTTCTTCCCGATGATCGTCTGGTCGCAGTGCCCGGACGGCTACGGCTCCAACGTCTCCGACGGCATCAACCTCTTCTCCGAGAACCCCTGCGGCGGCCTCCAGGCACAGCTCGACGCGCTCGGCGGCCGGGGCCTCTCCGCCGCCGTCGCCGGCAAGGACGGAGGCCGCGGCCCCGGTCTGATCGGCTACTTCCACCCCGACGAGGCCGACGCCCTCGGCTTCACCGGCGACACGCTGCCGCCGGCGCCCGCGGGCGTCCCGAGCAGCTTCAGCTTCCTGACCCTGACGCACCACTTCTACTCGGGAGCCGCTCCGCTGCCCGCGGGCCGCGGCATGTACCCGGGCCTGATCGCGAGAGCCGACGTGATCGGGCACGACCTCTACCCGCTGCAGGAGTGGTGCCGGCCGGACCGGATGGTGGACGTGTGGTCCTCGCAGCAGGAGCTCGTGCGCCTCGCGCCGCAGAAGGCGACCTTCCAGTGGATCGAGGCAGCCGACTGGCGCTGTCCCGGCGGCCGGACGGCCGTGACCCCCGCCACCGTGCGCGCCGAGTCGTGGCTCGCGATCGCCGGCGGCGCGAACGGCCTCGGCTTCTTCCCGTCGATCTGGTCGCCGGCGGTCGGGAGGGCGATCGCGGACGTCTCCCGGGACGTCGCGAAGCTCGGGCCCGCCCTGCTCTCGCCCGCGACCCCCGTCGTCGCGGCGCACCCGCTCGTCCGCGCCGGCGCGCGCAGCTACCAGGGCGCCTCCTACGTGATCGCCGTCAACGCGGGCTTCACCGCCACCCAGGCCACGATTCGCGTCCCGTGGCTCGGCCAGGCGCCTCTGACCGTGCTCGACGAGAACCGCCGCGTGGCCGCGATCGACGGCGCGATCACGGACAGCTTCGCACCGCTCGCCGTCCACATCTACGTCGCGGAGCCGCCGGAGCGCTGATCCGAACGCGTCTAAGATCGGCTGATCCACGCCCTCGAGCCGAACACCACCCCCGCGGCCGGCGTCCCGGTCGTCCGCGCCGAGGCGATCCGCAAGAGCTTCGGCGACAACCTGGTCCTCGACGGGATCGACCTGAGCGTCGACGCCGGCGAGGTGCTGACCGTGATCGGGCCGAGCGGCAGCGGCAAGAGCACGCTGCTGCGGTGCATCAACCGCCTCGAGCCGCTGGACAGCGGACGGATCTTCTTCGAGGGCGAGGAGATCACCCGCAAGGACGCCGACGTCTCCGCGCTGCGGCAGCGGATCGGCATGGTCTTCCAGCAGTTCAACCTCTTCCCGCACCTGCGGGTGATCGACAACCTGACGATCGCAGCCCGCCGCATCCGGAAGCTGCCGCGCGCGCAGGCCGAGGCTCGCGCCCACGAGCTGCTCGCGACGGTCGGCCTCGCCGAGAAGGCGCGGCAGCACCCGCATCAGCTCTCGGGCGGCCAGCAGCAGCGAGTCGCGATCGCGCGGGCGCTGATGATGGAGCCGCACGTGATGCTGTTCGACGAGGTCACGTCCGCCCTCGACCCCGAGCTCGTGGGCGAGGTGCTGATCGTGATGCGAGACCTCGCCCGCACCGGCATGACGATGCTGGTGGTCACGCACGAGATGCAGTTCGCGCGTGAGGTGGGCGACCGCGTGATCTTCATGGACCACGGGCGGATCGTGGAGCAGGGCCGGCCGGCGGACGTGCTCGACCGGCCGGCGCAGGAGCGCACGCGCCAGTTCCTACGGCGTACGCTGCAGCTGGCGGACTCGCTGGAGGAGCTGACGATCGACGACGCAATCGACGAAGAAGGAGGAGCCGCATGAAGCGACTCGGAATCGCCATGGTGCTGGTCGCGCTCGCCGCGGCCGCGTTCGCGGCCTGGAGCATCGCCGCGAACGACAGGGAAGCAACGGGAGCGCGGGCTGCGGCGAAGGCGCCGAAGTTCCCGCCGCTGCCGGCCGAGGTCAAGAGCAGGAAGCGGTGGGTGATCGGGGTCAAGTGCGACTTCCCGCCGTTCGGGTTCATCGACGTCAGGGGCGACAACGCCGGCTACGACGTCGAGGTGGGCCGCCAGTTCACGCAGTACGCGTTCGGCAGGGCGAATCGCGTCACGTTCGTCTGCGTGACGACCCCGAGCCGGATCCCCGCGCTGACGTCCAAGCGCGTCGACATCATCATCTCGACGCTGACGTGGACGAAGGCCCGGACCGAGGTGATCGACTTCTCGATCCCCTACTACTCGGCCACCGGGAGACTGCTGGTGAAGAAGGACTCGAGCATCGCCTCGACGGCCGACCTGAAGGGAAAGACCGTGGTCACGACCCGCGGCGCCCTGTACGCGCCGTGGACCAGGCTCTGCCTCCCCGACACGAAGCTGCTCGAGGTCGAGTCGCCGGCCGCGGCGCTGCTCACCGTCAAGGACAGCCGCGCGGACACGTTCATGTTCGACGACGCGTTCCTGCTGGGCGTGGTCACGGCCGACCGCGACGTGAAGATCACGAGGGACAAGTTCCTCGCGATCCCGTGGGGCATCGGGATCCGCAAGGGCGACACGGCGACGAAGCGCTGGGTGGACTTCGCGCTGCGCCGCATGCAGCGGAAGGACCTGTTCCTGGCGATCCTCAAGCGGAACGCGCCGAAGCGGCTGATCGCCGGCTTCGACAACAACGTGCCGCGGCCGGGCAGGACGATGCGGTACCCCGAAGACCGCGACGCCGCGACGGATTGCACCGTCTCGTAGCTGAGCTCGTCGGGCTCGGGAGCGGCCGCGCCACGCGCGGCCGCTCCCCGTTCGCCGCCGCGCGATGACGCCGCTCGCGGCCATCGACTGGTCGTTCCAGGTCATCCGGGACAACCGGACCGAGTTCCTCGACGGGCTGATGAAGACGTTCGAGGTCTCGGCGATCGCGATCGCCGGTGCCCTCGCGATCGGGGTCATCCTCGGAGCGGCGCGCGCGCACCGGATCCCGGTCGTCAGCCAGGTGGCCGCCGTCTACGTCGAGGTGATCCGGAACACGCCGATCCTCGTCCAGGTCTTCTTCCTCTTCTTCGGCCTGCCGCAGTTCGACATCCGGCTCGAGCCGTTCACGACCGCGTGGCTCGCGCTCGTGATCTGGGGCGGCGCGTTCAACACGGAGAACTTCCGGGCCGGCTTCGAGGCCGTGCCCTACCGCTACCGGGAGGCGGGCCTCGCGCTCGGCTTCACGCCGCTGCGGGCGTTCTTCAACGTGACCCTGCCCCTCGGCGGCCGGATCGCGCTGCCGTCGTCGATCAACACGTACGTCTCCGTGCTCAAGAACACCGCCGTGCTCGGGCCGGCGATCAGCTTCGCCGAGGTCACGAACGTGGCGTACAGCCTCGAGAGCATCACCTTCCAGGGGACGACGATCTACACGATGCTGGCGCTCACCTACCTCGCGATCGTCTGGATCCTCTCCGGGCTGATCCGGCTGCTCGAGTCGCGGCTGGCGCTGCCGAAGGAGGCGAGGTAGTGCCCCGCCCAGCAACGTCCTCCGGTTTCTGGGCCGCGATCATGCGGCGCCATGCGTCGTCCTCGGTCGCCCCCATAGCTTCGGCTATGCGGGCTCCCTGCGTCCTAGCCTGGCTTGGTGCTCGCGACCCAGAAATCCGGCAACGTCACCGGACGGGACACTGATGCCCGACTGGATCGGCCCGGTCGCGGAGTACATGCTGAAGGAGGGCCTTCGCGGCACGCTGACGATCGCGGCGGAGGCGGTCGCCGCGAGCGCCGTGATCGGCGTGCTGTTCGGCACGCTGATGACGATCAACTTCCTGCCGCTCCGCGCCGTGATCCGGCTCTACATCGAGGTCTGGCGCGGGCTGCCGCTGATCGTGACGATCTTCTTCATGTACTTCGCGCTGCCGGGCTTCCCCCTGGGCGGGATCCGGCTCAGCGCCTTCCAGGCAGCCGCGATCGCGCTGTCTCTGTGGGGGAGCGCCCAGATCGCCGAGGCGACGCGCGGCGCCGTGCAGTCGATCCCGCGCGAGCAGCACGAGGCGGCGGCGGCGCTCGGCTTCGGATGGCTCGGGCGGCACGCCTTCGTCGTCCTCCCGCAGGCGCTGCGGCGTCTGCTGCCGCCGATGGTCAGCCTGCTCGTGAACGTGATCCAGAACACGACCCTCGCGGCCCTGATCGGGGCCCCGGAGCTGCTCGAGACCGGCAAGCGGCAGGTCGAGCGCCTGGCGGGCCCGCCCCCGGGCGGCGAGAGCGAGATCCACGCGTTCGAGATCTACTGCGCCCTGATGGTCGTCTTCTTCGCGATCTCCTTCCCGCTCACGCGCCTCGCGGCGTACCTCGAGCGCCGGCTCGTGTAATCGCCCGAAGTGCTGCGCACTTCGGGCGGCCTTGGGCACGCCCCTCGGGGGGAGCGGGTGGCGGGAAACCCGCCACCCTTTTTAGGGAGCTCCTTACGGATTCGTGGGTTCTAGGCACGGCCGGGGAGTGAGGGTCGGAGGCCGCCGACGGTGAGCATCGCGAGCGCGATCAGGGCGTCGGCGGAGTGGAAGCCGTAGGCGCGGCGGCAGATCAGGCGCAGGGTCGTGTTGACCGCTTCGGTGCGGGCATTCGAG
>JBHEMU010000079.1:0-8245 GCA_046262415.1 Gaiellaceae bacterium | reverse complement strand
GTCAGGAACATCTGCATCTGCTCCGGGCTCGTGTTCTGGGCCTCGTCGAGGATGATGAAGGAGTCGTTCAGGGTGCGGCCCCGCATGAACGCGAGGGGCGCGACCTCGATCGTCCCGCGCTCCATGTAGGTGTTCAGCTTGTCCGGGTCCATCGTGTCGTAGAGGGCGTCGAAGAGCGGTCGCATGTACGGGTCGACCTTCGCGAGCACGTCGCCCGGGAGGAACCCGAGGCGCTCGCCGGCCTCGACCGCGGGGCGCGAAAGAATCAGCCGCTGGACACTGCCGCTGATCAGCTGGCTCACCGCTTGCGCCACGGCGAGGTAGGTCTTGCCCGTCCCCGCCGGGCCGATGCCGAACGTGACGGTGTGCCCCCGGATCGCGTCGACGTAGTGCTTCTGGGTCACTGTCTTCGGTGCGATCTTCTTGCCGCGGTGACGCCAGACGACGTCGTCGAGCACGTGCCTGATGTCCTCGGCCTCGTCCAGCGCTCCCACGACCGCGTCGACCGTGCCCGGCCCGATCTCGTGCCCGCCCTCGACCAGCTCGACGAGCTCGCCGACCACGGCCCTCGCCTCGGCCACGTGCTCGTCGTCGCCCTCGATCGTCAGCCGGTTCCCGCGCAGGAGGATCGTGCAGCGCAGGCGGTCGCGCAGCGCGTCGAGGACGCCGTCGCCCACTCCGGCCAGCTCGGCAGCGACGTCGTTGGAGACCGAGAGCACCTCCTGCACCGCTAGCCAGTGTAGGCACGGCTTTCACTGGCTGATTGGCGGCAGAGCCGCGGGCGGCCGAGCGGGCCGGGGCAGGGCGCCCCGGCCCCACTCGCGAGCACGCCTAGCCGATGTTGACCAGCACCTGCACGAGCCGGCGGCTCGAGACGCCCGTGAGGATGTTGTCGCCCGGCTTCCTGGCCCGCGCGAAGACGACGATCGCCGACTTCCGAGGCACGAGCCGACGGATCCGGAACTGCACGGTTGCGACGCCGCGCGAGTCCGACGCCGTCTCGGCCGGGGCCGAGGCCCACACGTAGGGCAGCGGCGTCGCCAGCACGAGGGCGCCGCTGACCAAACGGCCCTTCGTGTCCATGATCCGGAAGCGAATCGTCACGATCTCGTTCCGCGAGCGGATCACGGCAGGCTCGAACCGCGCTTCGCTGATCACGAGTCGCTCCGGCGAGTTCACCTGTGAGACCGGGATCACCGAGCCCGGAGGCGGCGGGGGCGGCGGCGGCTTGGTGGCCCCGGCAACGAGGGCGGTCGGCCGCGAGTACGTGGTCGTCCTGCCGGCGGAGTTCGTCGCGGTCACCCGGACGCGCACCGTGTTGCCGACGTCGGCGGACGTCAGGACGTGCGTCTGCTTCGTCGCGCCGGCGATGCTGGAGCAGGTGTCGCCGTTTCGGTCACAACGCTGCCACTGGTAGTTGAAGTCGATCGGCGACGTCCCGCTCCACTCGCCCCGATCCGCGGTCAACGTCTGGCCCTGCCTGGGCGTGCCGGAGATCGTCGGAGCCGACGAGTTCGTCGGTGCGTTCGGAACTGCCGCCTTGACCACCGCCGTCGGCCGAGACGTCGCCTGCGCCGAACCGTCGCTGTTCCTGGCCGTGACGGTGATCCTGATCGTGGTGCCGACGTCGGCCGCCCTGAGTCTGTAGGTCGGGGTGGTGGCGCCGGCGATCGCGACGCAGTTCGTACCGGCGGGGGTGCAACGTCGCCACTGCGCGGTGAACCTGATCGGCTGTGTTCCGCTCCAGTCCCCGGCAGTCGCGTTCAGCGTCTCGCCTTCCTCGGCGGTGCCCTCGATCTTCGGCGGGTTCGTGTTCACCGGCGCCGCCGTCTTCGCGGCACTGCCGATAGACGCCACCAGCGCGAACGCGAGCATCCCGAGCATGACGACCAGGACACCCGCACGAACTTGACGAAACCGTGATGCTCTCTTCGTCAACAGCTGCAACGAAATCGCCCCCTGACTTATTCGTATTACGATTGATGTCGTATTAAGATCTCCGTCGCCTTACGAGACAAACCCGTCCTTACAAAAACCTTTCCAATGCCGAGTCCCCCCGCCAAGGCGCCCACGGCAGCCGAGTACGCCCAGGCCGGCCGGCTGCGCGAGGCGCTGACTGCCTTCAACCGCACCAGCGAGGCGATCACCCGCAAGCACAGGCTCACCGTGCAGCGCTACCAACTCCTGCTGATGGTGAAGACCGCTCCCGACGGAACTGAGCGAGCCTCGCATCCCGAACTGCGCGAGCGCCTCGCCCTCGCTCCGAGCAGCCTCGTAGAGCTCGTCCATCGGGCGGAGGACGCCGGCCTCGTCCGCCGTGAACTCTCCCCCGCGAATCGGCGGCTCGGCTACGTCGCCCTCACCTCCGAGGGCGCCGAACGGCTCGCCAGCGTCGTAGCCGACCTCGCAGCTGCCCGCGCGACGCTGAGCAGGCAACTCGCAGAGGTCACGACCGACCTCGTGTCCCCTCGCACGCTTCAGTCAGGAGCCCCGGGCCGTAGGCCTAAGGCGGTTCGCCGGAGCTAAGCCAGCTTCTCGCGCACGAGCTGGCTGACCGCCGACCCGTCCGCGCGCCCGGCGATCTGCGGCATCACGTCGGCCATCACCCGGCCGAGGTCGCGGAGGCTCGTCGCGCCGGTCTCGGCGATCGCGTCGTCGACGATCCGCTCGAGCTCCTCCTCCTCGAGCGGGGAAGGCATGTACTCCTCCAGCACCTCCAGCTCCGCCTCCTCGCCCGCCGCCTGCTCGTCGCGCCCGGCCGCGTCGAACGCCTCCGCCGCCTCAAGTCGCCGCTTGCGCTCGCGCTGCAGCACCTGCAGCTCCTCCGCATCGGAGAGCGGCCGCCGCAGCTCCTTCTCGGCCGAGCGGAGGCTGGAGAGGATCAGCCGCAGGGTGTCTCGACGCGTGGCGTCCCGGTCGAGCGTCGCCCGCTTCAGGTCGTCCTCGAGCCGCTTGATCAGGCTCATGCCGGCATCCCCCGGATCTGGCCGCCGAGCACGTGCCAGTGCAGGTGGAACACGCTCTGCCCCGCGCCGGCGCCGCAGAAGTTGAGCAGGCGGTACTCCTCGAGGCCGACCTTGCGCGCGGTGTCGGCGATGAACTCGAGCATCCGCTTGGACTCGGCCGCCTCCAGCTCGCCGATCTGGCGGAAGTCGGCGATGTGACGCTCGGGCAGGACGAGCACGTGGACGTCGGCCTTGGGCGCGATGTCCTCGATCGCCAGGAAGCCCTCCGCGCGGTTCACCTCCGTGGACGGGAGGTTCCCCTCGACGATCCGGCAGAAGACGCACTCGTCAGGCAGCGAGAATCCCCTCCTCGGTGACGGCGCGAGCGTGCGCGCGAACCAGCGTCCCCACCTCGCCCCGGACGAGCCACGGCGAGTAGTCGTCGCCGTACCCTCGGCCCGGGCGGTCGACGAGCACGAGATCCTCGCGGCCGATCTTGTCCCTCCAGCGAGCGAGGCAGCGCTCGCGGGAATGCTCCCGGAGCCGCGCGCCCCGCGCCTTCTTGACCGCGGGCGGCACGGGATCGCTCGCGGCGGTGCCGGTCCCCGGGCGGGGGGAGTACGGGAAGACGTGCACCTTCGTGATCCCGGCCGCGTCGACGACGGCGAGCGTCCGCTCGAAGGCGCCGTCGTCCTCGCCGGGAAAGCCGACGATCGCGTCGGTCGTGAGGTTGAAGTCGGCCAGGAGCGCGATTCGGCGCAGGTACGCGGCCGAGTCGTAGCGGCGGCGCATCGCGCGCAGCACGCCGTCGTCGCCCGACTGGAGCGGCACGTGCAGGTGCTGCGCGGCGGCGGGGGTCTCCCGCAGAGCGCTGCACAGCTCGGGGGTGAGGTGGTTGACCTCGATCGAGGAGAGACGCAGGCGCGCGAGATCCGGCGTCTCGCCCGCCGCCCGGACGAGCCGCGGCAGGTCGATCTGCTCCTCTCGGTCGCGGTAGCAGCCGAGGTTGACGCCCGTGAGGACGATCTCCCGGTGCCCCTGCTCCACGCGCCTGTGCACCTCGCGCAGGACCGCTGCGGCCGGACGGCTCCGCGAGGCGCCCCGCACGAGCGGGATGACGCAGAAGCTGCAACGGAAGCTGCAGCCGTCCTGGATCTTCACGAAGGCCCGGACGCGGTCGAGCCGATGGTCGGCGCGCACGCAGGCGATCGCACCGACGTCGCCCGCGACGGCGGCCGCTGCCGCCTCGGTCGGGCCGGGCACGACGAGCACGTTGGGCGCCAGGCCCGCGAATGCGTCACGGCCCAGATTGGCGCCGCAGCCGGTGACGTACACGCGTGCGTGGGTGCGTGCCGCCCGCGCGGCCGCCTGCCTCGACTTGCGAATCGCCTCGTGCGTGACGCAGCACGTGTTCACGACGGCGACGTCCGCCGCGCCGCGCCGCTCGACGTGGCCGTCCCCGGCCAGACGCTCCCGCACCGCCTGGGCGTCCGTGTGCGAGACCTTGCAGCCGAGGAAGCGGACCGAGAAGGTTGCCACCGGCCGGAAACTCTACTTCGGGGCGATCCGCTCGAACGTATCCGCCGCCCACCCGGCCGCGCAGCGTCGCTCCCGGCGGCGGTAGCCGACCGGCTTCGGGTCGTCCCGGTCGAGGTAGCCCGACGTGACGAGCAGCGGGCCGGGCGAGCGCCGCGCCAGCGCCGTGACGGCGGCTAGCGAGATGTTCGCCACCGTCACGAGCGCGTCGGGCAGGTCGGCCGCGAGCGCGTCGCCGCGTGAGAGCTCGAGCTCGATGCGGTTCCGCCCGGCGTTCGCCGCGGCCGCTTCCACCGCGACCGGGTCGTCGTCGATCGCGAACACCGGCTCGAACCCGAGCCGAACGGCGGCGATCGCCAGAACGCCGGAGCCGCAGCCGGCGTCGAGCAGCGGACCGCGGGGGAGCGTCGCCAGCAGCTCGAGGCAAAGACGGGTGGTCGGATGCGCTCCGGTGCCGAAGGCCTGACCCGGGTCGATCACCACCGCCCCCAGGTCGGGCGGCGCCGACTCCCAGGGCGGACCGATCCAGAGCCCACCGGCCCGGACCGGCCGGTGGAACTCGCGCCATCGCTCCGGCCAGTCGGCCCGGACCTCCTCCACCTCGACGCGCTCGAAGCGCTCCCGCAGGCGCCGTTCTCCGGCGGCGTCCGTGTACGCGGCGAGCTGCAGCTCCTCGTCTGACTCGACCTCCTCGAAGCCGGCCGGCTCCAGCTCGACGAGCAGGGCACGGGCCTCCTCGGCCCGCGAGGACTCGACCGTGACGGCGACTCGTCGGAGTCCCCGCGCGCTCAGCGGAAGGCGCTCTTCAGCTTCTCGAAGAACCCCTCTTCGGGGCGGTACGTCTCCTCGTCGGCCTGCCGCTCGAACTCCTCGAGCAGGGCGCGCTGCTCGGCGGTCAGCCGGAGGGGCACCTGGACGTTCACGAGCACTCGGTGGTCGCCGCGCCCGAAGCCCTGCAGCACGGGCATGCCGCGGCCCCGCAGGACCGCCACGGCGCCGGGCTGGGTCCCGGCCGCGAGCTCGAGCTGTTCGTCGCCGTCGAGCGTCGGCACGGTCACGACCGTGCCGAGCGCGGCCTGCGTGATCGTCAGGTCGACGGTGGAGAAGATGTCATTGCCCTCGCGCACGAGGCGCTCGTCCGGCTTGACGTGCACGAGCACGTAAAGGTCGCCGGCGCGTCCGCCCGACCCGGCGTGACCCTCTCCGGTGATCCGGATGCGCTGCCCGTCGTGGATCCCGGGCGGAACCACGACGTCCAGCTTCCGCTCCTCGAGAACGCGCCCTGCGCCGGCGCAGGCGCGGCAGGGAGTCTCGACGATCCGGCCCGTGCCCGCGCAGCGCGGGCACGCCTGGGAGCGGACGAACTCGCCGAAGACGCTCCGGGAGACCTGCTGAAGCTGCCCCGCCCCGTCGCAGGTCGGGCACCTCGTCGGCGCGGTGCCCGGTTCGGCGCCGTCGCCGGAGCACGCGGCGCACGCGACCGCGACCTCGAAGGGCACCGCCCGGGAGACACCCTTCGCAGCCCCGACGAGGTCGAGCTCGATCTCGGCGGCGACGTCGCCGCCGCGGGCCCGCCCGGCCCGGCCCGCGCCGAAGACGTCGTCGCCGAAGAACGCCGACAGGAGGTCGCCGAGGCTGCCGAAGTCGAACTGGGACGGCCGGTATCCGCCGCTCCGGAGGCCGGCGTGCCCGAACCGGTCGTAGAGCTGCCGCGTCTCCGACTTCGAGAGCACCTCGTACGCCTCGACGACCTCGCGGAAGCGAGCCTCTGCCTCGGGCGCCTCCGAGACGTCGGGGTGCAGCTCCCGCGCCAGGGCCCGGAACGCCTTCTTGATCTCGGCCTCGCTCGCCGTCCGCGGGACGCCGAGAAGCTCGTAGTAGTCGCGCTCGGCGGTGGGCATCAGTGCCCCGCCCGGTGATGTTGCCGCATTTCTGGGTCGCGAGCACCAAGCCAGGCTAGGACGCAGGGAGCGTGCACAGGGCGGACGCCGGATACGGGGGCGACCGAGGACGACGCATGGCGCCGTGTGATCGCGGGCCAGAGACCGGATGACATTGCCGGGCGGGGCACTAATTCTCTCCGTAGATCTCCTCGACGAAGCGGGAGAGCTCGACCGCGGCCCCGCGCACGGTGCGAAGGGCCTTGTCGTAGTCCATCCGGAGCGGTCCGACGAGGCTGACCGCGCCGAGCGACCGGTTGACGAGACCGTACGACGAGCCGACCAGCGAGAGGTCTCGGAGAGCGGGGATGTCCAGCTCGTCGCCCACGCGCACGAACGGCCGGCGAGGCTCGAGCGACTGCGCGAGCAGGTCGAGGAGCGCCGCCCGGGACTCGAGGATCTCGAGCAGGCTGCGATAGGGGCCGAGGTCCTCCGAGCGCACGTCCTCGAGGAGGCCTCCGGCGCCGCCGACGAACAGCTGCTGCTCCTCGCGCTCGAGCTCCGTGAAGGAGGGTCGCAGGACGTGCAGGAACCTTCGCTCCGACTCGGCGAGGCCGCTCTCCTCGAGCCTCTGGCGCAGCGTGTGGCTGCCCAGCCGGAGTCCGGCTACCTGCTCGTTCAGGTACTGCGCCGCCCAGGTCGCCAGCCCCGGATCGACGGGCCCGTCGAACACGTACCGCCGCTTGCTGACTCCTCCCGCGGAGGTGATCACGACCACCATCACCACCTCGGGCTGCAGGCACAGGACCTCGACGTGGCGCACGACGGTCGTCGCGAGCGGGGGCGCGGAGGCGATCGCCAGCAGGCGGGTCACGCGCGAGAGCATCTCGGTCGTGGCCTGGAGCGCCGACTCCACCTCCTTCCGCGCCGCGCCCAGGTCGAGCCCGACGACCTCGGCCTGCGACTCGGGGCGGTCGAGGAGGGCGTCCACGTACTGGCGGTAGCCGCGATCGGTCGGCACCCGGCCCGCGGAGGTGTGCGGGTGCGTGAGCAGCCCCCGCGTCTCGAGCTCGGCCAGCTCGCTTCGGACCGTGGACGACGAGACGGCAAGCCCGCTGCGCTCGACGAGGTGCTTCGAGCCGACCGGTTGCCCGGTGGCCACGAACTCCTCGACCACCCGCCGGAGGATGTCGCGCTGCCGCTCGGTCAGCTCGGGAAGGCCCGGATCGCTCATTCCGGAGAATGGTAGGCGAGCAGCTCCGCCGAGACGCCGCCGCCGAGGAACCGCCCGCGGGGGGTCAGCTCCAGCCGCTCGGCCTCGCCCGCCGCGGCCCGGACGCGCGCGAGCCCGTGGCGCTCCAGCCGTGCCAGCGCATCCCGGTCGAGCGCCCCGTCCACCGCGGCCACCTGCACGCCCTCGTCGAGCCGCAGGCCGAGCAGGAGGCGCTCACGGCCTCGGACGGCTCGGGGAAGCCGTTCGAACTCCCGCGGCGGCGTCTCGCCGGCGGCCAGGGCACCGAGGTAGGGCCGCAGCCGCGGCGCATTCCGCCAGCGGAGGCCGCCAACGGTAGAGACCGCCCCCATGCCGAGACCCAGGTAGTCCCGCCCCAGCCAGTACGCGAGGTTGTGGCGCGAGCGGAGATCGCGTCCGCCCGGGGCTCCGGGCCGCCGGCAGAAGTTCGCGGTCTCGTACCAGCGGTATTCGGCCCGGGTCAGCGTCATGACCACCTGCTCGAAGTAGCCCTCCATCGCCTCGGCCTGGCGCTCGAGCTCGGCTCCGTAGTGATGGCTGAAGCGCGTGCCCGGCTTCGCCTCGAGCTCGTAGCAGGAGAGGTGCTCCGGCTCGAGCCGCATGGCGTCGTCCAGGTCGCGCGCGAGGTCGGC
>JBHEMU010000078.1:0-8626 GCA_046262415.1 Gaiellaceae bacterium | reverse complement strand
GAAGGGCGAGTCGATCACCGCCGCGAGGCATTCCTCCGGAGGCAGGTCGATCGAGAGCGCGACCACCTCCGGGCGCGGCACCATCACGTCGGAGGCCTCCTGGTCGGCGAAGTCGAAGACCTTGTAGAGCATCTCCCGCTCCTCGTGCTCGATCTCGCCGTGCTCGCTCGAGCGCCGCAGGAGCAGCTTCAACTCGGCCTCGGAGTGGATCGTGTCCTCGCCCACCGCGGAGGGCGTGACGCCGAAGATCCGCGTGATCGCGTTCGAGGTCGTCTGCAGGAACCAGACCACGGGGTACGTCGCCAGGTAGAAGGCCTCGACCGGCAGGGCGACCCAGAGCGCCGTCGACTCGTTGTGCTCGAGGGCGACCGCCTTCGGCACCAGCTCGCCGACCGTGACGTGCAGGAAGGTGACGATCGCGAACGAGAGGGCGAAGGAGACGCCCGTCGCTAGGTAGGGATGGAGGAAATGCTCGACCAGGGGCTCGCCCACGGCGCCGAGCAGGATCGAGAAGGCGGTGATGCCGAGCTGGACGGTGCCGATGAACCGCACCGGGTCGTTCATGATCCGGAGGGCGATCCGGGCGCGGCGGTTGCCCGCCCTGGCCAGCTCGTCGAGGCGCGAGCGCCGTGCGGTCACCAGGGAATACTCGGCCGCGACGAAGAACGCGTTCCCGAGCACGATCAGGACCACGGCGAGGATCTGGAGGAAGACCGTCACGCCCCGCTCTCCGGGGCGCGGGTACTCGGCGGGAGCTCGTCGTCCAAAGCTGGCGCGAGTATAGCCAGAGCGGCTTGCATCACACGAACGTACGTTCTAGACTCCACGCAGGTCGAGATGAAGGTCGAGTACCGCGAAGAGCCCTGCCGGAGCGCGCTGAACCGCGTCAAGGGCATGCCGTTCGCGTGGTCGCTGAACCCGTACACGGGCTGCGCCCACCGCTGCACGTTCTGCTACGTCCGCTTCTTCGAGCTGCGCGCGGATCGGCCGCCCGACGAACGGTACGGCCGGTCGATCCGTGTCAAGGTCAACGTGGCGGAGGTGCTCGAGCATGAGCTCGGGCGGCCGTCATGGGCCGGCGAGGGGGTTGCGATCGGGGCGGCGACCGACCCCTACCAGCCGGCCGAGGCACGCTACCGGCTCACGCGCGCCTGCCTCGAGGTGCTGTCCGCGGCCCGGAACCCGTTCAGCCTGATCACACGCGGGCCGATGATCGTCCGCGACGTCGACGTGCTGCAGGAGGCTGCCCGCCGCGCGGACGTCTCGGTCAACTTCTCGGTGCCGACCCTCGACCTCGACGTGTGGCGCCGCACCGAGCCGGGCACCGCCCCGCCCCAGCAGCGGCTCCGGGCGCTGAAGCGGCTCGTCGACGCGGGGATCAAGGCGGGCGTCGGCATGGCGCCGATCCTGCCCGGCCTCTCCGACTCCCCCGAGCAGCTCGACCGCGTCGTGCGAGCGGCGAGGGAGGCTGGCGCGACGCACGTCTGGGCGAACCTGCTCTACCTGAAGCCCGGCACGCGCGAGCACTTCCTCGAGGCACTGGCACGAGACTGGCCGGAGGAGCTCGAGCGCTACGAGCGGCTCTACGGCCGCCGTGCCTACCTGCCGCGGCCGGAGTCGGAGCCCGTCCGGAAGCTCGTCGGCGACCTGCGGCGCCGCCACGGAATCGCCGACCGCCGCGAGGCGCCGCTGGCGCCCCCGGCCGAGCCGCGGCAGCTGGCGCTGACCGTCTGAGAGGCCCGGGTCCGCATCAGGCGTAGAATCTTCCGGCCGTGCCGGACGAGATCACCTGCCTGATCGTGGACGACCACGAGGTCGTCCGCGAGGGGCTGAGGCTGTCGCTCTCGCGAGCGCCGCACATCCGCGTCATCGGCGAGGCCGCGGACGGCGAGAGCGCGGTCGCGCTCGCGGAGCGCCGGCGGCCGAACGTCGTGATCATGGACGTCCGGATGCCCGGGATGGACGGCCTCGAGGCGACGAAGCTGATCAACGAGAAGGTGCCGGGGATCGCCGTGCTGATCTTCACGGCGTTCAGCGAGCGGAGCCTCCTCGGAAGAGGCCTCGATTCGGGCGCGAAGGGCTACATCCTCAAGGAGGCGCCGCACCAGACGCTCGTCCGCGCGATCGAGAAGGTGAACTCCGGTGACGGTTACGTCGACCCGGCTCTGATGCCCGCATTCCTCTCGTCGAAGGACCGCGACGACATGCTCACCGCGAGGGAGCGGGAGATCCTCCAGCTGCTCGCCGACGGGATGTCGAACGCCGACGTGGCCGGCAGGCTCTTCATCAGCCAGGAGACCGTCAAGAGCCACGTCCGCCACATCCTCACGAAGCTCGAGGCGGACACGCGGACGCAGGCCGTCGCGATCGCGCTGCGCGAGGCGATCATCGATTAGCGACGAGCGGCGCCGCTACGAGCGCCGGAGCGAGGAGCGAGGTCATGCGCTGCTCGCCGACCAGCTGATCACGGCCGAGCAGGAGGAGCGGCGGCGCCTCGCGCTGTTCCTCCACGACGGGCCGGTGCAGTCGCTCGCCGGCATCGCGCTGATGCTGGACGCGGTGCTGCACGCGGTCGACGACGGCCGGCTCGAGGACGCCAAGCGAGTGCTCACGAGCGCACTCGAGCGGCACCGGCAGACGATTCGCTCGCTCCGCGACCTCTCGTTCAACCTCGAGCCCGTCGTCCTCCGCGACCAGGGCCTCCGCCCCGCCCTCGAGGCACTCGCCGACCAGCTCCGCCTCGAGCACCGGGTCGAGATCGAGCTTTCGATCGAAGGGGTCGAGAGGGTGGCCGAGCGGGCTCAGGTCGCGCTCTACCAGATCCTGCGGGAAGCGCTCAACCAGTCCGTTCGCCGCGGCCCCGCTGCGATCTCGGTGGAGATCGGACGCCGCGAGGACGAGAGCGTACTGGCCACGATCCGCGACGACGGAGCGGACGAGCGCCGCCGGGGCGCCGTCGAGGTGCTCGAGGAGCGGGCGCGGACACTCGGGGGCTCGGTGAAAGCCCAGCGGGGCGCGGAGGGCGGCAGCGCAGTTCGAATCGAGCTGCCCGCGCACGCCGTGCGCCGCTAACATCCGGCCCCAGTGGCCGAGCAGACCTACCTGCTCTTCGTCTCGAAGCCCACCGGCTACGAGTTGCGCGAGCGTTCGGGCGAGCCGCCCGAGGCCGGGAGCGACGTGGATGAGGAGGAGGGCCCGCTGCGAGTGATGAAGCTCGCGCCCTCGCCGCTTCCGGGCGACCAGCGGCGCTGCGCATACCTCCAGCCGGCGTAGACGCAGCCCCGAGCCGCTCGGCCGCGCTCGCGGGGGCGGTGCCTACTGACTGACTGACTGCGGCTGCGGGAGATCCGGCACGCATCCGGCACGCCGCCGCGCGGCGGGCGCCGCTGGCCTCAGCGCCCAGGAAGGGGGCTTGGGGGCCCCCGCCACACGCGTCAACCTAGGGTTGGCGCGCCTCCTCGACCGCGGTCTCGGCGGCGATCCGGCCGAAGACGAGTGCCGCCGCCAGCCCGCTCGCGTAGCCGCCCGCGGAGATCCCGCCCGCGTCCGCCCCGGCCGCGTACAGGCCGGGCACGGGTGCGCCGTCCGCGCGCAGCACGCGCGCGGCGGGGTCGATGCGAAGCCCGCCGATCGTGTGCGTGATACCCGGCGCGACCCGGACCGCCGTGACGACGCCCGGCGGCGCGGGGAAGGGCAGCTCGTCGGGCCCCGTCCGCGTCGGCGAAGCCTCGACGAGGTCCCGCACGGTGCCGCCGCGGACCGGGCGGCCGAGATCGGCCTCGCGCAGCAGGTACCAGGCCCGCGCGCCCGGCTGGCGGGCGGTCGCCTGCACAAGGTCGTTCTCGGACCAGGACACCTCACCGGGGAAGAAGGTCTCGCCGCGCTCGTTCACGACGAGGGCGTGGCGGCCGTAGAGCTGCGCGAGGGCGACGAAGTCCTCCTCACCGAAGTCCACGTCCGGCATGTTGCGCCCGTAGAACTCCGTCATGCCCGCCGAGAGTCCCGCGCCCCGGCGCAGCCCGGCGCGGAGCCCGTCGCCGGCACTCCAGGGGTTGGCGCGGAGGCGCAGCGGGGCGGCGGGGGCGATGTGCTGCCGGACCAGCTCAGGGGAGCCCTGGAACCCGCCCGTGGCGAGGATCAGCGGCTCGTGCCCCCCGAGAGCAGCGACACCGAGCCGAACCTCGCCGGCGGCGCGGGCGAGCGCCCGGGTGAGGCCCCGGGGGTCGAAGCGCTTCCCGGCGGTCCGGGGGTTCCCGGTCTCGTGCTCCAGCACCGGCGCGCCGAGCGCCTCGAGCCACGCGATGCCCTCGTCGAGGTGCTCGAAGACGAGGCGCTGCAGCGCCGGATCGCCGGCGGGGCATTCCAGCCGGAAGTCCGCGAAGCTCCGATGGCGCCAGATCACGCAGCTCGAGAGCAGCATCGACCCGCCGAGGCGCGCTCCCTTCTCGTGGACGACGGGTCCGGCGCCGAGCTCGCGGGCCCGGGCCGCCGCGCACAGACCGGCCATGCCGCCTCCGGCGACGGCGGGCCGGATCAGGTGAGCGAGAACGTCGGCTTGTGCTCGACGTACTCGATCCGGACGCTCTCGGGGCCGAGGAGGAACGCGGCGCGGGTGTTCGCCGCGTCGACGACGCTCTCGACCTCGATGCCGAGCTCCCCGGCGGCCGCGATGTGCTCGTCCGCCGAGTCGACGAGGACGGCGAGGTGGTTGAGCAGGGGTCGCTCGGGCCTGCCGGGATCGCCCTCGTGGAACTCCAGGTACGCGCCACCGACCTCAACCCGCCGAGGACCGGCCGGGCGGAATCCGTACCGTCCGTACTCACGGGCGGTCGCGTCGGGATCGGCCGAGTGGAGCGCGACGTGGTCCAGGTCGTACTCGACGTCCGTCCGCGCCTCCACGAGCCTCACCCTCACCCCCTCCCCGAGATCGACGACCTCCCCGGAGCCTTCGGGCAGCGCCGCCCGGGCGCGCGCCAGGTCGGACACGCGGAGACCCACGTGCAGGAAGGGCCCCGGCTCCCGCGGTCCCTCGGCGTCGAACAGGGTCAGCTTGCCGCGGCGGGCGTGAGAGCCCATCAGCGTGAAGTGGTCCTGCCTGTCGATCAGGTGCGCTCCGAGGTAGCGCTCGAGGAAGTTCGCGATCGGTTGACGGTCGGCGACCCAGAAGGCGACGTGGTCGAGCGTCTTCGGCCGCATCCAGTGACAATAGCTGCCGACTCGGGTGGTTCCGCCCGCACCCGGGGTCGCTGCGTAGAGTGGCGGCATGCCCCGTGCGCTCGTGCTCGCCGCGCGCCAGCCCGACTTCGTCGGGCTGCTCGAAGACGCCGGCTTCGACGTCGCGGTCCGGTCGCGGCCGCTCGACAGGGAGGTGATCGACGCGGACGTCGGCGTCGTCTTCCGCGGCCGCTTGATCGGGCGGACGCAGGCGGCGAAGCTGAGCGAGGCCGGCGTACCGGTCGTCGAGATCCTGACGGGCCCGGCGACATCGCCCTCCAAGGCGGACTGGGTCCGCGTCTCGAGCCGGGTCGGGAAGCCCGATCTCGTGCAGATCGTGCACGCGCTCGCCGATCTCGCCGTCACGCGGCGCCGGGACTAGGGCAGAGTCAGACCGCTCACAGGCGACGCCTGGAAGACCGGCGAGCCGGTGGGCTGCGGGGCGCCGCCCGCCGCCTCGACGGTGACCGCGACGGTCGCGGTCGGACGAACCGGGAGCGAGAGGCTCACGAGGGTCGGCCGATCCGGCCGGGAAGCGAAGAGGCCCGCGGAGCGGGGCCCGTCCCCCTTGCCCCCAAGATGAGCTGGCGGGATCACCCACGCCTGGTAGGTGCGGCCGCTGGGAGCCGGCGCCAGCCCGTTCACGGCCAGTGCGGCGGTTCCATCGCGCCTCACGGCCAGAATCCCGGGCGCCCCGCTCAGCTGTACGTGGCGCGCCCTGGGATCGGCGAGCACCGCAGCGGCATCTGCCTCGGCGCCGCGAGCGGACCTCTCGTCTTGCAGCGATCCGCGCAGCGAGAGGGCCCAGACGCCGAAGGCGACCGCAGCGCAGGCCGCGACGGCGGCCAGCGTGCCCGCGGCCGGGAGTGCGAACCGGCGCAGCGGCACGACCGGGGCCTGCGGGCGCTCCTCTCTCGCCCGCTCGAGGAGGCCGGAGCGAAGGGCGGCCGGAGGCTCGACCGGGTCGGCGAGCAGGGCGAGGGCCGACGCGGCGCCGGTCAGCTCCTCGGCCTCGGCGCGGCATTCGGCGCAGGTCTCGAGGTGCCGCTCCACGGCCTCGCGCTCGTCGGGCCGGAGCGCGTACAGGACGTACGCGGCGACGAGCTCGTGGTCGTGGGCGATGGTCACGGGCGGTCTCTGCTCAAATCGGGTATTCGCAACCGCAGCGCATCCGGTTCGATTTCTCCGCTAGCGCCGGCTCACTCCAGTGGCGGATTCTGCACGTTGTGCTCGGTCGCGTACGCCTCCGTCAGTACGTTGACCACGTCCATGCCGTCGCTGTAGGCGTAGTTGATCTTGACGAACGGCTCCCATTTCTCCGGCAGCGCGTCCTCGGGGAAGATCGCCTCCACCGGGCACTCCGGCTCGCAGGCGCCGCAGTCGATGCACTCCTCCGGATCGATTACGAGGATCCGGTCGGCCTCGTGGATGCAGTCGACCGGGCAGACGTCGATGCAGGACCGGTCCTTGATGTCGATGCAGGGCTCGGCGATGATGTACGTCACGCCGGAGGAGTGTAGTCGCTCGTTTTTCGCCTCAGGCACCGAGCGAGGCGATCAGGTCGTCGACCAGTTGCGGCGCGCGCTCGTCGAGCGCCGCCTTAACGATCACCTGGTCGAACCCCGCCGCGTGCGCCCGTCGCAGCCCCGCCGTGTCCGAGTGGTTGGCGAAGCCGAGGATCGGCACTGCGGGATAGGCGTCCGCCACCTCCTCCGGCTCGACCCGCCCGATGTCGGCGATCACGAGGTCGGGCGGATCGACGCTGTCCGTCGTCACCACGTGGTGCTCCGGCAGGAGCGCCTCCAGCTTGCCGCGGAAGAACAGGTCGACCCCCACCAGCAGGACCGTGGCCACGGGGGGGAGCGTAGCTTGTCTCGGCAGGGCGCAAGGCCGGCGAGGGCCTTTGCTAGGGTCGCTCGCGATGGACGGCAGGCGGTTCGTCGCCGTCGCGCGGGCCGACGACGTCGCTCCCGGGACGGTCGTGACCGTCCAGGCGGACGGGGAGGCAATCGCGCTGGCGCGCGTCGGCGACGACTTCTACGCGACGCAGAATGCCTGCCTGCACCTGGAGGGACCGCTCGGCGAGGGGCGCCTCCGGCAGTGCGTGCTCACCTGCCCCTGGCACGGCTGGCAGTTCGACGTCCGCACCGGCGAGAACGAGTTCGACCGGGCGCTCGTGCTGCGGACGTTCGAGGTGGAGGTCGAAGGCGGCGAGGTCCGCGTCGCCGTCTGAGTCGCTCGCGCGCGGTCTCGAGCTGATCAGGCAGGGCGAGTTCTTCGCCGCCCACGAGGAGCTCGAGGACGCCTGGCGCGCGTCGGAGCCCGGCGAGCGCGACTTCTTCCAGGGGCTTGTCCACGTCGCCGTGGCCTGGTACCAGGCCGGGCGCGGAAACCGGGTCGGCTGCGAGCGTCAGCTCGACAAGGCGAGGCGCCGGCTGGCGCCGTTCGCGCCGGTCCGGCACGGCCTCGACGTCGGCGCGGTGCTCGCCTCGGTCGCCGCTGCGTCCGCGCGCGTGGAGGCGGGGTCGCTGGAGCTCGAAGCCCCGGCGATCGTCACAGCCCCCCGAGGTCTAAATCAGCCCGATCGCCTCGAGCACCCGGTTGAGCCACACCCGTAGCCGCCAGTCCCATTCGAAGAAGAGCAGCACGCCGAGCACGGTCAGCACCAGGCCGCTCGAGACGCGGATCGCCGTGTAGCGGTCCCGCAGCCAGCGGAAGGTGCCCATCGCGCGCGTGAAGGCGACGCCGGCGAGCAGGAACGCGGCGCCGAGCCCTGCGGAGTAGGCGGCCAGCAGGATCGAGCCGCGGATCACGGTGCGCGAGTCGCTCGCGAGGACGAGCACGGCGGCGAGCACGGTGCCGATGCAGGGGGCCGCGCAGACCGCGAACGCGCCGCCGAGCAGGAGCGCCGACCCGCGTGCTCGCGCGCGCGCGAGCAGGCCGGGAGCGACGGCGCGCTCCGGCCAGGGGATCAGTCCGACGAACGCGAGCCCGAGCACGACGAGCACGAAGCCGGCGATCATCGTCTGGCTGCGCTTGTCGACGATCCCGCCGGCGGCGGCGGCGGCCCCGCCGAGCAGCACGAACACGACCGTGAAGCCGGCGACGAACGGAAGGGTCGCGACCACCACCCGGCGCGTCGCCCCAGGCTGGCCGAGCCGGTGCGCCTCCACGGCCGAGATCGCCGACAGGTAGCCGGGAACGAGCGGCAGCACGCACGGGGTGACGATCGAGGCGAGACCCGCGAGGAACGCGATCGGGATCCGAGTCAGCACCAGCGCGCTGCTCGGAGACGTTGCCGCGTGGTGGACATGGCCGGCACCGCTAGGCGTCGCTTGCGACGCCGACCTCAGGAGCGCGGGCTTGCCCGTGCTCCGTCTGAGCCGACCGCACGAGCGCATCCGGGTAGAGA
>JBHEMU010000077.1:0-3093 GCA_046262415.1 Gaiellaceae bacterium | reverse complement strand
ACGGTGCCGCGACGTTCCTCAGCCGCCAGCACCTGATCGTCGCCTCGTACTCGAAGCGGCCGTCTCCAGTGCGCGCGGCGCCGCTGGTCGAGACGTCCGTCCAGGAGCCCCTGATCCTGCGGTGAGCCGATCGGGCGCCGGCTCGAAGGCACCCGTCTGAGCGCCTCCGATGAGCTATCGACCGGCGAGCGAGCGCTCGTAGACCGCGACTACGAGTAGCTGATCCGCTCGCTGAGAAGGCCCTCCCGCCGCTCGCCCGGGCGGCGCGTTAACGAGTCGACCGCCGCAGCGCTCACGCCCGCCTCCGCTGCTCAGGTCCCCGGCTTCAACACGACCTTGGTGTAGCCCTCGACGCGCCGATCGAACTTGTCGTAGGCGTCGGGAGCGTGCTCGAGCGGCAGCTCGTTGGAGACGATCAGGCTCGGCACCGCCCGCCCGGCCACGATCAGGTCGCGCAGGAAGCGGTTGTAGCGCTTGACGTTGCACTGGCCCGTCCCGATCGAGAGTCCCTTCTCGAAGAACTTGCCGAACGAGATCGGGAACATGCCCTGGCTGGCGTGGGGATCCTCCGCGCCAGGGTCGGAGGGGACGTAGAGGCCCGGAACGCCGATCTTGCCCGTCGGGTTCGTCACCCCAATGCAGCCCTCGAGCACGACGTTTGGCTCCTCCTCGTCGCCCTCGCCGCTGCCGATGGCCTGGTAGCCGACCGCGTCGATCGACTTCTGCACGCCGTCGCCCCCGCGCATGTCGAGGATCTGCTCGACCGGGTCGCCCTTCGAGAAGTCGATCGGTACGCAGCCGATGTCCTCGGCCTTCTCGAGCCGCTCGGGCACGCGGTCGATGACGTAGACGACCGACGCTCCCTTGATCAGGCACGAGTAGGCGGCCATGATGCCGACGGGCCCCGCGCCGAAGACCGCGACGGTCTCGCCCATCCCCACCTCGGCGAGCTCGGCGCCGTGGTAGCCCGTGGGGAAGATGTCCGAGAGCATCGCGAAGTCGTGCTCCTGCGAGTCGTCGGCGGGCAGCTCGAGACAGTTGAAGTCGGCGAAGGGGACGCGCAGGTACTCGGCCTGGCCGCCGCGGTAGGGCCCCATGTTCACGTAGCCGTAGGCGCCGCCGGCGAAGCCAGGATTTACGGACAGGCAGAAGCCGGTCCACCCTCGCTCGCAGTTGAAGCAGAACCCGCAGCCGATGTTGAAGGGCATGTTCACGCGGTCGCCCTGCTTGACGCGGTGGACGCCCGAGCCGACGTCCTCGATGATGCCCTGGTTCTCGTGCCCGAACACGAGGCCCGGCTCGGCGTCGGTGCGCCCCTCGTACATGTGCAGGTCCGACCCGCAGATGCACGTCGACGTGATGCGGACGATGACGTCGGTGGGCTGCTCGATCTTCGGGTCCTCGACTTCCTCGACCTGGAGGTCGTACGGGCCCTGGTACACGACTGCCTTCATGCCGGCGCTCCGTTTGCTTGTGGTTCGCTCCCACCGCTCTGTGTCCGGAGGAGGGCCTTCTCAAACTGATCCGGCCCGGGGTGGTCAGAGCTCCGGCCCGAGCTCGGCGTCGCGCCCGGGGGCGTCCCGACCCGCCGCGATCAGACCCGCGCGAGACCGGCTTCGCGGCAGCCCTGCTCGAGGGCGTCGAGTCCGAAGCCATCGACGGGACCGAGCGCCCCGGTGCCCTCGAGCCCGGGCTCGGTGGCGCGCTCGGCGCCCCAGGCCAGGATCGCCGCGGTGAACGCGTAGGGGTTCTGGCCGTCGAGGCGGACCTCGGACAGGCGGCGTCCGGCGGCGTCGCGGGCGACCGCGACGATATGCGAGCCGATGCGAGCGCGGGAGGCGGCGTCCGGCCCGCCGCTCAAGCCCCCCGTGAGGGCGCGTAGTGCCGGCCCGGTGAGAGGCGCCCGGGCGACCACGCTCGTGGGGATAGACAGCCCCTGGAGCAGGCGCGAGAGCGGACCCGCCCAACCGAGATAGACGCCGACCTCGTGCAGGGCGGGCTCGAGGCGCGGCAGGGCGAAGTGCTCGGAGGCCCCGATCGAGATCGCCGAGGCTTGCTTGCCGCGCAGCTCGAAGCTCTGGACGTGACGGCCGTTGGGCTCGGAGACAAGATGCCCGTCGCGGAAGGCGAAGCCGGGCTCGGCGATCGCCCCCGCGAGCGAGGCGAGCGTACCGCCGCTCAACGCTGCGAGCGCCGCACGCCCGGTGACGAAGTAGCCGATGTCGACGAGCGCGGCCGGCCGGTCCGCTTCGCGCAGAGCGAGCGCACCCGCGAGGTTGCCGGGGACGTAGTCGTACCCGAACGCGGTGAGCAGGCCGCACCCGGCCCGCTCGGCGGCGGGGCCGAAGCGCTCGAACACCCGGCGCACGAAGGCCGGCTCGCCCGCCGAGTCGATGTAGGTCGCCCGGGCGGCGAGCGCGGCCTGCAGCGCCGGCTCACCGAAGCGCGCGAACGGCCCGACGGTCGTGATCAGGACGTCGCCTCGCTCGACCAGCGCCGAGATCGACTCGGGGCGCGCGCTGTCGGCCACCGCGAGCTCGAGCGACGGATCGAGCTCGGCGGCCAGCGACTCGAGCTTCTCGGCGCTGCGCGCGGCGAGCACCGGGCGCAATCCGCGCCCGAGCAGGGCCTCGGCGGTCAGGCGGCCGGCGTAGCCGGTGGCGCCGAAGAGGACGATGCGCCCGGGCACGGCGGCAGTGTACGGCGGGGGCGCGGGCCGGGACTCGGTGGCGGAGGCGAGCGAGGCGGCGATCGCGCGGCGGGCGCCGCACGATCATGCCCGGGGCGGGACTCGAACCCGCACGCCCTTGCGGGCAGAGCATTTTGAGTGCTCGGCGTCTGCCAATTCCGCCACCCGGGCGGGTCGTGGGGCAAAGGTAGCCGGTTCGCTGCAGCTACTGACCGCGACCCGACGGTCAGCGGCGGTCTCCTTCCTCTCCCCTGCCGGGAGCGGCGTCGGCGCCTACCCCATGGTCTTCCTCATCCTCGGTGGTGGCGGCCGCCAAGCGCCTTCGACGCCTTCGGTTTTCCTCCCCCTCCTCCAACGGCTCCTCCGGCTCGTCGTCCGGATGCTTGATGCGCCGTCCGCCCTCG
>JBHEMU010000076.1:0-7129 GCA_046262415.1 Gaiellaceae bacterium | reverse complement strand
CCCGAAGTGGACGCCGACCCAGACGAAACCCTCCTCTTCCTCGAGCCGACGTAGTGGTTCCGGCCGCCCGCCGTCCCGAGTTGGGTGGCCGCTGTGTCAAGGAGCGCCCGTGGGCGGCTCGAACGCCGCCTCGCGGAGGCTGTCGAGAACCGGGTGGCGTTCTTGCGACCGATTCCGAACGAGATGCGCGTAGATCTCGTCTATCACGCAGGAAGTCTTCGCGAAGGTCATCGTCCAGGACGTCGGTGCGCGCGACCTTGTCGCCGCGATGTCGAAGCCACGCCGTTTGGGCGACACCCGGTCTTCCCACCCACCAACCCGCCGCGGTCCGCATGCCTAGCCGGGGTGGTGGTCGCCCGCGACGCTGCTCGTCCCTGCCCTCGCCCGCGCTGCGCCGTTTCTCACGTGTGGTCCCTCTCGACGACCCGACCACCCTTCGACGACCCCGCGCCGTTCGAGGACGCCGCCCCGCTCGCGGGCTCAACACGCCGTGCCGTAGCCGAGACGGCCTGTTCGAACGACGGATCGACGAGAACCTCCCAGTCACCCCGCGAGAGCGAGTCGACGTAGCCGCTCAGGTCGCGGCCCTCCCGCGCGGCGGCGAACACCGCGCCGGCGTCCGAGGGGTGACCGAGCAGGATCGCCCCGGCGATTCGACCGTCCTTGAGGACGAGCTTGCGGTAGCGGCCTGCGGCCTCGTCGGTGAGTGCGATCTCGAGGTCGTCGGGCTCCGAGTGCGGGCGGCCGATGGACGTCAGGTCGACGTTGGTCACCTTCAGGTGCGTGGCAATGAGCGACCCCGTGTACAGCCGGCGACCGCCGATGGCGTTGACGGCGGCGACCTCGGCCTGCTCGACGGCGGCCGGCCAGTGGCCGTAGATGCGGCCGGCGTGCTCGGCCACGTCGCCCGCCGCGAAGATGGCCTCGTCGCTCGTGCGCATGTTGTCGTCGACGGTTACGCCGCGGCCGACGTCCAGCCCGGCGTCGCGGGCGAGCTCGAGGTTCGGAACGACGCCCGTGCAGACGATCAAGATCTCCGCGTCGCGGCGGATCCCGTCGTCGAGCGTGACCCCGGCGACGCGGCCGTCCTCTCCCAACACCGACGCCACGCTGCGGCCGAGCAGGACCTCGATCCCGCGGGACTCGACTTCGCGCTGGAGCAGGCTAGCCGCGCCGGCGTCTAGCTGGACGGGGGAGAGCCGGTCCGACAGCTCCACGATCGTGGCTTCGAGGCCGAGCTTGCGCGCAGCGTCGGCGGCCTCTAGGCCGAGCACGCCCCCACCAAGGATCACCGCTCGGCGCGCGCCGTGGCGCTGCGCGTAACCGCGCAGCAGCATCGCGTCGTCGGCTCCGCGGAGGGAGAAGGCGCCCTCGAGCCCGAGCCCCTCGATCGGCGGGATCCGGGAGCGGCTGCCGGTGGCGAGAACGAGCCGGTCGTAGCTCACCTCCTCGCCGGTGCCGAGCATCACGCGCCGGCCGGGGCGGTCGATGCGCACGGCCCGTGTGTTGAGCCACGTGGCGATCTTACGGTCCGCGTACCAGGCCGGGGGCAGCAGGTACATCCCGCTCATGCCCGCACGGGAGTAGATCAGGCGCGAGACGCTCGTCCGGTTGTAGAAGTCGTGGCGCTCGTCGGCTACGAGCGTGAGCTCGCAGTCGGGATGCTGGCGCCGGACGTGGTCGGCGGCCGTGACCCCGGCGATGCCGTTGCCGAGGATGACCACGCGACCGACCGCGGGGCCGGTGGCAGTCGGGGCCTTGCTGGCCGCGGTTCGGACCCGTCGCGACCGCTCGGTCGCTTCGGTCGCCGCCGCCGGTGGCTTGGTCGCCGTCGCCGGCGCGGGCGCGACGCCGGCCTCGAACGAGACGACGACGTTGCCGAGGACGCGGGCGGCGCACGCCATGCGCGCGTGGTTGGGGAGTCCCAGACGCTCGAGTGTGGCCCGCTCGTCTGGTCCTGGCGGCGAGAGGCCGTGGGCGCCTTCGAGGACGTAGATGGGGTCGTTGCCGCACACGCCCATCTGGCAGCCCGCCTCGATCGGGAGGTCGGCGGCGCGGCAGGCGTCGAGCAGGCTTGAGCCGGACGCGGCGTCGAGCACCCGGCCCTCCGGCTGGACCGTGACCGAGAAGCGGGCAGCGCGCCGATCGCCTCCGGATCGCCTGGCGGCGCGGCGGTCGCGCGGCTCGGGCGAGCGGCGGTCGGGGATCGGTACGGGGGGATCGCCCGCGGTCGGCCGCGCCACGGCCGCCGGACTCACGTCGACGCGGACGCCCGCGGGCGACTCGAGCGGAGGTGCGACGGGCGCCGGCGGGACGGCCGCGACGGCCGCCGGCGGCGCGGCCGGGGGAGGAATCGGCGACGCGGCCGCTCGGGGACGCGCAGGGCGCGCGGGGGCACGCCGGGTGGCCGCGGTGGCGGGCGGGGGGCTCTTCGAACGATCGGGCACGTCTGCCGGAGGGTCGGGAGCTGCCGCCGGGGGATCGGGGGTCTCGTCCGGCGCGGCCGGCGCGAGCGGCAGCGCGATCGCCGTGCCCTGGGTCCGCGCGAGGCCGCCCTGCTTGCGCAGGGTCAGGCCGAGCCAGGCGAGCGCGAGTGCCGCAAGGCCGATGCGGCCTTCCCAGACCGCCCACGCCGGCGGCTCCCCGCCGAGTAGCTCGGCCACCGCGCCCGCGACGACGGGCACCTGGAACCAGTAGAAGAGACCGAACGCGGTAGCCGCGAAGACCGCCGTGGTGGCCTCCGGCGCCGCCCGGGCCGCGAGCTGATCGAGTACGAAGAACGCCCCGAGGCTCGCCAGGGAGAAGGCGGCGAGCTGCCCGAGGACGGCAGGGAAGCCGACGCTCTCGATCGCGGGCGCCGTGAAGAAGGCCAGCGTGAAACCGGGGAGGGTGCCGGCGAACAGCCGGCGGTAGGCACCGCGGAAGGGATCGGGGTCGTCGAGCTCGGCGACGAAGGCGCCCGAGGGCTTGAGGTCGGTGCAGTTGGGAGTGCAACCGACGCACGGACGGCAGTGGGTCGGCGCGACCTTGATCGCCGGCGTCTGACCGAACAGCCCCTGAGTCGGACGAAGCGGGCAGATGCCGCCGCAGAAGGCGCTCTTGCCTCGAAAGATCGCGCCTCCGACCGCGGCCAGCAGGACCGAGCCGCCCACGAGCGCCGCCACCGCGACGCCGCTGTCTTCGAGACCGAGCTTGCGGCTCGTCGCGAGGCCGATGAAGAGCAGAGCCGCGACGGCATAGCCGTGGCGCTCGAGCCAGCGGGGAAGCGGGAGCCCGCGGGTCAGGCCTGAGATGCGCGGCACCTGGTTGGCGGCGGCCATCGGACACAGATTGCGCCACAGCCCGGGGGCGAGCAGGAAGAAGAGGGGCAGGAGCGGAACGAGGAGCGACCAGAAGACGAACAGCCCCGCGCGCGGGCTCAGCACGAGCGCGACGCAGAGCGCACCGGCAGCCGTCACGCTCGCGAGCCGTAGAACCGGCCAGACGCTGGCCGGGCGCCGCACGCGCAACTCGAGGTACCTCGCCGCGTCGCGCGCGGCGCTCGGAGACGCTCGCTCGCGGCTCTCGACCTTTTTCTCAGCCGCGCTCATAGGGGTGGCGGTGGCTCGTCCGAGACGGCTCGGGACTAGCCCGGCCGGGCGCCGGCGTCGCCGCCCGCGGCCGACGTCGACGCGCTGTCGCCATCGCCGTGGCCGACGCCGTCGACCGCGCCGTCGAGTGCGGTGGTGGCCGCCTCCTCGAGGGCGACCATCGCTCCGTTGGGGTTCGCCGCGCCGGCCCCGTCGCCGTTCGCCGAGTCCACACCGCCGAGAAGCCCGCCGGCCGGAGGGGCGTAATCGCCCGTCGCGCCCCTGCCCTCGCTGGGGGCCATGGCGCCCGTCGAGCTTCCGCGCAGGGACAGCACGTCGAAATTCTCCTGCTCCTCCTGGTTGCCCACCTCGAGCCGGCCCGAGCGCACGAGCTCGACCATCAGCTCGGCCAGCTCGGGGTCGAACTGGGTGCCGGCGTGCTTCTCGATCTCGCCGAGCGCGTTCTGAAGCCCCAGCGGCTTGCGGTAGACGCGCGAGGAGGTCATGGCTTCGAGCGCGTCGGCGACGTGGAGGATGCGACTCTCGAGCGGGATCTGCTCGCCGGCGATCCCCTCGGGGTAGCCGCGCCCATCCCAGCGCTCGTGCAGGTGGAGCACAAAGCGTCCGATGTCGTCCATGCCGGCTCCCGCGATGATGTCGCGGCCGAGCTCGGAGTGGCGGCGCATGACCGCGAACTGCTCCTCGCTCAGCGCGCTCGGCTGGAGCAGCAGCACGTCGGAGATGCCGATCTTGCCGACGTCGTGCAGGATCCCGGCGGTGCGCACCTTCTCGACCCGCCCGCCGTCGAGCTCAGCGGCGGAGGCGAGCTCCGCAGCGTAACGGGCGACCCGCTGCGAGTGCGTGGCCGTGTAGCCGTCCTTGGCGTCCACCGCCTTGGCGAGCGCGTGGACGGTGTTGACGAGCCCCTCCCGGGCGACGCGGTCGGCGGCCTCCTGGGCAGAAAGGGCGAAGTCGGAGTCGGAGGTGTAGACGAAGGTCCGGTTGCGACCGTTCGACTTGGCCCAGTACATCGCCCCGTCGGCGAGGTGCATGAGCTCCTCCTGAGAGAGGGAGTGGCGGGGGAACTCGGAGATGCCGACGCTGAGGGTCACGCGCTCGCCTGCCGGGCCGAACTGCATCGAGGCGATGCGCTGGCGCAGCCGGTCGACGATCTGCTCGGTGCGCTCGAACCCCGCGCGGGCGATGGCGAGCATGAACTCGTCGCCGCCCACCCGACCGCAGACGTCGCTCGGGCGCAGCTCGCCGCGAATCGAGGTGGCCAGCGCACGCAGCACCTGGTCGCCCGCGGCGTGGCCCCAGCGATCGTTGATCTGCTTGAAGTTGTCGACGTCGAGGGCGACGACCGACACTGCGTAGGCCTCCCGCTCGGCACGCCGAAGCTCCTGGCGCATGCGCTCCTGGAAGGCACGGTGGTTGAGCAGGCCGGTGAGCGGATCGGTCAGGGCGAGCTCCTCGAGGTGGCTATGGGCGGTCTGGAGCTCGGCGGCCATGCGGTCGAAGTCGCGCGCGAGCGCTCCGATCTCGTCTCTGCGCTTCCAGTTGAGGCGGGCCGCCACCTCGCCTCCACCGATCCGGCGAGTCGCGGCGCGCAGGCGGTCGAGCGGGCTCAGCACGGCTCGGGAGAGCAGGAGGCTGATCAGGATTGCGGCGGTCGCGGCGGCGAGCGCGCTCGCAATGGTAAGCGTCCTCTTGTCGGCCGCCAGCGACTCGTCGAGCTGCTTGAGGTCGTAGTGCAGCTCGAGCGCCCCGACGACCTGGCGCCGCCCCTCGTGGAAGCGACGCAGGGGATAGTTGAGCTCGCCGCAGTGCGCGCCGTCGGCGGCGTTGACCTCGTGATAGCGGAAGTTGTCCTCGTCGATGGGAGCTGGGTTCGCCTGGCTCTCCGCCCGGCTCACCGCGCCGGTCACGTCCCGCTTTGTCCCGTCGGGATCGTGCTCGTGACCGCTCTGCACGAGCCACGTCCCTCCGGCGGGATCGTGCCAGGAGACCGAGAGCTTGTGCAGGGTGTCGTTCTTCTCGCGCAGCGCGTTGATCCGCCGCTGAATGCCCTCCGGATGGCGGAGCTGCTTGATCCGGAAGGAGTCGTCCCACAGGCTGGCGATCGCCCCGAGCTGAGCGCGCCCAGCCTCTCGGTAGGAGTCCGTCAGGCGCTGACTGAAGTACTGGGTGGTGAAGACGGCGAGCGCCGCGATTACGACGAGGACGATCAGCCCGACCCGGAGCCTGAGCGTTCTGAGCGGGCTGAGCTTTTCGAACTTCACTGGGGCCATCCTCTCTGCGGGCTCGTTGGCGCCTCCGCGCCCTTCCGTGGGCACGAACAGGGCTTGTGTCGGCCGAAATCGGTTGAAACTTGACCCCCGGGTCACGAGCGGGCCAACCTCCGCGCCGCACGTAGACTGTGGACGATGCCCTCCGACCGACCCGACGAGCTCCGCGAGCGCACGCGCTACGAGCCCGCGGAGGTCGAGCGGCGCGTCTTCGCGCGCTGGGAGGAGGGGGGAATCTTCCATCCCGAGCCGGCGACGGCCGGCGGGGGAGAGACCGCCTCCTTCTCGATCGCCATCCCGCCACCCAACGTGACCGGCGCGTTGCACCTGGGCCACGCCCTGAACGGCTCGATACAGGACGCCCTCGTGCGCCTCAACCGCATGCGCGGACGGCAGACGAAGTGGATCTTCGGGACCGACCACGCCGGCATCGGGACCCAGGTCCAGGTCGAGAAGGCGCTGCGCGAGGAGGGCACGAGCCGTCAGGAGATCGGCCGCGAGGCCTTCGTCGAGCGCGTGTGGCAATGGCGTGAGCGCTACGGCTCGGAGATCGTCGAGCAGTTCAAGCGCCTGGGCGCGTCGGCCGACTACGCGGATGAGCGCTTCACCATGGACGAGGGCTACGCGCGCGCGGTGGCCCACGTGTTCGTGGCCCTGTTCGAGAAGGGCCTGATCTACCGGGGCAGCTACCCGGTCAACTGGGACCCGGGCACCGCATCGGCCATCTCCGACCTCGAGGTGGAGCAGCGCGAGGTCCGCGACACCCTGTACTCGATCGACTACCCGCTGGCCTCGGGCTCGGGTTCGATCACGGTCGCCACCGTCCGGCCCGAGACCATGCTCGCCGACACGGCGATCGCGGTCAACCCCGACGACGAGCGCTACACCCGGCTCGTTGGCGAGACCGCGATCCTGCCACTGCTCGGTCGCCGGCTGAAGATCATCGCCGATCCCTATGTCGACCCGGAGTTCGGGACGGGCGCGCTCAAGATCACGCCCGGGCACGATCCCAACGACTTCGAGCTCGGACGCCAGCACCGGCTCGAGGAGGTCACGGTGATCGGCGAGGACGGGCGCATGACCGAGGCCGCCGGGCCGCGCTTCGCCGGGCTCGACGTCGACGAGGCGCGCGACGCGGTGGTCGCGGCGCTGCGCGAGGAGGGCCTGGTCTCCGGGACGGAGCCCTACGTCCACGACGTCCCGCACTCCCACCGCTCGGGACGGCGCATCGAGCCGCTGATCTCGCTGCAGTGGTTCTGCGACATGGAGCGG
>JBHEMU010000075.1:0-2661 GCA_046262415.1 Gaiellaceae bacterium | reverse complement strand
AAGCGGCTCGAGGCGAGCAGGTCGGCCATCGGGCGGGCGGGTATCTGGAAGCGCAGGTACTCCTCGAGCGCGGCCTGGGGGTCGATCGAGATGTGAAAGAGCCCCGGCGCGATCTCGATCTCCTCGAAGCCGACCGCCCGTCGCCCGAGCGACCGGGCGACGCGGTCCTGCCCGGCCACCTCGGCGATCATCGTCCGCAGCCCGCGCCGTGCGGCGACGAGCCCGAGCGCCGCGGCGACCGTCGACTTGCCGACCCCGCCCTTCCCGGTCACGAAGAGCAGGCGCTTGGCGAGCAGACGGTCCACGACCGCGGGCACGATATCTCTCCCGGGGAGGAATCCCCGCTGTCCATGCGAATAGAGCCCGCGTGGACGTTATGGAGCTTCTGAGGCGAACGGATCGGAGCGCGGCGTGAACGGCCAGGCCAAGACCATCGTCTTCGCCAACCAGAAGGGCGGCGTCGCCAAGACGACGACCACGCTGAACCTCGCGGTTGCCTTCACCGAGAGGGGGAACCGGGTCTTGTGCGTGGACCTCGATCCCCAGGGCAACCTCACCATGTCCCAGGGCATCGACCCCGACACCCTCGACAAGTCGATGTACGACGTGCTCGTGCACGACATCTCCATGCGCGAGGTCATCCGCAAGCGCGAGGTAGACGTGGCGTGCTCGTCCATCGACCTCGCGGGGGCCGAGATCGCGATGTCGACCAAGATCGGCCGCGAGCGCTCGCTGCGCAAGGCGCTGGCGCCGCTCAAGGAGGACTACGACTTCATCTGCATCGACACGCCGCCGAGCCTCGGCCTGCTCACGATCAACGCCCTGACGGCAGCCGACAAGGTGATCGTCCCCGTCCAGTGCGAGTATCTGTCCATGCGGGGGCTGATCCAGCTGCAGAGCACCCTCGCGATGATCCGTGAGGAGCTCAATCCCAACGTGGAGATCGAGGGGATCCTTCCGACCCTCGTCGACGCCCGGACCGTCCACGCCAAGGAGGCCATCGAGATCCTCGAGGAGAACTTCGGCGACAGGGTGTTCGCCTCGCGCATCCGCAAGACGATCCGCTTCGCGGAGGCGCCCGTGAAGGGCATGTCGGTCCTTAAGTACGATCCCGACGGCACGGCGGCCAACGCCTACCGCCAACTGGCGAAGGAGGTCCTCGGAAATGGCAAGCGGTAATCGAGCGAGCATGCGCGAGGGCCCTCTGGCAGCCCTGTTTCGCAAGACCGAGGACGACGGACCCGAGGCGCAGGCGCCCGTCGCCGAGCCGACCGTCGCGCGTGAGCGCCCCGCCCCGGTGGAGCAGCGCGCGCCGCGGGAGCATCGTGCCGCCATGGAGCAGGGCGTTGAGGTGCAGCGGCATGCCTCGGTTGAGCAGCCCGTCCCGGTAGAGCCCCCCGAGCTCGACTGGGAGGCTCCCGCGACCCCTTCTCCACGCGAGCGCCTGCGTCACGCGTTCTCTGCCGACATACCGGAGAACATCCTCGACCGGGGGACGCCGCGACAGCGGATCGCTGCCGGCGAGGAGCCCGTGCGCACCCCCCAGCCCGGGCAGGCAATCCTGCGCGTCGTGGGCGTGGGCGGGGCCGGGGTCAACGCCGTCAACCGCATGGTCGAGGCCGAGGTAGAGGGCGTCGAGTTCATCGCGGTCAACACCGACGCGCAGTCGCTTCAGTCCTCGGACGCCCACATCACCGTCCACATCGGCGAGCAGGTCACGCGCGGCCTGGGCGCCGGCGCCGAGCCCGAGCTGGGACGCCAGGCGGCGATGGAGGACTACGACAAGCTCAAGGCGCTGCTCAAGGGCTCGGACATGGTCTTCATCGCGGCCGGCGCCGGCGGCGGCACCGGCACCGGCGCCGCGCCGACCGTCGCGCGCATCGCCCGCGAGGTCCAGGCCCTCGCCGTGGGCATCGTCACCAAGCCGTTCGGCTTCGAGGGCTCCAAGCGCCTCACGCAGGCCGACGAGGGCATCGCCGCGCTGGCCGCGGAGGTCGACACCCTCATCGTCGTTCCCAACAACCGGCTGCTGTCCGTGCTCGACAAGCAGACCTCGATGGTCGACGCCTTCCGGGTCGCCGACGACGTCCTGCGCCAGGGCGTCCAGGGCATCTCGGACCTAGTCACCCTGCCCGGACTCATCAACCTCGACTTCGCCGACGTCCGCACGATCATGGCCAACGCGGGCTCCGCGCTGCTCGGTATCGGCATGGGCACGGGGGATCGGCGCGCGATCGACGCCGCCGAGAAGGCGGTCGCCTCCCCGCTGCTGGAGACCAGCATGGAGGGCGCCCGCTCGATCCTCCTATCGATCACCGGCGGGCGCGACCTCTCCCTGTGGGAGGTCAACGAGGCGGCCAAGGCGGTCTCCGAGGCCGCCCACCCCGACGCCAACATCATCTTCGGGGCGATGGTCGACGAGAAGCTCGGGGACCAGGTGTGGGTCACGGTCGTCGCGACGCGCTACGGCGAGACGACCCGCCAGCCGCGCCGCCGCGAGGAGCCCGCCCGCCCGCTCGCCCGGGAGCCGGTCGGCGAGCCGCGCGTGCGCCGCTCGAACGGGGCGTCTCCGCCACCGCCGCCGCGGCACCGAACGATGGACCCCAACGACCTCGACGTACCCGAGTTCGTCCCGAGGCGATAGCGGCGAGTCGGCCGAGC
>JBHEMU010000074.1:0-6337 GCA_046262415.1 Gaiellaceae bacterium | reverse complement strand
GCTTGCCCGTGCTCCGTCTGAGCCGACCGCACGAGCGCATCCGGGGAGAGACCACACTCGTAGGCGTCGCTTGCGACGCCGACCTCAGGAGCGCGGGCTTGCCCGTGCTCCGTCTGAGCTGACCGCACGAGCGCATCCGGGGAGAGACCACGCTCGTAGGCGTCGCTTGCGACGCCGACCTCAGGAGCACGGGCTTGCCCGTGCTCCGTCTGGGCTGACCGCACGAGCGCATCCGGGTAGAGACCACGCTCCCAGGCGTCGCTTGCGACGCCGACCTCAGGAGCGCGGGCTTGCCCGTGCTCCGTCTGAGCCGACCGCACGAGCGCATCCGGGTAGAGACCACGCTCCCAGACCTACCGCTCGGTCACCGTCGCCCGCTCGATGCGGACGACCTCGAGCGGCGCCTCCGTCGCGCGGTCCCCGAGCCGCCCGATCCGCTCGACCACGTCGAGGCCCTTGGTCACCTTGCCGAGGATCCCGTACTCGGGCGGGAGCCCGATTTCCGCGCCGGTGACGACGAAGAACTGGCTCCCGGCCGTGCCCGGCGGCTCCGTCGCCGTCTTCGCCATCGCGACCACGCCCTTCGTGTACCTGGCGGTCCTCGGCGGGGTGTCGACGGTCGAGTAGCCGGGCCCGCCCCGGCCGCTCGCGGTCGGGTCGCCGCCCTGGATCACGAACCCCGGCACGATCCGGTGGAACACCGTGTTCGCGTAGAACCCCGACCTGGCGAGTGCGGCGAAGGACGCCGTCGTATTGGGCGAGGTCTCGACGTCGAGCTCGATCGTGAAGCTGCCGCAGTTCGTGACGATCTCCACCTCGTGGCGCTTCGCCGGGTCGAGGTTGCCCGACGGTGCCTTCTCGCCCCCGTCCCCCCGGGGCTCGGGCGCCTCGACCTCCGTGCAGCCCCCGGCGGGCGGCGCGGTCGTCGTCGCCTGCGTGGTCGTGGGAGTCGTGGATGCCGACTCGTCCCCGCCGCAGCCGGTCAGGAGGGCGCAGACGAGAGCCGAAAGGAGCGCGGACAGAAGGGCCGTGCGCACGGCGGGGAAGATTACCGTTCCCCGGGTGCGGCTCAGGCTGACTCTCGAGTACGACGGGACCGGATTCCGCGGCTGGGCGGCGCAGCCTGGATTGCGCACGGTCGAGGGGGAGGTGAGGGCCGCGCTGGCCTGCGTGTTCGAGTCGTACTCGGGGCTGGCCGTCGCCGGCAGGACCGACACGGGGGTGCACGCGCTCGGGCAGGTCGTCAGCGCGGAGGTGGAGGGCGGCCCGCCGGCCAGGCGGTCGGCGGAGGCGCTGAATGCCGTGCTCCCCGGCGACGTCGCCGTCGCCGTGGCCGAGGAGGCCCCCGCCGGCTTCCACGCGCGCCACTCGGCGCTCTCGCGCAGCTACCGCTACCGAATCTGGCGCCGCCGGGCGCCGTCCCCGTTCGAGCGTCGCCGCGCGCTCTGGTATCCACGGCCGCTCGAGGTCGAGGCGCTGCGAGCGTCCGCGCGGCTCCTCGCCGGCAAGCACGACTTTCGCGCGTTCACGCCCACCGAGACCCGGCACCAGGCCTTCGTGCGGCGCGTAGAGGCAGCCTCGTGGCACGAGCGGGGCGACGCGCTCGAGCTCGAGATCACGGCCGACAGCTTTCTTCGTCACATGGTGCGGACGCTCGTCGGCACGATGCTCGAACAGGAGCCCGACGCGGTCGCGCGGCTGCTGGAGGGCCGCCCGCGCTGCGAAGCCGGCTCGACGGCGCCGCCGTGGGGGCTGTACCTCGTCAGCGTCGCCTACGAATCCCCCCAAGGGGTCCCCCGCGACCCCTTTGGAACACGCTAGACCCTCGAGGCGCACCGACGTGGGCCGGGTCCGTGCCGTCTCTGTAACGGAGCCCGGGCCTCGCTCAGCGGCGCCTGACGGCGCCGCTAGGATCGAACGGCGATGCGCTACGAGACCGTCCTCTTCGACCTCGACGGAACGCTCGTCGACTCCGCCGAGATCATCCTCGCGTCGATGCGCCACGCCACCCGCACCGTGCTGGCGCGGGAGATCGCGGACGAGCAGCTGCTCGCCTCCGTGGGCGGCTCCACGCTCCTCGCCCAGATGCGTGCGATCGACGAGGAGCGGGCCGAGGAGCTCACGCGCTGCTACCGCGAGCACAACGAGCCGGCGCACGCCGGACTCCGCGCGTGCCCCGGCGTCGTCGACGTGCTGGAGCGTCTGCACTCCGAGGGTCGGCGACTCGGCATCGTGACGGCGAAACGGCGCGCGACGGTCGAGCTGGCCTTCGCCGTCTGCCCGCTGGAGCGGTTCTTCGAGGTCGTCGTCGGCTCCGGGGACACGGAGCGCCACAAGCCTCATCCGGCGCCCATCCTGTGCGCGCTCGAACGGCTCGGGGCCGACCCGCTGGGCGCGGCCTACGTCGGCGACGCCCCGTTCGACGTCGAGGCGGCCAAGGCGGCCGGCGTCGGCGCCGTCGCCGTCACGTGGGGGCGGATCCACTCGCGCGAGCGCCTCGAGCAGGCGGGCCCGGACGCGCTCGTCGACACGCCGGATGAGCTCTACGCCGCCCTCTGAGGAGCGGCCGGCCGAGCTCCGCCGGCTGCTGGACTATCACCTCTACCGCTACCACGTCCTCGACGACCCGGAGATCTCCGACGCCGAGTACGACCGCCTCTACGACGAGCTGGTCGCGCTCGAGGCGGCCGACCCCGACAGCGTCCCCGCCGACTCCCCGACGCGGCGCGTGGGGGCACCCCCCGCGGCGGGCTTCCAGAAGGTCGAGCACCTGTCGCCGATGGGGTCGCTCGAGAAGGTGACGACGGACGAGGGGCTCGAGAAGTGGGCCGACGACGTGCGGAAGCGACTCGACTCGGACGAGCCCGTCCTCTTCGTCACCGAGCCCAAGATCGACGGCTCGGCCGTCTCGCTCCGCTACGAGCGCGGCGTGTTCGTCCGCGGCGCCACCCGGGGGGACGGCCTCCGCGGCGAGGACGTGACCACGAACCTGCGCACGATTCTCGCGATCTCCCTGCGCATGCAGCTGCCCGAGGGGGAGGAACCCCCGCCGCTGCTCGAGGTCCGGGGCGAGGTGTACATGCCGCTGTCGGGCTTCCGGCGCCTGAACGAGCGGCTCGCGGCGGCGGGGAAGAAGACGGCGCCGAACCCGCGCAACGCCGCCGCGGGCTCGCTGCGGCAGCTCAACTCGGCGATCACCGCGGATCGGCCGCTCTCGATCTGGATCCACGGCATGGGCCACCATCCGGGGTTGCCGGCGCAGGGGCACTGGGAGGCCCTCGCCTGGCTCCGTGAGCGCGGGTTTCGGACGAATCCGCATGCCGAGCGCCATGAGACGATCGAGTCGGTGGCCGCCGCCTGCCACGAGTGGGAGACGCGCCGGGCCGAGCTCGACTACGAGATCGACGGCCTCGTGGTCAAGGTCGACTCCTTCGCCCAGCAGCGCGCGCTCGGCGCCCTGCACGACCGGCCGCGCTGGTCGCGCGCGTTCAAGTGGGCTCCGCTCAGCGCCGAGACGCGCCTGCTCAAGATCAGCATCCGCGTCGGCCGGACGGGGGCGCTCAACCCCTGGGCGCAGCTCGAGCCGGTCGAGGTGGGCGGCGTCACGGTGAGCACCGCAACGCTCCACAACGAGGAGGACATCAACCGCAAGGACATCCGCGAGGGCGATCGCGTGATCGTCCAGCGTGCGGGCGACGTGATCCCCCAGATCGTCGGGCCGGTGCTCCCGCATACGCCGGGGACGAGGCCCTTCCGGATGCCGACGCACTGCCCTCTCTGCGGGGCCGGGATCGTGAAGCCCGAAGGCGAGGCGATGCACCGGTGCCCCAACCGGGCGTGCCCCTCGCGCGGGCTCGAGACGCTGATCCACTGGGTCGGCGCGGCGCTCGACATCGAGGGGGTCGGCGAGCAGCTCGTCCGCCGGCTCTGGAAGGAGGGCCTGGTGCGATCGCTCCCCGACCTGTACCGGCTGACTGCCGAACAGCTCCGGGAGCTGGCCGGGTACGGCGAGATCTCGGCCGCGAAGGCGGTCGAGTCGATCGGGCGCTCGAAGGAGAAGCCCTTCCGGCGGGTCCTCTTCGGGCTCAACGTCCCGCAGGTGGGTTGGGTGACCGCGACGTCGTTGGCCCGGCACTTCGGCTCCGCCGAGCAGCTGGCCGCCGCCACGCCCGAGGAGATCCAGGCTGTCGACGGCGTCGGGCCGGACCGGGCCGAGGCGATCGCCGAGTGGTTCTCGGACGAGGAGAACCGCAGGCTCGTCGACGAGCTCCGGGCGCTCGGGCTGCGGCTGGAGGCCGGCGAGGAGGACCGTCCCAGGGAGGGTCCCCTGACCGGCCGGACTTACGCGATCACCGGCACGCTGGAGAAGCGCTCCCGCGAGCAGGCGAAGGCGGCGCTCGAGGAGCTCGGCGCCAAGGTCGCCGACTCTGTCTCCGGGAGGACGACCGGCCTGATCGTCGGCGAGGAGCCCGGGGCATCGAAGCTGACGAAGGCCCAGCGCGCGGGCGTGGCGATCCTGAACGAGCAGGACCTGGACGAGCTACTGCGCGGCCAGGATGGCGACGAACCGGTCCTGCGACGCCCGCGCTTCTGAGTGCGCGACCGGGTTGCCGTTCTGCAGGATCGCGAACGCGTAGCGACTGCTGACGAATCCCGAGAGGGCCGAGGCGAGGTTCGTCGTCCCGGTCTTGGCGGCCACACGGCCGCGCGCGGCCGTCCCGCGCAGCCGGCTCGCCAGCGTCCCCGTCCGGCCTGCGACCGGTAGAGCGGCCACGAAGCTCGGCCGCACGAGCGGGTCGGCGAACGCGGCGCGCAACAGGCCGACGATCGCCCCGGGCGTGAGCCGGTCGAGGCGGGACAGGCCCGAGCCGTCGACGATGCGGACGCCCCGAAGCGGGATCCCGGCCGCCTTCAGGGCACCGGTGACGACGGCCGCGCCCGCGGGCGTCGTGCCCCGCCGGGCGACGACGGCCCCGAGCTGCTTGATCAGGAGCTCGGCCGTGTAGTTGTCGCTGTCCGTGTCCATCGCGCGCACGAGGTCCCGCATGGGCGGGGAGAGCACCGAGGCGAGCGGCCAGGCGCCCGGAGGAGTCCTGCCCAGGCGCGGCGCCCCGGCGACGCGGACGCCCGCGGCCCGGAGCGCCTCGCGGAAGGCGATCGTCGTCCCGAGCGCGGGTTCCGCCGCGGTGGTCCGGTTCACGGAGAGCGCCGAGATCGGGGGCGATTCGTTCACGTAGAACTCGGGCTTCCAGCCGTACGCCGTCCGCCGACTGTCGAAGTAAGTCTCGTCGCCGACGACGCCGCCGCTGACCGCCGTGACGCCGGCCTCGCTCAGCTGCCGCGCGAGCTCACCGAGCGCCGCGGAATCGAGACTCGGGTCGCCTCGCCCGCGCAGGAAGAGATCGCCCCGCCAGGTCGAGCCGAGCAGCCGGCCGTGGCCGAGCACCGTGGTCTCGATCCGGTAGGAGGGTCCCAGGATGCTCAGGGCCGCGTACGTGACGGCGAGCTTCTCGTTCGAGGCCGGCACGAGCGAGGCCCAGGGGTTCTGGGCGTAGATCGTCCTGGCCGTGGTGAGGTCGACGACGAGTGCCCCCGAGCGCTCCCAGGCCGCCCCCGAGGTCGACAGCGCCGAGGCGAGGCGCTTCGCCAGCGGGCTGCGCTGCGCGGCCTGCGAGGCGGACGCGCCGGCGAAGGCGAGCAGCAGCGAGCAGACGAGCGCGAGGAGGCGGATTCGGGCCCCGCGGGACACGGCTCCATTCTCCCGGGGAGCCCGGATGAGTCGAACGTCTGGGCCCGGCACGTCTCGAAGATAGTCCGCTCGGCCCATGTGGGCGGCGGCCCGGCGGCAGATAATCGGGGGAGCGCGATGGTCGACACCTACGACAACGTCCTCCACGAGCTCCGGCTGCTGCTGGAGGCATCGACGGCCGGCGCCGGCGCGCCGCCGCTCGCCCCGCTCGAAGAGGCGTTGACCAGCGGGTACGCGCTCGCGCTCGCGCTCGAGGGCGAGCGCGCGAGGCTGCGGCGGGAGATCGGCGACCTCGCCGGCGCGCCCCCGGCAGGTGACGACCGCCGCCTCGAGCGGCTCTTGAGCCTCTCGGCCCGGCTCGGCGGGGCCCAGTCCGATCTCGAGCGGCTGCGGGCGATGCTGTCCCAGCTCCGCGGGCGGGCATCGCGCCTGCGCGCCGAAGCCGTGGCCTAGGAGCCTGGGGCGGTAACGCCGATCGGCGCGGTTCGGGCAAAGTGATCGGCGGAGACGGTGGCGAGCGAGCGTCGGAAGCGCGCCGCGACTGAGTGGAGTACTGTCGCGAGGGTTGAAACGGGGCGGCGTTTCCCC
>JBHEMU010000073.1:0-12537 GCA_046262415.1 Gaiellaceae bacterium | reverse complement strand
CGCCGGCGGCTTCAGCGAGGCGCCCGGCTCGCCGGTCGCCGTCCGCAGCTTCCCGATCTTCGTCGCCGCCACCGAGCTGAACGGCGACGGCAAAGTCGACCTGGCGGTGATCAACCACGCCTCGCACAACGTCTCGATCCTCCTCGGCAACGGCACCGGCGGCTTCGCCCCAGCGCTCGGCTCGCCGGTCGCGGTCGGCATCTATCCGATCGCGCTCGTGGCTGTCGACCTGAACGGTGACGGCAAGCGCGACCTGGCGGTTGCCAACAACGAGTCCGACACCGTCTCGATCCTGCTCGGCGACGGCGCCGGCGGTTTCAGCGCGGCGCCCGGCTCGCCCGTTGCCGCTGGCGACGGCGCCGGCTCGCTCGCGGCGACCGATGTGAACGGCGACGGCAGGCCCGACTTGGCAGTCGCCAACTTCGAGTCCGGCACCGTCTCGATTCTGCTCGGCAACGGCGCCGGCGGCTTCAGCGAGGCGCCCGGCTCGCCCATCCTCGTCGGCACCGCTCCCAACGCCATCGCGGCCGCCGACCTGAACGGGGACGACAGGCCCGACCTGGCGACCGCCAACTCTGGGTCGGACGACCTCACGATCCTGCTCGGCAACGGCGCTGGCGGCTTCACACCCTCGATCGGCTCGCCCGTCGACGCCGGCGACGGCTCCGACTCGCTGGCGGTCGCCGACCTGAACGGCGACGGCAAGCCCGACCTCGCCGTCGCCAACGCCAATTCGGACGACGTCTCGATCCTGCTCGGCAACGGCCGGGGCGGCTTCACCGCTGCCACCCCCGTCGCCCTCGCCGCCGGCGACCTTCCCATCGCGGTCGCTGCCCGCGACCTGAACGGCGACGGCAGGCCGGACCTCGCCGTCGTCAACCTCGGCTCGGACAGCGTCGCCATCCTCCTGAACGGCAGCGGGCCGACGATGGTCGCGCTGCGCAGCTTCAGCGCCCGTTCGTCGAGACAGGGGGTCGAGCTTCGTTGGCGCACCGGCGCGGAGGCGATGCTGCTCGGCTTCGACGTCTACCGCGCCGGCGTCAGGCTGAACCGACCGCTGATCGCGGCCCGGGGCGAGGCCGGCGGAGCCGGCTACCGGCTGCTCGACCGCGGCGCTCGCGTCGGCGCCACCTACCTGTATCGCCTGCAGGCCGTGCGGCTCGACGGCACCAGGGCGTGGATCGCGAAGGCGACTACGAAGCGGTAGACAGAATCCGAGTCCTCGGGACCTGACCCCAAAGTAGGCTCCGGCTGTGGAGTTGCCACGGCGTTTCCCGGATCGGGATCAGATCGCTGCCGTCCGTGCTGAGGCCGAGTTGCTGGAGGTCGGCGAGGAGGCGTCCGAGAAGCGACGGCTGGCCGGGCGGGTCATGGGCCGCCGCGGCCACGGCCAGCTCGTCTTCTGCGACCTGGTCGACCGCTCCGGGCGCATCCAGCTGCTCTGCGAGACGGCGCGCACCGGGCCGATCGACGTCGATCTCGGCGACGTCGTCGGCGCCACCGGGTCGCCGGCCCGGACGCGTCGGGGCGAACCCTCGCTCGCCGTCGACACGCTGGAGCTGCTCGCGAAGACCAGCCGGCCCCTCCCGGACACGTTCCACGGCCTCACCGACGTCGAGGCCCGCTACCGCCGCCGCTACCTCGATCTGATCGTCAACGAGGAGACGCGCGCCGACTTCCAGCTCCGCACGCGGATGGTCGCGGCGATCCGGCGCTACCTCGACGGCCACGGCTTCCTCGAGGTCGAGACCCCGGTCCTGCAGCCGCGCTACGGCGGCGCCTTCGCCGAGCCCTTCGTCACGCACCACAACGAGCTGGGCACCGACCTCTACCTGCGCATCGCGACCGAGCTCTACCTGAAGCGGCTGATCGTGGGCGGGCTCGAGCGCGTCTATGAGCTCGGCAAGGACTTTCGCAACGAGGGTGTCTCGTTCAAGCACAACCCCGAGTTCACGATGCTCGAGTGGTACGAGGCCTACGCCGACTACGCCGACACGATGGTGCGCATCGAGGACCTGGTCGCCGCCGTCGCGCGCGAGACGCTCGGAGGCACGCAGGTGGAGTTCCGCGGCCACACGATCGACCTGGCGCCGCCCTGGCGCCGCCTGCCGTTCGTCGACGCGCTCGCCGAGCAGGGTCTGTGGACGGGGAACGAGGACGAGCTCCGGGCGACGCTCGACGGACGAGGCGTCGACACGAGCCGGGACGCCGGCTGGGCCCAGCTGGTCGACCACGCCTTCAGCCACTTCGTCGAGCCGAGCCTCGTCGCGCCGACGATCGTCCACGATTACCCCGTGGCGCTCTCCCCGTTCGCGCGCTCCAAGCCGGACGACCCGGAGCTCGCGGAGCGCTTCGAGTACTTCGTCGGCGGCATGGAGCTCGGCAACGCCTTCTCGGAGCTCAACGACGCCGAGGAGCAGGCACGCCGCTTCGAGCTGCAGCGTGGTCTCGCGGGCGGTGAGCCGGGGGACCCCGACTACGTCGAGGCGCTCTCCTACGGCATGCCGCCCACGGGCGGCCTCGGTCTCGGCATCGACCGGCTGGCGATGGTCCTCACCGGCCGCGATTCGATCCGCGACGTGATCCTCTTCCCGGCGCTGCGGGAGCGGGCCTGACGGCTACCGGCCGGGAGCAGCTCACGCTCGAGCCGGCGGAGACGCTCGAGGCCCTCGAACCAGGTTGGGCGGAGCTCGCCGAGAGGGCCGGGAACGTCTTCGCGACGCCGGAATGGCTGTCGATCTGGTGGCGCCGTCTCGGAGCGGGCCGGAGCCTCCGCGCGTGGCGCTGCCTGCGCGCGGACGGAAGCCTCGCGGTGATCCTGCCGCTCTACGTCTGGCGCAGCTTCCCGCGAGTCCTCCGCTTCCTCGGCCACGGCCCCGGGGACGAGCTGGGGCCGATCTGCGCCCCCGAGGATCGTGACGCCGCCCTCGAGGCGCTGGGGCGCGCGCTCGGGCGCGAGCGCTGGAGCGTGTTCGTCGCGGACCAGGTGCCGGGCGACCTGGGTCTGGCGACGAGCCTCGGCGCGCGGGTGCTGAGGCGCGAGGGAAGCCCGGTGCTGGAACTCGGCGGCCGCTCCTGGGACGAGCTCCTCGCCACGCTCAGCCACAGCCACCGGGCCAGGATCCGCCGGGACGAGCGCGTCGTCGCCCGGGACCACGAGCTCGCATTCCGCCGGTGCGACGATCCCGGCCGCCTCGAGCACGACCTCGACCTGCTGTTCGAGCTGCACCGCCTCCGCTGGCCCGAAAGCGACGCCTTCGCTGGTGCGGCGGAGCCGTTCCAGAGGGAGGCAGCGGCGGCCGCCTTCCGGAAGGGCTGGCTGCGCCTGTGGTTCGCCGAGGTGGACGGGAGCGCGCGCGCGGCCTGGTACGGGCTGCGCTTCGCGGGCGCGGACAGCTTCTACCAGGGCGGGCGGGACCCGGCGTGGACGAAGGCCTCGCTCGGGGCCGTCCTGCTCGCGCACACGATTCGGGAGGCGGTATCCGACGGCATGGCCGAATACCGGTTCCTCCGCGGCGGCGAGGGCTACAAGTACCGCTTCTCGACGCGGGATCTCGGCCTCGAGACGGCGGTGGTGGGACGGGGCGCGGCGGGGTGGGCCGGCGTCGCCGCGCTGCGCCTCCGCTTCGCCCGCGTCGGCGACGACCGGCCGGCGTGAGGTCGCCGCGTGCCCCTCGAGCCGCTCAGGCGGGCCGCAGCGCCACCAGCTGCCCGATGTTGACCGCGGTCAGAGCCGAGACGGCCGTGCGCGTGCCGGTGGAGCCGGCGGCGCCGAGCGACTGGTCGGCCGCCTCGACGCTGGCGCGGTAGCTGCCCGCGGTCGAGGAGCGGTCGTAGCGCTCGCTCATCCCCGCGGGCGGGCTCGCCGCCGCCTGCGCCGAGGTGCCGAAGACACCGACCAGCCTCGCGTTGGCGGAGGTGGTCGTGATCGAGGGCGCCGAGATCTGCGTCGAGGCCGCGTTCGCCCGGCCGCCGTGGGCGTCGACCGGGTTGGCCGCGTCGACGCCGCCGTAGGCGAGGATGCCGCCGGCGGCGCCCTGGGCGCTGGCGAACGTCCACGTGTAGGCGGCGGGCTCGGAGCCGCTGGCCACCTTGACGTAGAGCGACTGCTTGATCGTGTAGCCGCTCTGGTCGGAGCGGACGAGCGTCCAGCCGGCCGGGGCGGTGATCGCCGGCGAGCCGCGGACGGCGACCGCGGCCAGCAGCAGGTCGCCGCTGAGCATGCCGGCGGGGCGGTCGAGCGTGAGCGAGCTCGTCGCGGCGTTGCCGGCCGAGCTGGCCCCGTGGAAGACGATGCCGGCGGGGGCGCCCGGATCGCTGACGGTGATCGTCACGGTCGCCGTCGCGGTCAGGGCGCCGTCGGAGACGCGGAAGCTGAACGAGTCGGAGCCGACGTAGCCGGCCGCGGGCGTGTAGGTGACGGCGGCGCTGTCGGCGTTGGGGCTGCCCGGGGCGCAGGCGGCGCCGGTGAGCGCGCCGAGCGTGCCGTGCGCGGGCTGGGCGGCGATCGTGAAGGCGAGCTCGCACGACTCGGCGTCGGTGCCGCGCAGCGTCACCTGAACGGCCGTCCCCTTCGGCGTCGTCGCCGAGCCGGCGTGTGCGGACGGGGCGGAGTTCGCCGGCGCGCCGGCCGGCCCGATGCGGTTCCACCAGTAGCGCGTGCCGTCGGAGGCCAGGACGACGATGCCGGTTGCAGCCGAGAGATTCTGCTTCGCCGAGGTGGGGTCGTCGATGTTCTCGCCGTTGGCGCCCTGGATGAAGGTCGTCGTCCTGGACGGGAACGAGATCATGTCGAGCGAGGTCTGCTTGTAGGCGATCCCGTTCGCGGAGTCGCCGACGCCCGACGTCATGAACACGTAGACCTGCCGGCCGGCCGGATCGATCTCGAGCACCGTGATCGGCCTCGTGTGGTCCTCCGAGATCGCGGCGACACTGTGGCTCGCCCAGGATCCGGACGTGCCGCGGACGAGCAGCTTGATCTGATCGGCGTCGCTCGACGCGCCGGCGTCCTCGAGGCCCGTCTTGACGACGGCGAAGACCCGGCCGCCGTAGGTCTTCAGGTTGATGTGGTCGTCGACCTGCCCGCTTCCCGCGAGCGCCGTCTCCCGGGTCCAGGTCGTGTCGCTCGCCCCGTCGCGGTGCACCGCGAAGTGCTGCTTGTCGTCGTTCTGGTTCGACCACATGACGCCCACGGCCGGACCGGCGGCGTCCGTGAAGGAGATGATCGTGGCGATGTCGTCGGAGTGCAGCCCAGTCGCGCCGGGCAGCACGAACGCGGATCCCCACGCCGTGTCACTCGCCTGGGAGCGCGCGACGTAGACCCGGTTCGAGAGCGCGAACGCGATCCAGAGCTTCCCGAGGGTGTCCCGGGCGAGCGTGAGCGTCTCCGCCCCCGCGCCCGGAATGTCGACCGGGAAGCCGGAGTCGAGCGTGTACGCGCCGCCCGCGTACGTGTAGCGGCGGAGCCTGTTCGACCCCGCCGAGCCGCTCGCCCGCGCCGCGACGTAGAGCTTCGTGCCCACGAGGAGCACGTCCTCCTTGATCGTCGGCCTGCTGTCCGTGACCACGCGGGTGTCCACCCAGGTCGTCCCGTCCAGCCGGTGAATCGTGTGCGCCCCGCTCAGGGCCGTGCTGACCATCGAGGCCCACCACTTCCCGTCGAGGTACCAGAGCTTCGACTCGGGCTTCTGCCCCGTAACGGAGCCCCCCACAGACTCGGGCGAGTACGCCGAGAAGGAATGGCCGGCGAAGCCGACCTGGGTCGCCGCGGCGGCGGCCGGTGCGGAGGCGCCCACGAGCAGCACGAGGACGGCCCCGGCCAGCGCGGAACGTCGTACCCCTGCGTTCATCGATCGCACGAGACTCGGCTTGGTCACGTTTCCCCCCCGGGATCGCTTCCACTGTAGCGCCCCCACACGAGGCCGACAATCTCGCGCAGGACGCCCTCGGCGTCGCGGCCCGCGTCGACGACGGTCAGCTGCGGCAGGCTGGTCGCCAGCTCGCGGTAGCGACGGCGCTGCTCCTCGAGCTCGTCGACCGTGTGCTCGGCCTTGCGGGGGGCAAGGACCTCGGCGGGCGCGTCGAGCAGCACGCCGACCGCCGGCCTCGGCGCCGCACGGGCCAGCAGCGTGCGCCGGCGGCGGGCGAGAGCGCTCTCGGGCGAGGCCGGTGGCAGCAGCGCGTCCCACGTGTGGCGATCGAGGATCACCAGCCTGCCGCGGCCGCGATGCCACCCGATCGCGAGCGATGCGCGCCCGAGCCAGGCCAGCCGGGCGGCCACCCGCAGCGGCCCGGGATAGCTCCGCCGGGCGTCCGAGTAGAGGCCGAGGTAGATCGTCCTCACGTCCTGGAGCGGCCAGGCGTCGACGAGCGACGCGGCGAGCGTCGACTTGCCTGCTCCGTCGGGACCGAGGAGCGCAACCGAGAGGCCGCGGCCCCGGAGCGCCGTGAGCGCCGGCCTGAGCACGCGCAGGACGCCTCCGCGGGCCACGCGGGCGCCGGCGGCGCCCGGTCGCCGCCGCGCCCAGCGGGCGCGCAGCGCCGGCGCGATCGCGATCAGCTCGTCCCAGGCCCCCCTCGCGGCGACCTCGCGCACGCGCGCGAGCGTCCACCCCTCCGGCAGAGCCGCTCCGAATGGCCGGGCGACCGGGCCCTCGCCGCGCGCGGTGCGGGCGAGCTCGACCAGCGGTCCGGCGTGCCGCGGCGGGACGTCGCCGCGGTCGAGCAGGCAGTGCGCGAGGAGTGCCCAGAACCGGTCCTCCGCGGCGAGCAGCCTGACGCCCCCGCCGCCCACCGCGCGGTCGAGGCACTCGCGGGCCTCGCAGGCGAGCAGGGACTGGTACGGCCCGAAGGCGACCTCGCCGACCAGGTCCAGGCGGACCCAGAGACCCTCCCGCTCCTCGTAGGCCGCGTAGAAGCGATGCGAGCCGTGGCCCCACGCCCGGATCGACGCGTAGCCCGCCTCCTCGAGTGCCTCGCCGGATCGCCGGGCGTCGGCCGGCTCCACGAGGAGGTCGATGTCTCCGCGCGGCCGCGCGATGCCCGCCTCGTCGCGCAGCAGGCACCAGCGGATGCGCGCCCGGTCGAGCGAGGCGAAGGCCGCCGCGACGAGCGGATGGAGCGCCGGCTGCGTCACGGGGCCGGGGCGATCGCGTCGGCAACGAGGTCGACGTTCTGCGCGAGCCAGGGCGCGCGCGTCCTGCGGTCGGTCGACTTCTCCAGGTCCCGGGCGACGAAGTCGAGCCAGTACGCGGCGACCAGATCCTCGAGCACGCGTCGATCGTCGGGCACTCCGCTCCGCTCGCGCAGCCTGCTCAGGTGCACGTCGCCGCCGGCCCGCGCCCAGGGAAGGAGCACCTCCACCACCGCAGGCCCGAGGTGCACCCGGGCCTGCGCCTGATGGAGTCCCGCCTTCAGGTGGAGCAGGTCGAGCAGGGGGAGCCGCCCGGGCGCCGCCGCGTCCCAGTCGATCACGCCCACCAGCCTTCCTCCCCGGGCGAGCAGGTTGCCGTGGTGGAAGTCCCCGTGCCCGAATCCGCGCGGCAGCGCGGCGAGCCGGGTCTCGAGCTCGCGTCCGAGGGCGAGGATCGAATCGGACCTCGCCGGGGAGACCGACGCGACGACAGCCGCTGCGGCGGCCGTCGACCCGACTCCGGCACTGCCGCGCTCGACGCCGAAGAGGTCGCCGAGAAAGTCGACACACTCCTGGAGAAGCGTCTCCGGCAGGGGCGGAGACGGCGCGGCTCCTTCCAGGCGCCGCTCGCGCGACCACTCCGCGAGCCCGAGCCGGCCCCGGCCCTCGATCATCGGGACGCGCTCGGCCACCGCAGCGGGCGCCGAGCGGAGCGCCTCGAGGGCGGCCGCCTGTCCCGCGAGCGTGCGCGAGGGCCCGACCGAGACCCGAAAGACGCCGCCGGCGGCGAGGACGGTCACCGATCCCTCGCGTGCCAGCGGCGGACCCGCGGTGCCGGCCGGCATGCCCGCCTCGGCGAGCACGTGCTGCACGATCGTGGGCGGCGGCTCGCCGCGATGACCGACCGCGATTGCGTTGAGGACGGGTCTGCGGAGCCCCCCGCGGGCCGCCCGCACCTCGTTGTTCATCTCCCACGTGAGGATGGACGTGCGGGCGTACCCGAGCCGGCCTAGCCGGCGGCGAGCGTGGCCGGCCCGCAGGCGCGAGGTGCTCGAGCGGACCAGCCGCTGGAGCACCCTGACCCTGCGGCGGGCGTGCCGGGGCAGGGGCTGGCGGAACGGCACGATCGCCGACGGGCTCTCCCCGCGCAGCCAGTGGAGCGGCCCGATCTCGACCTCGGCGCCCGACTCGACGATCCGCGCCCCCGCGAGCGCGAGCGTCCGCGCCAGGCCCTCGTCGGCGACCCGGAAGCTACGCGCGAAGGCCGGGAGCGCGGCGGGGAGCCAGGCATGGTGCGGATTCGAGCTGTGCCCGAGCGGCTCCGGTTCCATTGGCGGGAGGCTACTTCGAGCGCGGGGGCGGCCGCGAGTGCCGGCCCGCAGGCACTATGGGATCCGGCCGCCTCGACCGGTCTCCGAGCATGGTGGAATCAACTCGTTCCAGCGGATCGCCCCGCGTCGCCGTCGTCATCCCCTGCCACGACGACGGTGCCACCCTGCCCCAGGCGCTCGCCTCGCTGCGCGACCAGGAGCCGCACGAGGTCGTGGTCGTCGACGACGGCTCCACCGACGAGCGGACGCTGGCGCTGCTGGCCCGCCTGCGGGGCGAAGGGCTGACCGTGCTGCGGCAGGAGAACGCAGGACCGGGCGCCGCCCGCATGGCCGGGGTGCAGGCGACCACCGCGCCGTACGTCTTCCCGCTCGACGCGGACGACCTGGTCGCGCCGCGCGCGCTCACGGCGCTCGCGGACGCGCTCGACCGCCACCCTGGTGCCGCCGCCGCGTGGGGGTCGGAGCGGACGTTCGGGCGGGCTCACCTCGAGGTGCCCAATCCGGACAACCTCGACCCCTGGCTCGTCACCCACCTCAACGAGGCGCCGAACTCCGCGCTGCTCCGCCGCGAGCGGCTGCTCGAGGCGGGGGGGTGGCAGCTCCGCTCTGGCTACGAGGACTGGGATCTCTGGATGGCGATGGCCGAGCGGGACTTCACGGCGGTCCGCGTCCCCGACGTCGTCTGCCTCCACCGCCTGCACGCGCCGCGTCGCTACGCGGAGAACGCGAGGCGGCACGCCGTCATCTACGACGAGCTGCGCGCGCGACACCCCGCTCTCTTCGCGCGGCGCCGGCGCAACTGGCGCCGCTCCAGGGCGCCGCTCCGGTTGCGGCTCGTCCTGCCGGTGGTCGGAGCGCTGCCCCTCCGGTCCGAGTACCGGCGCCACCGGCTCGCGAACCTCGCCGCCCACCCCGTCCGCCTGCTCCGCGCCCGGTACGCAAGGCGATGATCCGCCGGATCGCGGTGATCGTGCCGATGCTGGACGAGGCCGACCATGTCGGGCACCTCGTCGACGACCTGCGCGCGCAGGACTTCGAGGGCGAGGTCGAGGTCTTCGTCGCCGACGGCGGCTCCACTGACGGCTCCCCCGAACGGCTGCGCGCCGCGGCCGCCCAGGCGGGCCTGCGGCTGTCCGTGCTCGAGAACCCCCGGCGCACGGCGGCTGCCGGTCTGAACGTGTGCCTCGAGGCGCTGAGGGGACGCGACGTCGACCTGGTCGTCCGGCTCGACTGCCACTCGCACTATCCAGCGGACTACTTCCGCCGCTGCGCCGAGGTCTCGCAGGAGACCGGCGCGTGGAACGTGGGCGGCCTCTTCGTCCCCGAGGGGCGGACGGCGACCGAGCGCGCGATCGCCTGCGCGCTCGAGAGCCCGTTCGGCGGGCACAACTGGATGCCGGGGCGGGACCGGCGCCAGGAGACCGACACCGTGTTCTGCGGCGCCTTCCGCCCCGAGGTCTTCGACCGGGTCGGGGGCTACGACGAGCACGTTGGCACCGCGGAGGTCGAGGACCTGAACCTGCGCATTCGCCGCGCGGGCGGGCGCGTCGTCTACGACCCGAGCATCTGGCTCTCGTACGTGCCGCGCAGCACCCTGAGGCGCCAGTTCGTCCAGTACTACCGTTACGGCGTGAACAAGGCGGCCGTGACCGCGAAGCACGGGGAGGCGGTGAGCGTCCGGAGCCTCGTCCCGCTCGCCTTCGTCGGCTCGCTGGCGGCGCTCGGAGCCGCGGCGCCGGTGCTGCCCCTCGCTCGGCGCGCGCTCGCGGGCGAGGCCGCGCTGTACGGCGCCTGCGCGCTCGCGTTCGGGGTGGCCGGCCTGCGCCGGCGCGGCGAGCCGGCGAGGCTGCTGCCCAGGGTCGTGGCCGTCTTCCCGCTCCTCCACCTGGCGCACGGCCTCGGCGGGGTCGACGGGTGGGTACGCGTGGCGCGGCGCCGTCTCTGCGGAAAGGCCCGGACGTGAGGCGCCTGGCGCTCGCCGGCGTCGTGGCGGCGGGGGCGCTCGCCGTGGGCGCCGGCGGCGGCCCGAAGATCACGCCGAACCTGTTCGCGAACGGGAGCTTCGAGCGCTCGACTCGCGGGTGGGCGGCGATCAACGCGACGCTCGGCCTGCGCCGGGGCGGGGCGGCGGGGAGGCGGTCGGCGCGCGTCTCGGTGCGCCGCGCGGGGAGAAGCTTCTCGGTCTATCCCGTACGCCTTCCGGTCGCCTCCACCGGGAAGAGAGTCGTCTACCGCGCCTCGGCGCAGATCCGCAGCGACCGACCAGGCCGCACGGTCTGCCTGCGCATCCGCGAGTGGAGGGGGAAGCGGGTCGTCGACTCCACCCAGGCCTGCCGCAGGGCAGCCCGGGGTTGGAGCAGGCTCGGGCCCGTCGTCTACGAGGCGGCCGGCGGCCGCGGGCTGGACGCCTACGTCTACCAGCCCGCCGCGCGCGCGGGCGACCGGTTCGACGTCGACGCCCTGCTGCTGAACGCGGGCGGCGTCACGCCGCCGCCGCCCCCGCCGACCGAGGCGTTCATGGTCGCCGTCGGGGACATCGCCACCTGCGGCCGGGACCCGGACGAGGCGACCGCGGCGCTCGTCGCGGCGCTCCCCGGCACGCTGGCCACGCTCGGAGACAACGTGTACGAGTCCGGGTCGCCCCGGGAGTTCGCCCAGTGCTACGACCCGGCCTGGGGCCGGTTCAGGAGCCGGACGCGTCCGAGCGTGGGGAACCACGAGTACGGCACGCCCGGGGCAGCCGGCTACTTCGACTACTTCGGCGAGGCAGCGGGCCCGCGCGGCAAGGGCTGGTACAGCTACGACCTCGGCGCCTGGCACGTCGTCGCGCTGAACAGCAACTGCCACGAGGTCGGCGGCTGCCAGCAGGGCTCGCCGCAGGAGCAATGGCTGGCGGCCGACCTCGCAGCCAACCCGACCAGGTGCACGCTTGCCTACATGCACCACCCTCGCTTCAGCTCCGGCTCGGAGCACGGAAACTCGCGGGCGATGACCCCGATCTGGCAGACGCTCTACGCACGCGGGGCCGACGTCGTCCTGAGCGGACACGACCACAACTACGAGCGCTTCGCGCCACAGACGCCCGCCGGTGAGCTCCACCTCCCCCGCGGCATCCGCCAGTTCGTCGTCGGCACGGGCGGGCGCAGCCTCCGCACCTTCGGCGAGATCCAGCCGAACAGCGAGGCGCGGGACTCGAAGACCTACGGCGTGCTCGTCCTGCGGCTGCTCGCCGAGGGATACGAGTGGCGCTTCGTCCCCATCGCCGGCCAGTCGTTCACCGACTCCGGCTCCGGCTCGTGTCACTGAGCCGCTCCGCACAACCCGCCTGACGCGATCCCTCGATCGAGGTCGGGCCCGCATCCCTCGATCGGGGACGCGCCCGGACCTGCCCTTGATCGCTGGATGAGACGAGCGAGCCGCTGCTGAAATCGCTCGATACACGGTGGGATGAAGCGTTCCCGCCGCAGCCTCTCCGTCGCCCTCCTCGCCGTGCTCGGCGCCACCCTCTGGGTCTCCGGCGCAGGTGCCGCGAGCAAGCTCAGCCCCGCCTTCGCCGGCGGCAAGCTGAGCTCGAAGGTGCGCCGCGTCGCCGCCGAGACGCTGCCGGCGAACGGCGGCTTCGAGGGCTCGCTGCAGGGCTGGGCCGGCTACCGGGCGACGCTGTCCCTGGTCGCCCCGGGCGCGAGCGGCGCCAACGCCGCGCGGGTGTCGCTCAAGGGCACGGCGACGGACTACTCGATCTTCCGCGCCGGCAGGATCGTGAGCTCCGCCACGGCGGGCTCCGTCTACTCCGCGCGCGCCTGGGTGCGGAGCGCCACGCCGGGCCGGCAGGTGTGTCTCCGGATCCGCGAGTGGGCCGGGGAGACGGTCTCCGGCTCCGCCAAGTCCTGCGTCACGACGAGCTCCGACTGGAAGCGCTTCCCCGCTCTCGCCTACAAGGTGGCCGTGAGCGGCCACGCGGTCGACGTCTACGCCTACGGATGGCGCGCCGTGCCGGGCGACAGCTTCGACCTCGACGACGTCACGCTGTCGGGTGACGGTGCCGCCCCGGCCCAGACCCCGCCCCCGCCGCCC